>NZ_JBANCG010000010.1:0-170661 GCF_037026715.1 Breoghania sp. JC706
CGGTGCGCAGCAGTTCCGGCGAGGCCAGCGGCAGCCATTCGATGCCGATACGCACCGCGATCCGCCCGTTGGCTCGCCCGTGCAGCGTGTTGAACGCCTCGATGTTGTCCGCCATCGTATCGAGATTGTGCTCGTCGAGCGCGATGTCGTTGGAGAGCACGGCACGCATGCCGATCTCGTCCGCCGCCTTCGCCAGCGACGGCAGCAGCCGGTACATGTCGTTGACCGTGGTCACCCCGGACAGGATCGATTCCGAATAGCTCGCCAGCGCCGCCCAGTAGGCCGCCTCCGGATCGAGCCCGCGGATCAGCGGATACCAGCACTGGTCGAGATATTCCCACAGCGGCAGGTGATCGTTGAAGCCCTTGCCGATCGCCGTGTGATAGTGGAGATCGACGAGCCCCGGCATGATCACCTTGCCGCTCGCGTCGATGACGCGGTCGTCCGCGCGCGCCTCGATTTCCGGTGCGCCCGGCCACAGCGAGGCGATGCGGTCGTTCTCGATGACGAGCGATCCGCCGGGATGATAGGTGCCGGCCTCGTCCAGTGCCAGCAACAGGCCGTTCTTCAGGATAATGCGTGCCAAGTCTCGCTCCTTGTCGTCTGCCTCCGGCGTCTTGTGAAGGGGAGGGGGGAGGGGTCAGCGCGGCGTCTCCGCCTTGCTCTCAGCCTTTTGGGCCGTCAGGCGCAGAAAGGGGGGATGGGTGCGCTCGCTGACCGTCAGCCTTTCGCGCGCCTCCGCCGCGATGGCATCGGCGGTCAGTTCGTAGATCGACGGCCCGAAGAAGCCCGCCTCGCGGATAAGCTCCACGTAGGTTTCCTGCGACCAGTGCCTGTCGTGGATGACGAAGGGTTCCGCGACGCCGGGCACCTGAAGCGTCACCTTGCGCAGCGCGCCGTCGGCATAGGTGACGCCGGCCTCTCCGCTCTGGAAGGTCTTGAACCGGACGCCGGTCACGCGCGGGTTTGAATCCAGCACGAAAAGCTGGCCGCCCGGCTTGAGGACGCGGTGGATCTCCTTGAGGATCGCGCCGATCTCCGCCTTGGTGTCGATGTTGATCAGCACGAAGCAGATGATCGCCGCATCGAAGCTGGCGTCCTCGTGCGGAACGCGCCCGCTCTCCACGCGCGCGAAGTCCGCCCCCGGCAGGCCCGGGGCCTTCGCCTTTTCGATCATGTCGGCGGAGAGATCGACGCCGCTCACCCGCGCGATCCCGGCATCGAGCATGCGCCGGGTCACCTTGGCGCCGCCGCAGCCGTAGTCGAGCACGCGGACATCGCCGCCGAGCCGGCGCAGCATTTCCGCGATCAGCGGCTGATAGCCGAGCAGATCCTCGACATGATCGTCATAGGCGACGAACAGGTCGGAAACCGTGCTGTCGTCCCATTTGGTCTTGGTCGTCGCGCCCATCAGTTGACCGCCTCCATGCGCCGTTGGGTGAACAGATGCCGGTGCAGCGGATGGAGCGCCTCCAGCGCCCGCGCGCTCACCTCCGGCTTGCGCGCATGCAGCCAGAACAGCACGAGAATGTCGCGCCAGTAGGCGGGGACGGAAAACCGCAGCACGTCGTCCAGATCGAGGTTGCCCTTGCGGATCTCGCCTTCTGCGCAAAGAACGTCCTCGATCGTCTCAGGGCTTGTCGCCGGCATTTCGGGATAGCCGATGCCGGGCGCCCGCCGCTGTTCGGCCGCGAGCGCGCGGGCGCGTTCCAGATCGGGCTCGTAGATGTGGATGGAGCCGACATGGTGGTAGTAGCGCCCCACGCACACACCGAGGCGCCGGGCGATGTATTCCTGGATGAGCGTGAACGAGAACACGTCGCTGAGAAAGCCGATATAGGCGTCGTTGGCGCGCATGAACGCCACCATGTGCAGCGCGCCGTCGCGCAGCAGCAGCTGCAGGCCCAGCGTGCAGGACACGTCGATGTTGCGCCGGTAGAGATCCTCGTTCGCATCGAAGATCTGGAGGAAGGCGCGCTTGCTGTCGGGATCGTCGTTACCCAGGATGTCGATGACCCGCTCGATCTGGTCGATCCGGTCCGGCCCGAAGGCCAGCAGCTTGCGCCCGTAGCCGGTGCCGGGAAGCGTTTTCCCATCCGCGCTGTAGCGCTTCATGCGCGGCGCATAGCGCTCGATGAACGCCAGATCGTTGCGCCCCGACAGGTACCAGAGCGCCTCGGCGTAATTGAAGACGATGTTCTGGCGCCGCAGGGGACTGAAGCACACCCGCGCCAGCGGGTTGTGCAGCACGGCGGAGAAACCGAGCACCTCTATTTCCGCGTTCCCGCGCGGCGCGTTGTGGAATTCGGGCGCGGAGAGAACCCCCGCGATCGTCGAACGATACATGTCGTCGAAGGTTTCAAATCGGTCTGTCATGGCGCCACCTACGCTTCGACGAGAAGCTGCTCGAGCGCCTTCGGCTCCACCGCATCGTCATAGAAGAGCGTGCGCACGCGCGTGATGGTCTGAAGCCCGCGAACGAGGAACGCGTATTCGACGCCGCGCTTCAGGAGCAGGGTGATGTCCTTCTGCAAGGCCGACGCCCAACCGAGTTCGACATGCGTGCCGGGAGAGGCGGGAAAGCCGGGATAGGCGATGAACCGGTCGCATTTGGCGATCTCGTCGTAATCGATGCGCGTGCATTCGTCGGGCGTCATGAATTCCCGCCCCCACTGTTCGCGCCGGTGAGCCGAATGAACCTCCCAGCCCAACGTCTCGAAATGATCGATCAGCGGGACGAACATCGCCATTCCATGATCGGACATCCGCTTTTCCTGCGGATCGACGAGCGCCTTGAACGGCCCGGCAAGAAATACCTTCATATGAACGCGTCCTCTCCAAATTTTTTTGAAACGAATAGCAATCAAGGAAACAAAAAGCCGAAAGTGTTGTTGGGATCCCTCCTGTCAAAATGCGGATCGGCAGAGGATTTCTTCTGTTCGCTCCCGCCTGATCGGGCCACCGCGGCGGATGGCGCTGTTTCGAACGGCCGGACAAACGTTCTCCGGACAAGCCTTCTCCGGCGCCGGCCGCGAAGACCGGCCGAAGTCGACAGGTCCGCGCGAATGCGTCGGCCCGATTTCAACGCCCCGATTTTCATGTCCCCGATTTTCGGGTCATTGAGCTCATCGCAACAGACAAGCTCATCGCAAAAGAAAAGTTCATCGCAACAGACATCCGCGCCACAAATCACCGGCGCATTTCAAAATCAGACCGACACGTTTCTTCCGATCGAAATATCGCCGGCATTTGAAACGGTCGGGCAGGGCCTGTCAACAGCACGGCCGCAGCGGCAGGCCCAGCATCGACACAGCACTGGCACGCCCCCCTTCGGGCGCGGCCCGCTCAGCGTACGCTTGCCAGGAATTTCTTCGTTTCGGGGTGCTGCGGATCGCCGAAGATCTGCTCCGGCACGCCGATCTCGGCCATGACGCCCTTGTGAAAATAGGCGACGCGGTTCGACACGTCCCGGGCGAAGGCCATTTCGTGCGTGACGCAGATCATCGTCATGCCTTCCTCCGCCAGCATCTTCAGCGTTTCCAGAACCTCGCCCACAAGCTGCGGATCTAGCGCCGAGGTCACCTCGTCGAACAGCATGTAGTCGGGCGACATGGCGAGCGCACGGGCGATCGCCATGCGCTGCTGCTGGCCGCCGGACAGGCGCGAGGGATAGGTCGCGAGCTTGTCGCCCAGCCCGACATGGGCGAGCTGCGTCCTGGCGATCTCCTCGGCCTCCGCCTTGCCCATCCCCAGCACCTTGCGCGGGGCGAGCGTGACGTTTTCCAGAACGGTCAGATGCGGGAAGGCGTTCCACTGCTGGAACACGATGCCGATCTTCTGGCGCAGCTTGTTGAGGTCGGTCGACTTTGCATGCACCTCGGTGCCGTCGACGACGATCCGGCCGGAGGCGATCGGCTCCAGCCCGTTGATGCAGGTCAGAAGCGTCGACTTGCCCGAGCCGGAACCACCGATGATGGTCACCACCTCGCCCTTGTCGACGGTCAGCTCGATGCCCTTGAGGACTTCGAGCTTGCCGAAGGATTTGTGGACGTCGTGGATCTCAATCATTGGACCACCTCTTTTCGAGATACCCGCCGAACCGGGCAAGCGGGAAGCTGATGACGAAGTAGAAGGCGCCGCAGATGAGGAGCAGGAGCATCGGTTCCTGCAGGCGCGTGATGAGGATCTGTGTGGATTTCAGCAACTCGGTCACCTGCACCACATAGACCAGCGCCGAATCCTTCATGACGCCGAGCGCCAGCCCGATCCACGACGGCAGCGCCACGCGGGTGGCGAGCGGCATCACGATGTGGCGCATGTCCTGGCCCCAGCTCATGCCGAGCGAACGGGCCGCGCGCCGCGTGGTGGTGGGCACCGCGTCGATGCCGCCGCGCACGATCTCCGCGCAATAGGCGGCGGTGTAGAGCGAGAGCACCATGCAGGCCACCGTGAGGCCGGAGAACTGCACCCGCAGAACCATGCCCATGAACGCGTTGGCGAGCACGAGCTGGATCAGCAGCGGCACGGAGCGGAAGATGTCGAGAAAGAAGGTCAGCGGCGCGGCGTAGACGGTGCCGAGCTGGACGCGGATCACGCCGAAGACGATGCCGAGGACGGTGCCGATGGCGACCGAGATCGCGGTGACGACGATGGTCATCCCCGCGCCCTTGGCGAGGAAAATCAGGTCGGCTGAGGAAAGCGCGGTGTCGAACATGCTCTGCGCCCCCTCAATAGCGGAACAGGCGTGCCGCGATCAGGCGCGCGCCAAGGGTGATGATCTTGGTGATGATGTAGAAGATCACCGCGGCGATGGCGAACAGCTCGAAGGTGCGGAAGGTCAGCGCGTTCAGGTCCTGGGTGACGCCGTAGAGATCGGAATTCATGCCGACGGTCACGCCGAGCGAGGTCATCAGCACGGCCCAGACCATCTGGTTCGTCATCGGCAGGAACGAGATGCGCAGCATCTGCGGCACGATGATGTAGCGGAAGGCCTGGGTCTGCGACATGCCGAGCGAGCGGCTGGCACGGATCTGGGTATCGGGAATGGCCTTCAGCGCGCCGCGGAAGTTTTCCGCGAGATAACCGGCGTTGTTGAAGGTGATGCCGATCAGGAGCGAGACGAAGGGGCTGAAATGGATCCCGAAACTGGCGATGCCGAAATGCGCCATGTAGATCTGGAACAGGGCCGGGGTGTTGCGGGCGATCTCGACCCAGCCGGCGGCGACCGCCCGCAGCGATCGGGAGCCGGACAGGCGCAGCAGCGTCAGGAGGATGGCGCACAGGATGCCGATCAGCATCGACAGCACCGCCACTTCCATCGTCACCACGGCACCGTCCAGCATCTTCGGAAGCCGGGCAAGCGCCTGGTTCCACTGAAAGGTGTAACCGAACATTGTTGTTTCCTGCCTGGTGCGTTCAGGAGGCGATCCGGAACCGGGCCGGCGCGGGAGACCCCGCGCCGCCATCAGTTCGGGCGTCTTGTCAACGATAGGCGTTCGGAATTGTCAGGGAGGGAAGCTCGCCGCCGACCCACTTCTTGTAGAGTTCGGCGTAGCGGCCGGTGCGGATCTGCTGGTTCACGAACAGGTTCAGATAGTTGATGAGACCGTATTCGTTGCGGTTGGTGAACAGAGCGACATAGTCGGTGTCGAACGGCGCCTTGCCGACAACCGCGATGCCCTCGAACTTGCCCGAATTCACGCTCGCCATCGCCACCGTGGAGGTGGAGACGGTGGCGTCGAGCTGGCCCTGGCTCAAAGCGAGGAAGACGTCCGCCTGGGTCTGATAGGGCCGGTATTCGCCCTCCCCCCACGCCTTGACCTGCTTTTCCAGGGCAATACCTTCGAAGGTGCCGGCGACGGCGCCGACGGTGTGGCCCTTCATGCTCTCGAACGAGGTGATGCCCGACGTCTCGTTGGCGGTCACGACCATCTCGAACGCGAAGTAGGGGATGGAGAAGCCGACGGTCTTGGCACGCTCCAGCGTGTCGGAGGTCGAGGCGACGCCGACGTCGACACGGCCCGACATCAGCGCGGGAATGCGCTCGGGGAAGGGCGTCTCGACGATCTCGGCCTCGACGCCGAGCACCTTGGCGAGGTCCTTGCAGTAGTCGACGTCGAAGCCGATCGGCTCGTTGTTCGCGTCGCGCATGCCCATCGGCGGGAAGTCGAGCACGACCGCGCAGCGCAGCGTGCCGGAGGAAATGATGTCGTCAAGCTTGTCGGCCCTGGCGGCGCCGGAAAAGCCCGTCGCGGCGATCAGGGCCGCGAGGACCGTGATTTTCTTGATGGGGGTGAATTTTGTCATTGGTAGAACCCTCTGTTTGATTCTTGAGCAAACATGACGTGATTTTTTCTTTACTGCAATAAATTTTCATATAAGAAAAAATCTAGCGCAACAAGAAAATCGCCGCCAAGCCTGTGTTGGAAGCCAAGCCAATGGATTCACGTATGTATTTTCTTCTCCTCGCATCCGTGCCGCGCGCCATTCCGACACATTGACGTGAATTTCGGGGGCCAGGGTGCCCTCATCGCAAACGCCAACCGGAAGGGACTCACATGACTTTCGAACCCCACGGAAACCATCTGATCGCAGGCACGTGGACGGGGACCGATCAGACCTTCCTGTCGGCCCCCGCGCACGGTCCGGCGCATGCGTTCTCGCTCGGCACGGCCGAACTGGTGGACCAGGCGGCACGAGCCGCGGAGGAGGCGTTCTGGGCCTATTCCGCAACCTCCCGCGCCGCGCGGGCGGATTTTCTTGAGGCCATCGCCGACGAGATCGAGGCGCGGGCCGAGGCGATCACGCAGATCGGCGTGCAGGAGACGGGTCTGCCGGAGGCACGGCTGAACGGGGAGCGCGGACGCACCACCGGCCAGCTGCGGCTCTTCGCCGACCATATCCGCAAGGGCGACTATCTCGACCGCCGCCATGACGCCGCGCTGCCGGACCGCCAGCCGCTGCCGCGCCCCGACCTGCGCCTGATGCAGCGTCCCATCGGCCCGGTGGCGGTGTTCGGCGCCTCGAATTTCCCGCTCGCGTTCTCAACCGCCGGTGGTGATACGGCCGCCGCGCTGGCCGCCGGCTGCCCGGTCGTCGTCAAGGGCCACGATGCCCACCCCGGCACCGGCGAGATCGTCGCCGAGGCGATCCTTGCCGCGATCGTCTCCTGCGGCATGCCGCAGGGCGTGTTCTCGCTGGTGCAGGGCGGCACGCGCGAGGTCGGCCAGGCGCTGGTGACACATCCGCTGATCAAGGCCGTGGGCTTCACCGGCTCGCTCGCCGGCGGGCGCGCGCTTTACGATCTTTGCGCGCAGCGTCCCGAGCCGATCCCGTTCTTCGGCGAGCTCGGATCGGTGAACCCGATGTTCATGCTGCCGCAGGCGATCGCCGCACGCGCCGGCGAGCTCGGCAAGGGCTGGGCCGGCTCGCTCGCCATGGGGGCGGGCCAGTTCTGCACCAATCCGGGGATCGCGGTAGTGATCGGCGGGGCGGACGCCGACGCCTTCGCCGAGGTCGCCCGTGAAGGGCTCTCACAAACGGGCGCGCAGGTGATGCTCACCGACGGCATCGCCGCGGCCTATGCCAAGGGGGCCGCCCGGATGGGCGCGCAGACGGGCGTGCGGGATCTTCTGACCTCGATGTGCGACCGGCGCGAGGCAAAGCCCTTCCTGTTCAAGGTGTCGGCCGGGGACTGGATGGAAAACCGCGTGCTCGGCGAGGAGGTCTTCGGCCCGCTCGGCCTCGTCGTCGTGGCCCGTGACGAGGAAGAGATGGTCAAGGTCGCGATGAGCTTTGAAGGCCAGCTGACCGCGACGCTGCACATGGACGACGCGGATGTCGCGCTCGCGCGCCGGCTCATGCCGGTTCTGGAGCGCAAGGCCGGGCGCGTTCTCGCCAACGGCTTTCCCACCGGCGTGGAGGTCTGCGACGCCATGGTCCACGGCGGGCCGTACCCGGCTTCCACCAATTTCGGGGCGACCTCGGTCGGAACCCTGTCGATCCGCCGCTTCCTGCGTCCGGTCTGCTACCAGAACATGCCCGCCGCGCTCCTGCCGGAAGATGCGGCCGACTGAGCCCTCGGAGGCCGGCCCGGAAACAGGTGTGCTTTCTTCTCCCCGAATTCTAAGCGCCTTCATGCCCCTCCATCGTCATCACCCGGCGAAGTCCGGGTGATCCAGCGCGTACCCCAAATACTGCGGCTGACAGTGGATTGCCCGGACTGCGCCGTGCAATGACGGCGGAGGGGTATGAAGGGGAGAGAATTGGGGGTGCACAACCCGATACCAGTTTCGGGCCAGCCTCTCCGGGCCGGCTCACATTCCCCCCACACAGGAGAACGGACCATGCGTTCGCGCATCAACATTTCCGTCGTCGGCTGCCATGCGGAAGGCGAGATCGGCGACGTCATCATCGGCGGCGTGCTGCCGCCGGAGGGTGGCACGATGATGGAGCGGATGATCGCCATGGAGCGCGATCACGACCATATCCGCCGGCTGCTGATCTGCGAACCGCGGGGATCGGTCGCCCGCCATGTCAACCTGATCGTGCCGGCGATAACGCCCGGCTGCGCGGCCGGCGCCATCATCATGGAGCCGACCGAATACGTGCCGATGTCCGGGTCCAACACGATCTGCGTCGCGACCGTTCTGCTGGAGACCGGCATGGTGCCGATGCAGGAGCCGGAGACGCGCTTCAGGCTCGACATGCCGGGCGGAGTGATCGAGGTGAGCGCGCGCTGCGAGGACGGCAAGTGCAAGTCCGTCACCTTCCGCAACGCGCCCGCCTTCGCCTCCGTGCTGGACGGGGCGCTGGAGGTCGAGGGCCACGGCACGATCCCGCTCGACATCGCCTATGGCGGGATGTTCTTCGCCATCGTGGACGCAAAGGCGCTGGGCTTCGGGATCAGGCCCGACGAAGCGCGCGATCTCGCCCTTCTCGGCGAGAAGATCCGCAAGGCCGCGCGCGAACAGTTCGAGGTCGTGCATCCGGACTTCCCGAACGTGCGCGGCGTCTCCATCGTGCAGTTCGCCATGCCGTTCGAGGGCAGCGGCAAGGTGACCCGCAACACCTGCATCGTGTCGCCGGGCCGCTCCGACCGTTCGCCCACGGGCACGGGAACCTCCGCGCGCATGGCGGTGCTGCACGCGAAGGGCCAGATGAAGGTCGGCGACGAACTGATCCACGCCTCGATCATCGGATCGCGCTTCGTCGGCACGATCCTCGATGCGCAGGAGCGCGGGGGCCGCACGACCATCATCCCCCAGATCACCGGCCGCGCCTGGATCACCGGCCAGCATTCCTATCTGCTCGACCCGGAAGACCCCTGGCAGACCGGCTACATGCTGTCGGACACCTGGGGCGTCACGCCGACCTTGAGGCAGTGAACGGGTTCTGAAGCAGCGGGGCGGCTGCGACAAAGCCGTCGCGACCCGCGCCTGCGCCGCGCTCGAAGACCGGACCGGCCCCGCAGACCTCCGGCAGGCCGTCGCCTTGCGCAAGGAACAGCACGGAAAGACCGAGATCGCGCGCCAGTCTCAGGCCCCTGTCCCGGCCGAGAACCAGCATCGCCGTCGCCCAGGCATCGGCCTGCATGCAAGTCGCGGCGACGACGGTCGCCGATTGCGAGGAGGCCAGAAGCGGGGCGCCGCGGTCGGGGTCCATGATGTGCGAGAAACGCGCGCCCGCCAGCTCGATCCGGTGCCTGTAGTCGCCCGAGGTCGCAACAGAGCCATCGGCGAGCGTCAGGACGGAATGGGCGGCGCGGTGATCGGGGTCCGGCCGCTCGACCCCGATGACCCAGGGCCGCCCGCCCGTCTGGTCTCCCGGCTGGTTGCCGAGCGCGCGAAGCTCGCCGTCGATGGCAAGGAGCGCGTGCGCGATGCCGAAGGAACGCGCCGTCTCGGCAAGCCGGTCGACGCCGTAGCCCTTGGCGATGCCGCAAAGGTCGATGGCGATGGGCGCATGCTTGCGCACGCGGCCGGTCCCTCCATCGATCTCCAGCACCTCGTGGGCGGGGCGGCGTCGGGCGCCAAGCGCCGCGCAGATGCGGTCCGGATCGGCCTCCTGCCCCGAAAAGCCCCAGGCGGCGACGGCGTCGCCCATGCCGATGTCGAAGGCGCAATCGCTGGCGCGGCCGATCTCCAGCCCCGCCTCCAGCACGGTCAGCATGTGCGCGGGCACCTCGACCCAGGCGCCCGGCGCCGCGCGGTTCAGCCGCGACAGATCGCTTGAGGGCGCACGCGGCGACATCTGCCGATCGATCTCGCCGACGGCGGCCGCGAGGGCGGCACGCAGGGGGGCCGGATCGCATTCCGGCGAACAATGGACGATGGCCGACCACCTTGCGCCCATGGTCGGGCCGCTCAACGCGTGACGGACAAGCTTAGTAGGCATCTTCGACATAGCGTCCTTGCGCCTTCAGGATCACGGGACTGAGCGCCACGGGGGCCAGAATGTCCTCCATGGCGGCGGCGACGCCGGCGGCCATATCCCGCCCGCCGCAGATCATGATGCGCGCGCCCTCGGCGATCAGCCGGCGCAGCGTGTCGGCGTCGCGGCGCAGGACGTCCTGCACGTAGGCATGCTGGGCGTCCCGGGAAAAGGCGGTCGCGAGCGAGGCGAGCCGGCCGTCCTGCCGCCAGCGGGCCAGATCCTCGCCATAGAGCAGGTCGGAGGCCTCGGAACGCGCCCCGAAATAGAGGTGTATGGGGCGGTGCGCGGTGTTGGCGCGGGCAAAGCCGGCCAGTGGGCCGATGCCCGTGCCGGCGCCGATCAGGATCAGCGGCCTGTCGTCGGCGGCGGGGTGAAAGCCGGGGTTGCGGCGCAGGAAGGCGGGAACCGTTTCGCCCGGCCGCAGGGCCATCAACTGGCCCGAGCACAGGCCGCCGGGCTGCTTGCGCACGCAGATCTCGACAAACCCGTCCCGGTGGCCGGAGGCGAGCGAGTAGTAGCGCGGCCGCCGGTCGCCGGCAGGCAGGATACCGATGAGATCGCCGGCCTCGAAGCGGGCGAAACCCTGCCCGCGCAGGCGCGACCACAACGGCATGCGCGGCAGCGCGAAACGAAGGATCGCGGTCGGCGCCTGCACCTCCTCGCCATAGTCGCGACGCGACACGAGCGTCAGGCCGACCGTCTCCGGCGCGCCGCTCGCCCCGGCTGCCCCAGACGCCCCAGACGCCCCAGACGCCCCGGTTTCATCCTCCGGCGTCAGCGCGATATCGAGAACCTGCGCGAGCGCCCCGATCCAGCGGGCGAAATCGCTCGCGGACTGGCGGTCGACCTCGGCCATCGGCATCAGCTCCCGCCACCCGGCCTTGCGCGCGGCCGCCGCGACGCGCTTGGCATAGGCGCAGTAGCGGGGGAACGACCTGTCCCCGAAGCCGAGAACGGCGAGGGGAGCGGCGGGCGGCGCCGGCAGGGCGGCGAGCCGGTCGAGGAAACCGCCGGCCGAAGCCGGGGCATCGCCGTCGCCGGAAGTCGCGGCGAGGATGAGGACACGCTCGGCGCCGGTGTAGCGCTCGGGCGCGAAGGCCGACATCGCCGCGACATGGGGGCGGCCGCCGGCCCGTGCCAGCGCCCCGGCCAGTTTGCGGGCGAAGGTCCATGTCGTGCCGCCTTCCGACCCCACGAGGATGACCGTGTCCGCGTCCTGCGCCGCCACGCCGGCCTTGCGCCGGCAGATGCCGCGCAGGCGGCCGGATTGCTGCAAGAGGCCCGTCGCCGCCAGCACCGGCACGCTCAGCGAGCACAGCCCGAGGAACAGCCCGAGGGCGGCCGCGCCCGCGCCGGTGTGCAGAAGATGGGCGAGGTCCGATATCCGCTCCAGCGTCGTGCGCGCCGTCCAGCTCATCAGCGCGCCCGTGCCCTGGTCGACATACCCTGTGCCGGCGCCGGTCTTGACCGTGTAGACGTCGCGCAGGTCGCCCGCCCGCGGAAAGACGAGTTCGCGCAGATCCGACAGGGGAATATCCTTCAACGCGCCGAGTTGGGCGGGGGAGACGCCGCCCGTGCCGCTGACCGGCGGCAGGGGAGGCAGGCCGCCGCCTTTCGGCAGAAGACCGAAGGTGGCGGCGAAGAGCCACAGGCCGGTGAGCGAGGACAGCAGCAGGCCGATCCCCGCGACGCGGGCCAGTTCCAGGTGCAGGCGCGGCGGCAGGGGGCCCTTCAGAGGTCCGAAGAGGCGGCGCCAGCCGCCCACCCGCCGGGCCGCGAGCAGGAAACCGGACACCGTCAGCATCAGCATGGCGAGGCTGACGGCCGCGGCGGCAAAGCGGCCCGCATCGCCGGCGAGAAAGGCCCGGTGCAGATCGGTGATCCATTTCTTTCCCGGCGCGGGTGCCGCCGGGGCGCTCGCCGCCCCGGTTTCGGGATCGACGACCCATCGCGCGGCGCCGCCCGCATCATAGGTGAAGGCGGTGATTTTCCCTGAGGCCGCGCGGCGGATCTGTTCCACGCCCGGCAGGGCCTTCTGCACGCGTGCGGCGAAGGTGGCGACGTCGGTCGCCGGCGTCGCGGCGGTTCCGATGGCCTCGGCGGCAGGATAGAGGGAAAGGACCGCACCGCTCAGCGCGGTGACGCAGACCAGCAGGGCGGCGACGAGCCCGACCCAGCGATGCAGTGGACGGATCATCGCACCTGACCTCACATGCCGTACGCGAAATTGGCGATATAGGTCCGCCCCCGGACCGGCTTGCCGGCCCCTTCGGTGGTGAGCGGCACCACGATTTCGGAGGGGCTGCCGCGCATGTCCTCGACCGCGGCATCGATGTGCAGCTCGTAGCCCGCATCGAACAGCGCGTCGGCGAGGTCGAAGCTGATCGTCAGGGTCTTGCCCGCGCCGACGCTGGCCCCGGTGATCCCGTTGACCTCGGCCGCATCGCCGCCGGTTGCGCGGTACCAGTCGGTGAGGCTCTCGTACCATTTGGCTTTCGGGCCGGCCATCCAGAGCGAGCCGACATAGGCGCCCTGGGCATCGGTGACGTAATAGGCGAGGTAGGCGCCGTCGCCGCCGTAATCGTTCAGCGTCGTGGTGAAGGTCACGTCCTTCGCCGTCGCGAGGCCGGGGGCGATCAGGATCGGCGCCGTAAGGGCGGTCGTCAGGGCGAGGACGCTCAAGAACCGTTTCATGTATCCGTGTCTCCAGTTGTCGGAAAAGATCGTGGGTCAGTCGACCTGCGCCTTGGGCGCGGCCCCCTTGTTGAAGAGGCCGTTGGCCGGCGGCTGGGCGGTTCCCGACCGCGCCGGGTTCGCGGCGCCGTTGGGGCAGTCTTTCCACTGGCGATAGCCGCCGCCGTCACGGTAGCGGCCCTCGTTGCGGCCGTTTCCGGAGAACCAGGAGCCCCCGGAGAACCAGGATCGATGATGCTTGCCCCCGTAATTATCGCGGTAACTGTCGCGGTAGCCGCCCCGGTGATGATCGCGGTAGTGATGACCGTGCCGCATGGCGCGGTCGCTCCGGCCGCAGGGGCGCTGTTGCGCCTGATCGGCCCGGGGCCCGCCTTGTGCGCCAGCGCGCGGCCGGATCGGCACCGGCGCATTGTCGTCGGCGGCACTGGCCGCCTCGGGCGCATTGTCGTCGGCGGCGACGGCGGCCCCGTTTGACGCCGGATCTTGCGGCGCGGGTGCCATTGTCGGGGTTTGGGCGCGCGAGGCGGAGATCAGAAGCGCCACGAAAAGCGCGGCCAGGATGAGTTTCGGCAGAGCGTGCATGTTGCGTCTCCTTCAGCATTCGATGCTTCCGAAATCGCCTGCACGCCTGATCGCTTCCTGACGGGGGCGCAAAAAACGCTTCAGCTTTCTGTAAGGAAAAGGGCGCACTAGAGCATATTCCGATCAGACTGAGGCAATCTGATCGGAATATGCTCAAGGTATTGATCTGGAGCGGTTTCTTGTCGTTCAGACGATTCCGTCTGAACGGAAAGCGCTCTAGGGTGAGCTGCACTCTGGCGGAGCGGGCGATGCGAATTCTGCTGATCGAGGACGACACGGTTCTGGGCGTTGCGGTTCACGACCAGCTCAAGGCCGACGGCCATTCGGCCGACTGGGTGACCCGGCTGGACATGGCCGAGGAGGCCCTTGCCGCGAGCCCGTTCGAGCTGGTGCTGCTCGACCTCATGTTGCCCGACGGGCGCGGCATTCCGTTTCTGAAAAGAATGCGCGCCCGCGGCAGCGTCACGCCGGTGATCATCCTGACCGCGCTCGATCAGGTCTCCGACCGCATCGAGGGGCTGAACGCGGGCGCCGACGACTACATGGTCAAGCCGTTCGACCTTTCGGAGCTTTCCGCGCGCATCGGCTCGGTCGCCCGCCGCTACGCGGGCAATCCGAACCCGTTGATGCAGTTCGGCCCGCTCCAGATCGACATCGCCGCCCGCTCGATCCGCAACGACGGCCGGCCGGTCACGCTGACCGCGCGGGAATGGGCGCTGCTGGAGGTCTTCCTCCAGGCGCCGGGACAGGTCCTGTCGAAGGGGCAGCTCGAGGAGCACCTCTACTGTTTCGACGATACCGTGGAGAGCAACGCCATCGAGGTACACGTCAGCCGCCTGCGCAAGAAGCTCGGCCACTCGGTGATCGAGACCGAACGCGGGCTCGGCTACCGGCTCGGTTATCGGCCGGGCAATAATCCGGGGCATCCATGAGGGCGCCGCGCTCGCTCCAGCTGCGCCTTGCGCTGGCGATCGGCCTCGCGGTCATGACCCTGTGGCTTGCCGCCGCCGCGCTCACCGCCTATCGCCTGCGCGGCGAGCTGGACATGGAATTCGACGGCGCGCTGCGCGACACGGCCCGCAGGCTGCTGAACGTCGCGGAGCGCGGCGAGCATGACGGCCGCGGCCTGGGCAGGAAGCGCAAGCACCTCGGGTTCGGGCGCCGAGGCCATGGCGAGGGACGCCGCGCGGTCGATGTCGGATATTACAGCTACAGGATCGTGGACCAGACGGGCCAGGTGTTGCTGGCCTCCGAGGATGCCGAGGAAGAGGATTTCCCGCCGTTCGATCACACCGGCTTCGTGCGCACCGACACCCGGACCCTGTTCTACGATCGTGCGCATAGCGGCGACCGGGTCCTGACGATCGTCGTCTCCGAACCCCGCTCGCGCCGCACCATGGTCATCGGCGACATCGCGCTCAGCCTGAGCCTGCCGCTCGTGCTCGTGATCCCGCTGAGCTTTGCCGCCATCTTTCTGGTGGTGCGCCGCTCTCTCTCGCCCATGCGGCAATTGCGCGACGATCTGGGCCAGCGCAGCGCCCACAAGCTCGCCCCGCTCACCGACAAGGGCCTGCCCAGCGAACTGGCCCCGATCGTCGGCAGCATCAATGCGCTGTTGTCGCGCCTGGGCGCGGCCTTCGAGGCGGAGAGAAGCTTTGCGGCGAATGCCGCGCACGAGTTGCGCACGCCCGTGGCCGGCGCCATCGCCCAGGCGCAGCGCCTTCAGACCGAGACCGACGACGCCCGGGTCCTGTCGCGGGCCCGCGATATCGAGACCACATTGAAACGGCTGAACCGCCTTGCGGAAAAGCTGATGCAGCTGGCGCGGGCCGAAGGTGCACGCATCCGCACGGGCGTCGCCGCCGACCTGCGCCCGATCCTGCGCATCATCGTGGACGATTTCGAGAGGTGCGACGCCGCAGGCCGTATCGACCTCGAGATGCCGGACGCGCCGGTCCTGTCCGATATCGACCCGGACGCCTTCGGCATCCTCTGTCGCAACCTGATCGAGAATGCGCTGAAGCACGGCGACGCGACGCGGGAGGTGGCCGTGAGCCTGAGCGCCCCGGCGACGCTGACCGTCACGAACAGCGGAACCGTCATTCCCCCGCAGGAACTGGAACGCCTGACCGCCCGCTTCGTGCGCGCCAACGGCAAGGCGGCGGGCAGCGGTCTCGGTCTGGCGATCGTGAAGGCCATCGTCGAGCGCGCCGAAGCCTCGCTGGTGCTGAACTCGCCCGTGCCGGCCCGCTCGGGCGGCGTGGAAGTGCGCGTGTCGCTGCCCGCACCGGAATGAGGTTCGGGGCGCACAGTGACACGCTCTGATGCTTCATGCCTCCACCGGCGCTTCCTTGTGCTGGACCAGCGGCCGGTTGCCGGCAAGCCTGCGCACCAGCACGTAGAAGACCGGCGTCATGAAGATGCCGAAGAACGTCACGCCGATCATGCCGGAGAAGACCGCAACGCCCATGGCGATGCGCATTTCCGCGCCCGCGCCGGTCGACAGCACCAGCGGCACAACGCCCATGATGAAGGCCAGCGACGTCATCAGGATCGGACGCAGGCGCAACCGGCTTGCCTCCACCGCGGCGCGAACCGGGCTTAGGCCCTCGAATTCCAGCTCGCGCGCGAATTCCACGATCAGGATCGCGTTCTTCGCCGACAATCCCACCAGCACCACAAGGCCGATCTGGGTGAAGATGTTGTTGTCGCCGCCGGTCAACCACACCCCGGTGAGCGCCGCCAGCACGCCCATCGGCACGATCATGATGATGGCGACGGGAAGCGCCAGGCTCTCGTATTGCGCGGCCAGCACCAGATAGACCAGCAGCAGCGCCAGCGGGAAGACGATCATGCCCGAACTGCCGGCGAGGATCTGCTGGTAGGTGAGGTCGGTCCATTCGAAACCGATGCCCTTGGGCAGGGTTTCGGCCGCGATCCGCTCCACCGCCGCCTGCGCCTGGCCGGAGGAGTAGCCCGGCGCCGGTCCGCCGTTGATGTCGGCGGCGAGGAAGCCGTTGTAGCGCGTCGCCCGCTCCGGCCCCGTGGTGGCCTCCACCTTCATCAGCGCCGACAGCGGGATCATCCGCCCCGACGAGGAGCGCACCTCAAGCCGGCCGATATCCTCCGGCCGCGCCCGGAACTTCGCGTCCGCCTGCACCCGCACGCTGTAGGTGCGGCCGAAGGCGTTGAAGTCGTTGACATAGAGCGAGCCCAGATAGATCTGCAGCGTCTCGAACACGTCCGTCACCGACACGCCGAGCTGTTCGGCCCGGGTGCGGTCGAGATCGGCGTAAAGCTGCGGCACATTGATCTGGAAGCTGGAGAACAGCCCCGCCAGTTCCGGCGCCTGGTAGGCCTTCGCCAGAAACGCCTTGTTGGCCGCATCAAGCGCCTGATAGCCGCGCCCGGCACGATCCTCGATCTGCAGCTTGAAGCCGCCGGTCGTGCCCAGCCCCTGCACGGGCGGGGGCGAGAACATGGCGATGAAGGCGTCCTGAATGGCGGCGAACTTGCCGTTGAGCTGCATGGCGATGGCGTCGCCGGAAAGCTCCGGGCTCCGCCGCTCCTCGAAATCCGTCAGCGTGGCGAAAACGATGCCGGCGTTGGAGGAATTGGTGAAGCCGTTGATCGACAGGCCCGGGAAGGCGATCGCGTGTTCCACGCCCGGCTGCGCCATGGCGATGTCGCTCATGCGCTTGATGACGTCCTCCGTCCGGTCGAGGGTGGCGGCGTCGGGAAGCTGGGCGAAACCGATCAGGTACTGCTTGTCCTGCGCCGGCACGAAGCCGCCGGGCACGGCGGTGAAGAGGCCCCAGGTCGCGCCTGCGAGCGCCAGATAGATCGCCATGACCACGCTCTTGCGCGACAGCAGGGAGCCGACGCCGCGACTATAGGCATGGGAGCCGGCGCCGAAGGCACGATTGAAGCCGCGGAAGAACCAGCCGAAAGCCAGATCCATGATCCGGGTCAGCCTGTCCCGTGGCGCGTTGTGGCCCTTCAGAAGCAGCGCCGCCAGCGCCGGCGACAGGGTCAGCGAGTTGATCGCCGAGATCACCGTGGAGATCGCGATCGTCAGCGCGAACTGGCGGTAGAACTGGCCCGACAGACCTGAGATGAAGGCGAGCGGCACGAACACCGCGACCAGCACCAGCGCGATCGCGACGATCGGCCCGGAGACCTCCTTCATCGCCCGGTAGGTGGCCTGGCGCGGGCTAAGCCCCCCCTCGATGTTGCGCTCCACGTTCTCCACCACGACGATGGCGTCGTCGACGACGATGCCGATGGCCAGCACCAGCCCGAACAGGCTGAGCGCGTTGATGGAAAAGCCGAAGACGTACATCACCGCGAAGGTGCCGATGATGGAGACGGGAACCGCGATCAGCGGAATGATCGAGGCGCGCCACGTCTGCAGAAACAGGATGACGACGATCACCACCAGCGCGATGGCTTCCAGCAGCGTGTCCACCACCTTCTCGATGGAGGAGCGGACGAACTTGGTGGTGTCGTAGACGATCCTGTACTCGACGCCCTGGGGCATCGCGCTCTGCAAGTCGTTCATGGTCGCCACCACCGCATCGGAAATGGCGATGGCGTTGGAGCCCGGCGCCTGGAACACCGGGATCGCGACCGCCGGCTTGCCGTCGAGCAGCGAGCGCAGCGAATAGTCGGCCGCGCCCAGCTCGATGCGGGCGACGTCGCGCAGGCGCGTGACCTCGCCGTTCTCGCCGGTGCTGACGATGATGTTGCCGAATTCCTCTGGCGTCTGCAGGCGGCCTTGCGCGTTGACGCTGAGCTGCACGTCGACCCCGTCGACGCTCGGCGAGGCGCCGATGATGCCGGCCGCCGCCTGCACGTTCTGCTGGCGGATGGCGGCGGTGATGTCGCTGGCCGCCAGCTTGTGCTGCGCCGCCTTCTGCGGATCGACCCACACGCGCATGGAATAGTCGCCGGAGCCGAACACCTGCACCTGGCCAACGCCGTCGATGCGGGCGAGCCGGTCCTTGATGTTCAAGACCGCGTAGTTGCGCAGGTAGGTGATGTCGTAGCGGTCGTCGGGCGAGGTCAGGTTCACCACCATCATCAGGTCGGGCGAACTCTTGACCGTGGTGACGCCGAGGCTGCGCACCTCTTCCGGCAGACGCGGCTCGGCCTGGGAGACGCGGTTCTGCACCAGTTGCTGGGCCTGGTCGGGATCGGTGCCGAGCGCAAACGTCACCGTCAGCGTCATGACGCCGTCGGAGGTTGCCTGGCTCGACATGTAGAGCAGGCCTTCCACGCCGTTGATCTGCTCTTCCAGCGGCGTGGCGACGGTTTCCGCGATCACCTTCGGATTGGCGCCGGGATAGGTCGCGCGCACGACGATGGAGGGCGGCACCACCTCCGGATATTCGGAAATCGGCAGGGAGCGCAGGCCGATCAGGCCGGCGACGAGAATGAGAACCGACAGCACCCCGGCAAAGACCGGGCGGTCGATGAAAAACCTGGAGATATTCATGGCAAGCGCCCTTCCCGGAGGATCTTGAAGCTCGTGATTTCGGACAAAGGAGGTTCGTCCGGCCGCCCGTGGGCGGCCGGTGCATGTCGTTTTTTGAAGAAACGCGCCTCTCGCGGCGGGTGAGCGGTTTCAGGCTCTCGCGGATACGAAGGCCGCTCAGTCCCTACTTCGCTGCAGCCCTACTTCGCTGCAGCAACGTCGTTCTGCATCTGCGGATCGACGACCGCGCCGGGGCGGACGCGCTGCAGGCCGTTGACCACGATGCGCTCGCCCGAGGTCAGGCCGCTTTCCACGATGCGCTTGCCTTCCGCGCTGCGGCCCAGATGAACCGGCCGGTAGTCGATCTTGTTGCCGTCGCCGACGACAAAGACGAACTTCTTGTCCTGATCCGTGCCGATGGCCCGTTCGCTGATCAGGATCCGGTTCTCCGGCTTCGGCGTGCCCATGCGGATGCGCACGAACTGGCCCGGGATCAGCCGCCCGCCGGGATTGGCGAAGACGGCCCTCACCGCGATGGTGCCGCTTGCCGCATCCACCTGGTTGTCGACGAGCTGCAACCGGCCCCTGATCGGATCGGATCCGGCGAGCGTCTCGATCTCCACGGGGATCCGGTCGAGCGGCGGCAGCGCGGCGTCGGAGGCCGGCAGTTCGGCCAGTGCCCGGGTCACGATCTCCTCCGGCACGCTGAAGCTTGCATAGATCGGATCGACGGAGACGAGCGTGGTCAGCGCCGGCGAAGCGGAACCGGCCGCCACGAGGTTGCCCTGGGTGATCTCCACCCGGCCGGCCCGGCCGGCGACCGGCGCACGGACCTTCGTGTAATCGAGTTCCAGCTTTGCGGAGCGCAGCGCGGCCGTGGCGGTGCGCAGATTGGCCTGTGCCTCCACGAAGGCGCTGCGACGCTGGTCGAGAGCGCTTTGGGAAATGGCGCGGGTCTGGATCAGCTTCTCGCTGCGCTCCAGTTCCAGCCGGGCGAGATCGCGCTGGGCCTGGGCCTGGGCGACCTGTCCTTCCCGCTGGGCGACCGCCGCCTCGAAAGGCGCGGGATCGATGGTGAACAGGAGATCGCCCGCCTTGACCAGCGCGCCCTCGCGGAAGTCCACCGACTGGATGGCTCCGGCGACGCGGGAGCGCACCTGCACCCGGTCGACCGCCTCCAGCCGTCCGGAGAACTCGTCCCACAAGGTGATGTCGCGGCTCGCCACTTCCGCCACCGTGACCGGCACGGCGGGCGGCGCGCCAGTCTTATCGCCAGGCGTCTCGGAAGTCGTATCGGCGGCGGTCGCGACCGTGGCGATCGGCATATCCATGAACAGGGCGGCGGCCGAAACGGACACAGCAAGCCCCAGGCCGGCGCCCGCAAGGGCCCAGCGTGTCTTTCTCGATGTCATTTGATCTCTCCTTCAGGCCCGCACGAGGCCTGCCCCGATCATCTGGGTTTCGGTGTCATCTGATCTTCAATCGCAACTCAGTGCATTCCGAGCGCCCTGACGAATTCTTCAAACCGTCCGTTGAGGGCGTCCTGCCAGCTTGACGTTTCCTCGCCCGTGCCGCCGTAAACCGACGGCCAGCCCGTCCTCGCGGGAAGAACGTGCCGTTTGACCTCGACGCCCGCTTCTTCCAGGCGGGCTGCATAGGAAAGCGTCTCGTCGAGGAGCGGGTCGTCCTCGGCGGTGACGATGAGCGCGGGCGCCAGCCGCGCCAGCCGCGAACACAGACACGGCGCCGCGTAAGGGTGGCAGACGCCGCCGCTCAGATAGTGGCTCCAGCCCTCCGACCAGCGCGCGCGCATGCCGATGGCACCCGCCTTGCGGATGGAGGCCGAGCCCATGAAAGGGTCGAGCAGCGGCGACAGCAGGACCTGTCCGTCGAGCTCGTCGGCATAATGGTCGCGCGCCTTCAGCGCCACGGCCGCCGCCAGATTGCCGCCGGCCTCGGTGCCGCCGACCAGCAGCAGCGAGTTGCGGTTGCCAAGCCCGGCGCGCTTCTTCGCCAGGTAGCTGAAGAGCGAGAAACCGGTCTCCAGCGGCTTGGGGAAGACCGCGCCAAGCGGCGCGTTGTAGTCCGGCATCACCACGATGGTGCCGCGCCCCGCCAGCGTCTCGGCAACCTCGCTGTCCTTGCGCCCCTCTTCCAGGAAGGCGCCGGAATGAAAATAGAGCAGGACCGGCGGCGACTTCTCGTATTCCGCACCCTGAAAGACGCGCGCCGAGACCGGGCCGATGCCCGCCTTGTCGAACGTCATGTCCTTGATCTGCACCATAATCGTTCCGTTCCGTTTCACCCCCCGGTGAGCGCCGGGGCCATTCACGAATGCTCCCGAATATGGCCAATGGCACGCCAGAGTTCACCCCCGAATGCGCGCCTCTCGTGCTCCAATACCTATTGTTGTTCCTATCTCGGAATAAGACGGTAATTTCTGGTTACACTGTTCGAAATTTCGAATAATATCGCAGTGCACTCTATCGGAGCTCCTGCGAGATGGACCAGCTATCCGCCATGCGCGCCTTTCTCCGGGTGGTGGAGACGGGCAATTTCTCCCGCGCTTCCGAAGCCTTGCGCATTCCCCGGGCCACGGTGACCAACCTCATCCAGAGCCTTGAGGCGCATCTGCAGACCAAGCTGCTCAACCGCACCACCCGGCGGGTGATCGTGACGACGGACGGGGCGCTCTACTACGAACGGGCCGCCCGCATCGTGGCCGAGGTCGACGAGCTGGACAGCACCCTCGCCCATGCCCAGGCGAACCCCAGCGGCCGCCTGCGGGTGGAGATGTCGGGCGCGCTCGCCGACTGGATCGTCATTCCCGCCCTGTGCGACTTCGCCATGAAATATCCCGAGATCAGCATCGATCTGGGCGTCGGCGACCGCACCGTCGACTATCTGGTGGAGAACGTGGACTGCGCCCTGCGCGGCGGCACGCCGGGCGACCAGTCGCTGATCGCGCGCCGCGTCGCGGAGGTGAAGATGATCACCTGCGCCGCGCGCCCCTATCTGGAGCGGTTCGGCCAGCCGGCTCACCCGCGCGATCTGGAAACCGGCCACTGGTGCGTACGCTATTTCTCCGCCCAGACCGGCGAGTGCTATCCGCTGACCTTTCGCAAGGGCGACGAGGAGCTGGAGATCGACGGCCGGTCCCGCTTCTCCGTCAATGACGGCCGCAGCTACGTCACCGCCGCCCTCATCGGCCACGGCATCGCCCAGATCCCCCGCTTCATGGCGGCGGAAGAGTTTGCCCGCGGCGACCTGGTGCCCGTGCTGAGCGAATGGAACACGGAAAGTCTTCCGCTTTACATCGTCTATCCGCCCAACCGGCATCTCTCCAACAAGGTGCGCGTGTTCGTGGACTGGCTGGTGAAGCTGCTGGCGGACCTCGAGCAGTAGAGGGAGAGGGCGAAGGGAGGGAAGGGGGAAGGCGCGAGGGGAGAGATGCGGCCCGGAAATGGTAGTTGGTTCTTCGCCCGCGAATTCTATGCGCCTTCATACCTCTCCCTCCTTTCATACCCCTCTATCGTCATCACCCGGCGAAGTCCGGGTGATCCAGCGCGTGCCCCGAATGCTGCGGCTGGCAATGGATTGCCCGGACTTCGCCGGGCAATGACGGAGGAGGGGAATGAGGAAAATGGCACGAAAGCGCATAACCCGATACCATTTTCGGGCCGGGCTCTGAGGAGGTCTGACACGGCCGTCGCGAAGGATGGACCGCTCGCAAGAGCGGTGGCCACTTGCGCCCGTCCCGCCGCGAACCGCGCTACGTGAGTTCGTTGTGAAGCGGCACGGTCGGGGCGTGGGCGTCAATCGCCTTCACGACCGCGCCGGCAAGCGGAAGGTTCCGCTTCTCGCGCTCCCAGACCTCGCGGAACCGCTGCACGGTTTCCGCCGCGGTATCGATGACGAGCTTTTCGGGAACCCGCGCCCGGGCCGCCAGATGGCGCAGTTCGTCGACGTCCAGCCCGGCCATCTTCTTCGTCCGCGAGAAATTGAGGGCGGCCGTGTCCTCGCCGGGGATATAGGCGATGGTGGAGACCAGATCGTAGGCCGGGGCAAGGGCTGGCGTGCGCCGGTCGGGATAGATCAGCGACCAGTTCTTGAGGTGCATGTCGCCGTTGCCGACAAGCGCGCTGAACACCAGCCGGCGGATGAATTCCGCAACGCCGGCAGCCCCCGCCTCGATACCGATCACGCGGGCGATGTTGGCGTAGCTCGCGCTCCTGTATTTCTCCTCCGGAAAGACCCCGAAGACCTGCGCGAAATCCTCGGTGTGAACCGGCCCCTCGCCGGTGCGGTCGAAGCGGCGGACGGCGAGCGCACGCCCCTTCAGCTCGCCGATCCCTTCGGGAATGCCGGCGATCGCATCGAGATCGACGAGATCGATGACTGGCACCTCCATGCCGAGCAGCCCGGCCAGCGTCATCATCGAGAACTCGTTTTCCGGAACGCCGGAAAACTGCTGGGAGGGTAGCTTCACGATCCAGGAGCCGCCGACGCCCTCCGCCGGAATGGTCAGCCCGCCGCGCCTGCCGGCATTCTCCAGCGCGGAGAACTTGAGCTGCACCCCGGCCAGAGAAAACCGCAGGGCATTGGTGCGCGCCGCGTCCGGCGCATCCGTATCCGCGCCGGGGGGAAGCGCCTCGCCGGCCGCCGGATGGATCGACAGCGCGCCGGGCAGGTCGAGGCCCAGAACCCACAGCAGGAAGAATTCGCGCTGCGCATTCACCCCCGCGCGCTCGGCCAGATAGCGCCGCAGGTGGCCCTCCGGCAGCAGGTTGGAGAAGAACGGCGGCACGACCCGCCGCGTCGGGCGGATGTCGGTGATCAGCCCGCCGAGATCGTCCTTGAACGACAGGCTCAGCGTCGGGCGCGCGGCGTCCTCGACATAGTCCTCGTTGAAGGCGAAGATCGAGCGCTCGCCCTGCAGGTGCGTCAGCGTGCCGATGGGACGGCCGTGAAGCCGCACGTCGAGAACGGCGACGTCAGGCATCGTCGTCCCCGTCGTCGAGCGAATAGGCGGGCCGTGGCACAGCCTCCGCCGCCTGGCTCCTGACGAGGCCGGCGACCCCCGGCACGAGCTTTTTCGGCACCAGCACCAGCTCCAGATCGAGCGCGCGGGTCATGTCGATGAAGCTCGACAGCCCCGGCTCCATCCGGCCGGTCTCGATCTGGGAAATATGGCTCTGCGTCAGGCCGGAGCGCTCCGCAAGCGCCCGCTGGCTCACCCCGGCGGCCGTGCGGGCCGCCCGGGCCTGGGCGATCAGGCGCTCGCTCTGGTAGGACATGATACAGGATCCGTAATCACAGAGATCGAATTATCAGGATACTGTATCTACGTGCATCGTCACGGATCGTCAAGGCAAATGATATAATATAATGATCAAATAGCATGTCTGATACATTAAACCGTATCATACCTTGGGAGGAGGGTCAGTCGACCAGCGCGCCGGACGGCACCGTGTCCTGTTCGGGCAGGATCAGGTCACTGAGCTCATAGAGGTGGTACTCCCACGTGCCCGCCTCCCTGAGCCCGTTGTACCGCTTGAGGAATTCCTCGTCGGAAAAGAGCGTTTCGAATTCGTCCCGGCTCTTCCACAGGGCCTGGTTGATCACCGTCGCCCCGTCGAGGCTCCGGTAAAGCCGGCTCCAGCAGAACGTCTCGTAGCTCCGCGCGACGTAGCGAACCGTGTCCCTGAGCACATCAAGCGCCAGGTCCTGCCTGCCGGGCTCGACCTGCACCACGTTCACGAGGACCACGTCCCCGGCTTCGATCCTGTCGTCCTTTGAGAGATTGGGCTGCATCGTGTGTTCCTTTCCGCCTTAGGTGAGCATCGCGAGGGGATTGGCGCGCGTGATTTCGTCTATCCGCTCGTCCGTCAGGCCGAACTTGCGGAACCAGACCTCAGTGAGCGCCAGCCATTCCTCTATATCGGGCTGGCTGGGCTGGCCGAGATCGGAGCTGTAGACGAGGTTGGAAATGCCGGTCAGGGCCGCGCCGAAATCCTCCTCGCTCTGGTAGCCGAGCAGGTAGGTCAGCGCGCATTGCTCGATATAGAGCGAAGGTTCCGCGCCGAGTTCGATCAGCTCGCGCGCGGAAAATCCCGTCATGGGACTGGCGGGCTGGTTCAACATCAGCCTCGGCACGCCGAGCGCCAGCGCCGCATCTATCAGACGATAAACGTCCTCCTTGTCCGCATGGCCGGTGGACAGCACCAACGGATGATCCCGGCAAAGGCGCATCACGTCCAGCGTTTCTGGCAGAAGCGCGCCGTCCTCGCCGGAAACCCGCAAGGGCCGGATCGGAGCACGGCTGAGGATCGGGTTCGCGGGCTCGCGCGACAGGCGGCTTCTGTGCGGATGGCCGGTGACCGTGGGCAGGTGGACGATGAAACGGGCCTCGCCCGCCCCCGTCTGCTGCCCAGTCTGCCCCCCCCTCTGGCCCCCCCTCTGGCACCCGGCCTGGCACAGCGAGCGCTCCACCACCCGCCAGTCGATCCCGCCGGCGATTTCGTTCAGGACCAGCGAACCGGACAGCGGCAGGCCCGCGCGCCGGGCCTCCACGCTTTGCGCCGCCGTGCAGCCCAGATGGTTCTTCAGCACGACCCAGCCGCCGTATTCGGCATAGAGCCCGCCCGCCTCCAGCGCGCCGTGACGGCGCACATAGGCGTCGGGATCGGCGTGATAGTGCACATCGATGAAGCGCGCGGCGGAAAGCGGCGCCGGGAGCGGAGCGGACGAGAGCTCCGCCGTCTCCCCGGCCCGGCCGGGCCGGTTGCGGGCGTGGATGTTCGCAAGCAAGATCTGAGATCCTCGGCTCGGTTCGCATCGCGCGGGCGCCGGGCCCCTCGGGCAGGCCCGGACGCGGCGCGCGTGCCACAGAAAAAGGCGGTTTGAACAAATAAAGATCACCGGTATTTACTTGTTCAATTTTCTACAAACGTAGAGCAAGAGACAAGTCGCGAGCTTGTCCGGAATCTATGGACCGAAATGTCAATAAAACCGGGACGCCTAAGAGCCCGGATTCATCAGGACGGGGAGGTGAAGAGGGAGATATTGCCGTGGAAAGTCTGTCGCGTTTTGCATTATTCATTCAGGTTGTGGAGTCGGGCAGTTTCGTGGCCGCGGGGCGCCAGCTCGGGATTTCGCCCTCCGCGGTCGGCAAGGGCATCGGCCGGCTGGAGGAAAATCTCGGCGTCTCGCTGTTCCGGCGCACCACCCGCAGCCTCAGCCTGACCGACGAGGGCCGCCTGCTGCTGGAGCGATGCCGGCGGATCTTCTGTGAGCTGGAGGCGATCGAAACGGAATTGGCGAGCCGGTCGACGGAGCCGAAGGGGGTTCTCAAGATCACGATGCCCCTTGTTCACAAGCTGCTTCTTCCCTCCCTCGGCCGCTTTAGCGAGGCGCACCCGAACGTCGAGCTCGAACTCGATTTCACCGATCGGCTGGTGGACATCGTCAACGAGGGCTTCGACGTGGCGATCCGCACGGGGGACCTGCAGGATTCGCTGCTCACCTCGCGCCGTCTCGGCAGCTACACGATGATGCTGGTCGCCTCCGCCGGCTACCTCGCGGCCCGCGGCGAGCCCGCCGGCCCCTGCGATCTGGCGAACCACTCCCTGTTGCGCCACCGCTACCTGCATTCGGGCAAGATGGAGGACTGGCCGCTGACCGGCGTCGATGCGGGTCTCACCTTGCCCACGACGATCGTGTGCAACAACATCGAGGCGCTGATGGACCTGGCGCTGGAAGGGCGCGGCATCGCCTGCCTTCCCGATTTCGCGGTCCGGGACGCGATCGCGCAGGGGCGAATGCGGCAGGTCCTGCGGCCCCACGTCCACCACGAAGGCGTGTTTCGCGTGCTCTGGCCCTCCAGCCGGCACGCCTCGCCGCGCGTCAGGGCGTTCATCGATTTCCTCGTGGCGGAAAACCTGTTCGCAGAGGTCGCAATCGCCGCGCAAAGCCCGGCGACCGTCCTCTCCGGTTCCGCCTATTGATAAATATATAAAAGGACGTCCGACGTACATGCATGTATTCAGTGCGCCCGCCCAACTTTTTCGGGACTTCCGTGTCCGCGCATAGTGGACGTAGGGGCAGTTTTATTTCCGAGATACGTCGGATACCATGCTTTTGCTGCAACGCGGCAGATATATAACGCCGCGATCCGGAGGGAGGAGAACCTGTCATTTCAAAGGGGTTCTCTATGACTGCATCATTTGATCCGGCCTTTGTCGGCCACACCATTGAGCTTAGTTCTTCTCAGGCAGAAATCCCGCGGCGGGGAGGTGCATCATGACCACTCCCGCCAAATCCCGAAACGAACCCGGCGCGTTCGGCCATGACGCCGACGCATTCAAGCGCGGGATGAGACGCCTCGCGGCCGGCGTGTCGATCGTCACCACATGGGACCTCGCCAGCGCGCCCGGTCGTCCGGCTCCCGGTCATCCTGCTGACAGCGCCGCGCCGTCGGGCGCGGCCCGCCCGACGGGACTGATTGCGACGTCCGTCAGTTCGCTGTCTCTCGAACCGCCCTCGCTCATCGTCTGCGTCGGCCACACCTCGCGCAGCCACGACAGTTTCGCCGCGGCGCAACGGTTCGCGGTGAACGTCCTCCTGCACGAGGATGCCTGGCTGGCGCAACGGTTCGCCGACGAGAGTTTCCGCGAGCAGCGGTTCGACGATCCGCGCTGGGATCCGCGCTGGCAGATCGACGGGAATGGGGCCCCGATGCTCAAGGGGGCGCTTGCCGCCTTCGACTGCCGGCTGGCGGCGCATTTCACCTACGCGACGCATTCGATTTTCGTGGGCGACGTGCTTGCGACACGCATCGCAGCCGCCGGAAACGATCCCCTGGTCTATCTCGACGGGCGCTACGTACGGTGCGTGCAGGCCGCCGACCGTGCCCCCGAGCACCGGCCCGAGCACCGGCCCGAACATCGGCCCGAACATCGGCCCGAACATCGGCAGGACCGCACGCGGCGCGCGGAGGCGGAGGCGTCCTCCGTTTCCGCCTCCCACGCGGGGCCGTGAGCGGCCATCACCACAGCCAGACGCTTCAGCCCGCGACCATGTCGCGGCATCGATGGGAGTTTGTACGATGAAACCATTGCGGATTCTCGACGTGACGCTGCGCGACGGCGGTTATCGGAACAATTTCGATTTCTCCAAGGAGTGCGCGGTCAGGATCGTCCAAGGCCTTGCGGCGACGGGCGTCGATTTCGTGGAAATCGGCTATTGCAACGGCTCGTTCGTCCGCCGGCCCGAGCACGGGCTGACGAGCCGGGTCGACGACGGCTATATTGCGGCACTGCTTTGCGCCGCTGGCGCTTCGGCCAGACCCGGAGCCGCGCCAAAAGGCGGAGCGGCGACGAAACTCTGCGTCATGGTGCACCCGCTCAACGTGACGCGCCAGGACCTGTTCGCGCTCGCCGCCCAGGGCATCGACGTGATCCGCGTCTGCCTGCGGCCCGACCAGCTTGACGCGGGCCTTGCGACGATCGCGGACGCCAGGGCCGCCGGCATGGCGGTCAGCGCGAACGTGACCCGGGCGACCGAACTGCCGCGATCGACCATCATCCGCATGGCGGTTCTGGCGGAGGAGGCGGGCGCCGACCTCATCTGCATCGCCGATTCCAACGGCGCGATGATCCCGGCCGACGTGGAGCGCCTGATCGGCGACCTCGCCCTGTCGGTTGCCGTCCCGCTCGGGTTTCACGCCCACAACAACCTCTCGCTGGCGCTCTCGAACGCGATCGCGGCGAGCGCCGCCGGGGCGGAATACATCGACACCGCCATCAACGGCATGGGCAAGGGGGCGGGCAATCTCCATCTGGCGATGTTCATCGCCTATCTCGACCGGATCGGCCGCAACCATACCTACGACCTGGTGAAGGCGCTCGAACTCTCCAGTTTCGCCGCGCGCGAGGTTCCCGAAAACGCCAAGCCGCACCCGCTCATCGACGTGATGACGGGCGCCTACAACCTCTCCATCGACGCGGTGGCCAAGGTCGCGGCGAGCCAGCCTGCCCGGCGCGCGCGGCCCGAAGCCCGGCCCGAAGTTCGATTCGAGGCGCTGAAAGAGCTTCACGAACAACGCGACAGCGAGCGCCGCGACGGGGTCGGCCTCGTCGCCCCGCGTCCGGCGGTTTCCGCATCTCCCGCGCGGTCCGAAAGCGCCGCCGCCCCCGCATGAGACCGGATCCGGCACATGCCGGACACAGGAGAACAGTCGATGACCAACATCCATGATCTGGCGCGACAACGCCCGGAACCACACCCGGAACAACGCCCGGGCGAGACGACCGGCAACCGGCCGCTGCGCATCTGCGTTCTGCCGGGAGACGGGATCGGCTCGGAGGTGACGGCCGCGGCCACGCCGGTCTTCGAGGCCGCCGGCGTTCCGGTGGATCTCTCCTATGGCGAGATCGGCTGGAAATGCTGGGTGGCCGAGGGCGATACGGTGCCGCCGGAGACCTGGGCGAAAATCGCGGCCACCGACGTGACCCTGCTTGGCGCGATCACCAGCAAGCCGCTGAAGGAGGCCGAGGCCGCCTTGCCAGCCCATCTGCGCGGACACGACCGCCCCTTCGTCTCGCCGGTCATTCAGCTTCGCCAACGGCTCAACCTGTTCGCCAACGTCCGGCCCGTGACGGACATCCACGAGGGCGGACGCTTCGCCTTCACCGTCATTCGCGAGAACACCGAAGGGCTCTATGCCGGGCTCGATTTCGGCGCCATCCCGGCCGAGTTCGAACCGCTGCTGCGGGCGCGCGAGGCGGCCGGCGCCCCGTGGGGAACCGTCGATCGGCAAGACGCGACGATGGCCGTGCGGCTGCAGACGCGGGCGGGACTCGAGCGCATCCTGCGCTTCGCCTTCGACCATGCCCGCCACAACGCCTTCGGCCCAGAATCTCTCGGCAAGGTGACCTGGGCCGACAAGCCCAACGTCCTTCGCCGCAGCGGGGCATTCGCGCGCGAGGTGATGGAGGGCGTCGCGCGGGACTATCCCGACATCGAATGGACGATCGAGAACATCGACGCCATCGCCCTGTGGATGGTGCGCAGGCCCGAGCGGTTCGGCGTCATCGTCGCGGAGAACATGTTCGGCGATATCCTCTCCGACCTCGGCGCCGGGATCATGGGCGGGCTCGGCTTTGCGCCGAGCGCGAATATCGGCCGTGACGGCGCCTATTTCGAGCCGGTCCACGGCAGTGCGCCGGCGCATGCCGGACACAACCGGGCCAACCCCGGCGCGATGTTCCTGACGATCGCATTGCTTCTGGATCATACCGGTCACGCAAGCGCGGCGGCGGGCATCCGCGATGCGGTCATGAAGGTCGCCCGCTCGCGATTGCGCACCTACGACCAGGGCGGCGACGCGACGACATCGCAGGTGGCCGACGCGATCATCGCGCACGTGGCGCAAAGGCGGGACGCCTTCGCCGGCGAGCGAACAGAAACACGGGCGCCCGCCCGGGCGCGGGTGCCGTCATGACCCCCGCCACGCTGTCGAATCCCGAGCACGATCCGCTGCTCGCCGCCGCAAAGGCCCTGGATACCGCCTCCCTGTCGGATGCCCTCGACAGCCTCGGCCTGCCGGCGGGCCTTGCCGGGATCCGGCCGCAAACCGGGGGCGCGCGCTGCGCCGGTTATGCCTACACCGTGCTTTACGAGCCGGTGGAGACGGAGGCGGGCGGCGGCGGGTTCCGCAACGCGGCCGACTACATCGACGACGTGCCGGCGGGCGCGGTCATCGTTTCCTCCAATCCCGGCCGCACCGATTGCACGACCTGGGGCGACATCCTCACCCAGATGGCCGCCCTGAAAGGGATCGCCGGCACCGTCATCGACGGCGCCGCGCGCGATATCGAGACCGTCCGCGCCCTGGGCTATCCGCTGTTCAGCCGGGCCGTCTTCATGCGTTCGGGCAAGAACCGCGTGCAGCTGCGCGCGACACAGGTGCCGGTCGCCATCGACGGGACCATCGTCGCACCCGGCGATCTCGTGGTGGGCGACGCCAACGGCTGCGTCGTCGTCCCGCGCGGCCAGGCCCGGGAGGTCCTGCGCCGTGCGGCAGCCGTGGAGGCGACCGAGAACCGGATCCTTGCGGCCATCCGCTCCGGCGTTTCCCTGGCGCAGGCGCGCAAGCTCAATCGCTACGACCAGCCCTGGATCGTCCCTTCCGCTTCGCAGAACTGAACGTATTGTCGAGGACATTGCCATGAGACGCTTCAAAACGCGCATCACCGATCTTCTGAACATCGATCATCCGATCGTCCTCGCCCCGATGGGCGGAATATCTGGCGGCACCCTCGCGGCGAGCGTCTCGCGCGCCGGAGGGCTGGGCCTTGTGGGGGCGAGCTACGGCGAGCGGGCATGGATGGAGAGCGAACTGGCGAAACTCGGCGCGCCCGGCGCGCCGTGGGGGATCGGCCTCGTCATGTTCACCGTGGCGGAGCGGATGGACCTGCTCGACCTGGCGCTCTCCCATGCGCCCGACGTCATCGCCCTGTCGTTCGGCGATCCGGCGCCGTTCCTGCCGCGCATCCACGCCGCCGGCGCGAAGGCGATCGTTCAGGTGCATGAACTCGACCAGGCGCGCGCGGCGGCGGACCTCGGCGCCGACGCGCTGATCGTGCAGGGGGCGGAGGCCGGCGGGCACAGCCGCCAGCGCTCGACATTCCCGCTTCTGCCGGCCGTACGCGATCTTGTGGGCGAAGACATGCCGCTGATTGCGGCCGGCGGCATCGGTGACGGGCGGGGGGTGGCGGCGGCGCTGGCGCTGGGCGCCGATGCCGCGATGCTCGGCACCCGGTTCGTCGCCTGCGACGAGTCGCTTGCGAGCGGCAGGCACAAGCAGCGGCTCGTTGCCGCGGGTGCTGCGGAAACCGTACGCACCCGCGCATTCGACATCGTTCGCGGGATCGCGTGGCCGGAGCCCTATTCCGGCCGCGCGATCGCCAACGGCTTCTCGCGCCGCTGGGCGGAGCGGGAAGGGGAACTGGCCGGCGCACCCGCCAATGTGCGCGCGCACTACGCGGAGGCGCTGGCGGCCGACGATCTCGACTTCCGCGCCATGTGGGCGGGCGAGGTCCTCGACATCGTTCGCGATATCCGCCCCGCCCGGCGCATCGTCGAGGAACTCGTCGCGGACGCGCTCGACACGATTTCCGGCTTCGAAAGGCTCCTCGCCCCGCAATCGCATGACGCACGGCAGCGGGAGAGCGCGGCATGAGCGCGCTCGCAGAACACGATGCCGGCAGCCTTCGGGCGCGGGCGATCCCGCCCCGCGGCTTTCAAGGCGGCCCGCGCGCACGCATCGCGTACACGACCTTTCCGGGCGGCCGCAAGCGGGCGGTCCTCCTCTCTCCGATCCTGCCGGCATGGGACGAGGGCGCCTACTTCGCCCCGTTGCTGCCGGAGCTGGCAAACGCGGGCTACACGACGACGATCCACGACACGCTGGCCCTCGTCGAACCGGGCATGACCTTCGCCGACCTCGTGTCGGCCTGGCGCGCCCGGCTGGGGGAGGGCATGCCGGTGGATCTGATCGGCGGCGCGGCGCTCGGGGGAACCGTGGCGCAAGGCCTGATCGCCGCGCCTCCTTTCGCGGAAACGGCCCGCGCGCTCTTCGTCTCCTCGCCGACTGTGGTGGACGACGCGCTTTCGGCGGCGCTGCGCGAGCTTGCGGGGCTCGCGCGCGAAGTCTCGGCGGGAGCGTGCCTGCGGCGGCTGGGCGAACTCGTCGGCCGTAACGATACGGAAGAGGGCGCAACGGATGCCGCGCCCGAGGACGCCGGCTCGCAGGACCCGGTCGCGGCCGCCCGGCTGGCGCTCGGCTTCTCGGCACTGTGCGAGGTCGACGTGTCCCCTGGCATGGAGGCCTATGCCGGCCGGCTGCTGCATGTCGTCGGCGACGCGTCGCGCATGGTCGCCCTGCGCAATGTCCGTGTTGCCGATCCCGTCCGGCAACACGCCTTTGTCGTACCGGGCGCGGGAATGCGTCCGCTGAGCGATCGCGGCGATGCGGTGAGACGGCGGGTCCGGGCGTTTCTCGCCGATCGGTAGGCAGCCCCGCCGACATGTTTCCATCGCCGCCAGGGCGGCAAAAGACGGTTTTCTGAGCCAACCCGTTTCCAGGAAAGGAGATTTCCATGACGACCATCGACGTGAAACCCAACCCCGTGCGCACCAGCGCGAACAGGATGAAGCTCGGCGTCTTCGCCTTGAACATCGATGGCGGCTGCACGCTGACCAACGCGCCCGAGCGCCACCGCGCTGCCGACTGGGCGGGCAGTCTGGAGGTCGCCAGGGCCGCGGATCGTGCGGGCTTCGAGATGCTGCTTCCCGTCGGGCGCTGGCGCGGCTACGGCGGGCTTTCAAACCCCATGGGCGAGAGCTTCGAAACCTACACCTGGGCCGCCGGTCTCGCGTCCGTGACCGATCAGATCGCGCTCTTCACCACCTCGCATCTGCCCACCGTCAATCCCGTCTTCGCGGCCAAGCAGGCGGTCACCATCGATCACATCTCCAACGGCCGCTTCGGCCTGAACCTGATCTGCGGCTGGTTCGAAGCGGAGATGCGCATGTTCTCCGGCTCGATGATGGAACACGACACCCGCTACGACTATGCCGACGAGTGGCTGGACATCGTGCGCAAGGCGTGGAGCGAGAAGGAGACGTTCACCGTGGATGGCAAATTCTTCAATGCCACGGACGTCTTCGCCCAGCCCAAGCCGCTGAACCGGCCGTTCCTGATGAATGCGGGCGGCTCACCGCGCGGCAAGCGCTTTTGCGCGGCGAACTGCGATGCGGCCTTCCTGATCCTGAAATACATGGACGGCCCGGAGGCGGTCAGGGCGCAGATCCGCTCCTACCGCGATCTCGCCGCCGAATACGGACGCGACATCCAGGTCTGGTGCTACGCCTACGTGGTGCAGAAGGACACGCTCGCCGAGGCGGAGGACTATCTCGACTATTACGTCAACCGCATGGGCAACGACATCGCCTGCGATAACGTGACGAGGGAGATCGGCATCCAGAGCGGGATGTTCGCCTCCACCGAGGACGCGCTGAGATCGCGCTTTCATTTCAAGGCCGGGTTCGCGGGCCTGCCGCTGGTCGGCACGCCGGACATGATCGCGCAAGAGCTGAACAGATATTCGGACCTCGGGCTCGACGGCGTCTGCCTGACCTGGCTCGACTACAAGTCCGGCATCGCCGATTTCGTCGCCGACGTGCTGCCGCTGATGGAAACGTCGGGGCTGCGCGCACCGTTCGGCGGCGGCCGGCGGCTGGGCGTGGCGGAGGAAGTCTACGCCTAGCCTGTGCGGGCAGTTGTCCCAAACGCGATGCGCGTCATCAACTCGATTTGCGAAAATGCGGAAACCCGGAGACCGATCCCTCCACCGTCATCACCCGGCGCAGTCCGGGTGATCCATTGTCCTTTCCGCGCACGCCGCGGCCGGTAATGGATTGCCCGGACGGCGCCGGGCAATGACGACGGAGCGGGCTGAGAGGGGAGCAAGCGGCTTGCGCTCGGCATCCTCCAATTTCCATCAGCCCGTGAAACGACGCGGCGCCGATTGCGGACCCATATGTCCGGAAAAAACGGAAAAGCCATCCGTTTTTCCCGCAATGGCGCGTGTCTAGGATCGTCGGGTGGAGCACGGGCCGCCGGCCGCTCGTCAAGGATCGCCGGCGAGACCTCCCCGCAACGCCCCGTCTTGAAGCCCGTCTTGAAGCCCTGGGAGAAAGTTCATGTCGCAGTCCGAAACGCGTCCGTTGCCGGTCGTCGGCCTCATCGCCCTCGCCCTTTCCGGGTTCATAACCATCCTCACGGAGGTTCTGCCGGCGGGCCTGCTGCGGCAGATGTCGGACGGGCTCGCCATCTCCGAGGGCATGGTCGGGCAATTGGTGACCGTCTACGCCGTCGGCTCGATCGCGGCGGCCATTCCCATCACGCTGGCCACGCAGCGCTGGCGGCGCAGGCCGCTGCTGCTGTCGGCCGTCGGCGGCTTCGCGCTCGCCAACACGGTGACGGCGGTTTCCAGCGATTATGCCGTGATCCTCGTCGCGCGCTTCGTGGCGGGCATGTCGGCGGGCCTGCTGTGGGCGCTGCTGGCGGTCTATGCCAGCCGGATGGCCCCGCGAAACCTGCGCGGGCGCGCCATCGCCATCGCCATGGCGGGAACCCCGGTCGCGCTGTCGCTGGGCGTGCCCGCCGGCACCTTCCTGGGCATCGCCTTCGGCTGGCGCTCCACCTTCGCCATCATGAGCGCCATCTCGGTGCTGCTGATCGTCTGGATCCTGGCGCGGGTCCCCGACTTTCCCGGCCAGGAGGAGGGCAGGGAGCTGGGCCTCGGTCGGGTTCTCGCCATTCCGGGCGTGCGCAGCGTTCTCTTCGTGGTGCTGACATTCGTTCTCGCCCACAACGTGCTCTACACCTACATCGCCCCCTTCGCGACGCTGTCGGGGCTGGAGGGGCGCATAGACGTCGTCCTGCTGGTGTTCGGCGTCTTCTCGATCGTCAGCATCTATCTCGTGGGCGCGATGATCGACCGGCACCTGCGCCTGCTCACGCTGGGCAGCGTGGTGCTGTTCATCGTCGCCGGCGGCGCGCTCGGCCTTGCCGGCGGCAACGGGTCCATCGTCTTCGTCTCGATGGGCCTGTGGGGGCTCGCCTTTGGCGGCGCGGCGACATTGTTCCAGACGGCCTGCGCCAATGCGGCGAAGGACGCCGCGGACGTGGCCCAGTCGATGCTGGTCACGGTGTGGAACACCGCGATCGCGGGCGGCGGCATCGTCGGCGGGCTCCTGCTGGAAGCGACGGGTGCCGCCTCCCTGCCGTGGGTGCTGTGCATCCTGCTCGTGCTGGCGCTCGTCTGCGTGATGCGGGCGCGCACGCACGGCTTTCCCGCAGCATCTGATCCCGCAGCATCCAAGATGGGCGGCGCCGTTGACGCCGCGCCCGCCGCGGCCCCGCAATCGGCCGAATAGGCGGAGCCGTCGTCGCGGCGGGGTCGAATTTTCGCCGCACTACCGGCTTCGCGCTGGAGTCGCTGCACAACGACCTGGTGATGCGACGCTTCGCGCACGCCCTGCCTTTCGTCATCACCATCGTCTCCGCCAAGGGCGCCTCGCAACCCGGGCTCGTGCAGACGTTCCTGCGGCTTCTGCTGTCCGAACTCCAGGCAGTGAAGCTCAAGATAGACCAACGTCTGGCCGCGCCGGCGACCGGAAACCGACACCCTGCCGATCCCGCGCGATCCGGAGCCTGGCCGCATCGCTTCAGACCAGGCTTTTCCCGCGCGTTTCCGGGGTGAGGAATAGGTGCACCAGCAGCGAGATCGCGCAGATCGCCGCGATATAGGCGCTGATGAACGCCGCGCCGCCCAGGCCCTGCAGCCAGGTCGCCACCAGCGGGGCGGTGCCGCCGAAGAGCGCGGCGCAGATCGCGTAAGGAATGCCGATGCCGGATGCCCGCACCTCGGTCGGGAAGAGTTCGGAAAAGGTGGTGCCGAGCACCGCGTTGTTGAGCGAAATGAACAGCGCGCCGACGACGGCGACGAAGACATAGGTCGCAAAATCCGGAGCGCCCGTCAGAAGGCTCAGCAACGGATAGCTGAAGACCAGGAAGCAAAGGGCCGAGGCGATCAGGAACGGCCGGCGGCCGATCCTGTCCGACAGGTAGGCGAAAAGCGGAACCGCGACGCAATAGACGATCAGCGCGACGATGTTGCCGGCATATCCATCCGCCCGGTCGAGCCCGCCCGCGAGATGGGCGTAGGTCGGCAGGAAGATCAGCCAGATGTAGTACTGAACGCTGTTCATCTGAATGACGAACACGATGACGGCCTCGCGCGGGTAACGCGCCAGCGAGGCGACGATGTCGCGCAGCCTCGCGGTTTTCACCGCGGCTTTCCGGAAGGCCTCCGTCTCCGGCACGTTGCGGCGCAGGTAGAGACCGTAGAGCGCGAAGGCCCCGCCCGCGAGGAACGGAAGCCGCCACCCCCAACTCTCCAGCAGGTCCGCGGGAAAGACGGAGCTTACGAGGCTCGCTACGCCTGCGCCGACCAGAATGGCAAGGCCGATCGCGACCATCTGCGGCGAGGCCGCCAGCGCACGGTTGCGCGCGGGCGCGTGCTCGTTGAGGAAGGTCACCGCGATCTGGAACTCGCCGCCGGCGGAGAAGCCCTGCAGCAGCCGGGCCGCAACGATCACGATGGGTGCGGCGATGCCGATGGTCGCGTAGTCCGGACAGAGCGCGATGATCAGGCTGCCGATGCACGTCATGATGATGGTCGCCGAAAGCATCGTGCGCCGGCCGTACTTGTCCGCCATCGGCGACAGCACGAAGGCCCCGATCGGACGCCCGGCAAAGCCGATGGCGAAGGCGGAGTAGGTGGCGATCAGCGAGGTCAGCCTGTCGTGGGCGGGAAACATCTGCTGGCTGAAGACACCGGCGAGCAGGCCGTAGATCGCCCAGTCGTACCACTCGATGAAATGCCCGATCGACCCGCCGAGGATCGCCCCGCGCGGGCGGGCGGCGCTCGCGGTCGCTCCCGTGCGCGCGCCGTCAACGGTCGCGTCCCGTCCGCGGGCCAGCGTCTCGGCAATGGTGTCGGCGTCGTCGGTCATCGCAAGCCCCCGATTGTCCTGATGGTCAATGTCCAGTGGTCAATGAAAGACGGCAGGCGTCATCGCGATGCCGTCCTGAACGACCATGCGCGGCGCGGACAGAACGGCGAGATCGTCCAACGGATTGCCGCCGACGACCACCGCATCCGCCCGCTTGCCCGCTTCCAGCGTGCCGCGGTCGCCACCGATGCCGATGACCGCCGCGGCCCTGCCCGTCGCCGCCACGATCGCCTCCATCGGCGAGAGGCCCCCCCGGTTCATCAGCGACAGCTCCATCGGCAGGTCGTCGACGCGGGTATAGCGCCAGCCGGCATCCGTACCGGCGACGAAGCGCACGCCGGCCGCACGCAGCCTGCCGAACTGGTCGAGGTTCTCCTCCAGCATCGTCTGCCAGCGCTCCAGCAGCGCCTCCTGCGCCGCGCTGCGCGCCTCAAGGGCCCGCAGCCGCGCGATGACGGCGCCGCCCACGGCAAGCGTGCCCGTCACCGGGATTTCAGAGCGCGCGAGGTCCTCCGCGACATCGGCCTCGAACCGCTGGTTGCCCGCCGCGTCGCAGATGAAGCCGGCATGTTCGATCTGGTCGACGCCGACGGCGATCGCGTCGCGCGTTGCCGCCGCGCACAGGCAATGCGCCGCCACCTTTCGCCCCTGGCGATGGGCCTCGTCGGCGATCGCCCCCAGCTCGCCCCGCGAAAAGGCGGGCAGCCACGGCATCGTGTTCACCGTGCCGCCGCCGCTCGCCATGACCTTGATGAAATCGGCGCCGTGCTTGATCAGGTCGCGCACCTTGCGGCGCAGACGCTCCTCGCCGTCGGCCTCTCCGCCGAAATACCAGGTGTGCCCGCCGGTGATGGTGATCGGCTGGCCGCAGCACAGCACATGCGCGCCCCGGCCGTGGCCGAGTTGAAGCGCCCGGCGCAGATGGGCGACGGAATTGCCCATACCGCCCACATCGCGAACGGTGGTGATGCCGGCAGCCAACGCGCGCGCCGCGTTGAATGCGGACGTTGCGACCAGCACGCCTTCCGGCTCGCGAACGGCATCCTCCAGCAGGGTCCCGTCTCCCGGCAGGTTCAGGTGGACATGGGTGTCGATCAGGCCGGGCAGGATCGTCGCGCCGGAAAATTCGAGGAGCCGGGCGCCCTCGGGCAACGCCGCACCGTTCGAGGCGCCCGCATGGAGGATGCGATCGCCATCGATGACAATCTCGCCGGCACGCACCGGCGCACCGCCCTTGCCGTCGATCAGCTGATCGGCCCTGAGCACAAGCAATCGCGAAGACAAGAAACACCTCAAAAGCAATCGGTGAAAAAAGCTCGAAAAGAGACCGTTCAGACGCTGCAACCGGGAGCGGTGACCAACCGCGCAAGTGGCAAGGCGAACGGTCGTCGGAAAAACGAAAATGAACGAAACGCGCCAGAGGACGCAGGAATTGGCGCGCGGGCAGTACGCCCGAACATGAAACGGGACCCGAGAGACCCGATCGAGAGACCCGGCCGAGAAACCCGGCCGAGAAACCGCAACGCCCCGCCCCGCCCCCAATCGGTCCGGGGTCCGCGCGCCGGCTAAACTTCCGTAGAGTTATTAGACTTGTGAAATATAAATACGCGTTTGCATCGTCTCAGAAAATATGCTTATCGTCAACCTTTCAAGACTTGGTGATTTTTCCGCCGGGGACGGCATATCATTGAAAACGATATTTATTCGCGGCGAGTCCAATCCGAACGAACGACGCGCTCCGATAACGCCCGAAGATGCGGGACGACTTGTCGAACGGGGCTGCCGGGTGAAGGTTTCGTCCTCTCGGTCCCGGATCTTTTCCGACGAGGACTACGCGAACGCGGGCTGCATCGTGGAGCCCGGCGAGAGCTGGCGGTCGCCGGCCGGCGACACGTTGACGGTCGGCATCAAGATCCCCGCGCTGAACGTACAGCCGCTGTTCGGCGAGCACCTTTTCTTCGGCCATCAGTATACCCGCAACCGCGTCCTGAGCGAAAAGCCAACGGCCACCGCGATGCTGAACGCCCTGCGGGCGGGCGGCGGCATTCATTACGACATGGAATTCCTGGCCGACGAAAGCGGCGCGAAGATCACCGCCTTCAGCACCGTGGCCGGTTACGTCGGAGCGGCGATCGGGATCGCGCGCGCCTGCCTCAGGGTGCGAGACGCCGGAAACGGAGACGACGCCCCGCCCTACGACATCCCCACCTGCACCGCGGCGCTCAGGGAGCGCGCGGCGGTGGAGATTGCACAGACCCGGCCGCTCGACATCGGCCTGATCGGCCCGTCGGGGGCCTGCGGGGCAGGGGCGCGGGAGCTTCTCTCGGCGCTCGGCCTGACGTGGACGCCGATCCGCCACGCGAACCTGAATGCGGATATCGGCGACGAGGACCTGTTCGCCTTCGATCTCCTGATCAATTGCATGGCGGTGGACGAGACCACGCCGAAGATCCTGTCGCCGTCGAGGTGCCCACGGGACGCGAGGCTGTCCGTCATCGCCGACATCGGCTGCGAGACCAACGACAACAATCCGGTCCTGCTGCGCGACGGCCTGTCGACGCTGGACGCGCCCTTTCTCGCAAGGGACCGGGGCGATGGCCGCATTTGCGACATCCTGTCGGTGGACCACCTGCCTGCGCTCACGCCCCGCGAGAGCAGCGAGCAGGTGAGCAAGCAGCTTTTTCCTCTGCTTGATAACTACATATCGGGCTCTGAGCTCGATTCCCCCTGGCAAAATGCCCGGAATATATTTCATTCTTCTATCAATAAAATCAAATAAATTTAAATACTGCTTTATCTAAAGGATATTATTATGACTTACGCTCTTTATTGTTTTATTGCCGCTTCAATTATGCTTATCGCAGATACGCTTTATCATCGGGTCGACCTTGCTGAGGTGACGGCCCCGCCGCCGGGCGCGGACATCGTGCGCCACTACCGCAAGCAGTTCCGGGGCATGAGCTACAAGCCGCTCGACATCGTCCTCGGCCCGCTCGCCTATGTCTGGACGTACCTGTTCATCATCGCCGCCATCCTGGCGTTTCACCACACGGACTATCTCGCGGTGAAGATCGCCGCGGTGCTCTTTGTCACCGGGCGCTTCCGTAGCCTTCAGGAAATCGGTCACCACGCCGCGCACGGCTCGCTCGGCCCGGCCCGGCGCTTCAACGAGATCCTGACGAACCTTCTCTACCAGTTCCCCGCCTTCATGCCGGAGATCCGCCGCCGGCATCAGGTCCACGTCGTCGAGCACCACCATTCGGTCAACATGGACGACGATCCCGACAGGATCGAGATGGAGGAGAGGGGCTTTGCCCCCGGCATCACGCCGCTGCGTTTCTGGCTGGGGGTCTTCCGGCCGCTCACGCCCGTCGGCATCCTGGAACGGCTCAAGGAATGCTGGGGCTATCTGACGGCGGACATGTGGAACGTCAATCTGGCGCTGCGACTCTTGAGCGTCGCCGTCGTCGTCGGGCTTTTCGTCGCCTTCGGCTATTACTGGGAGCTTTTGTTCCTCTATGTCGTGCCGGTTCTCGTCACCTACCCGCTCGCCTACTGGATCGCCCACATCGCTCTGCACCGCTGGTACGCGGCCTGCGAGGACGGCATTCCCTATCACGAGCGGGAACTGAGGCTCGGCCGGCCCACCGACTTTCCCGGTCCTATCGGCGCCCTCGTCAGAAGCAACGTCTTTCCCTACGGCGATTCCTATCACCTCGCCCACTCGCTGTTTCCCTCCGCGCGGTGGAACTATCTTCCGGCCATCGATGCGGTGATGAAGCGAGATTGCCCGGAATACGCCAACCACGGCAGCCGCGGCCTCTTCTTCGGCAGCGGCGGCAGGCCATCGGCTCTCGATGAGCTCCGGCACCGGATGGTCGGCAACGGCGGCCTTCGCGTCGCCCACGCCGAAGCCGCCTAAGCCACGCCCGTATTCCGCCAAGTGTTGTAGCCAGTGTTGTGGCCAGTGTTGTAGCCAGTGTCGAGGTTTTCGCGATGCCTACATTTCTCGTCAACGTGTCGAAGATCCAGCAGAACCTCGACGCTATTTTCGCTCGGGCGCAGGAGAGGAAGATCGACTTCGTCTCCGTGGTCAAATCGTTCCACGATTCATCGGAACTGATGCATCTGTTCGACCGGCGCCGCCCGTCCTATCTCGGCATGTCGAAGCTGCCGCTCGCCGAGAAGTTCCGCGATCAGGTCCAGAGCCCGATCATGATGACCAGCATTCCCCGCCCGGCGGACGCTGCGCGGACGGTCCGTATCGCCGAGGTCAGCCTCAACAGCAACCTGGAGACCATCGCCGCGCTCGACCGCGCGGCGGCCGACGCCGGCACGCATCACGGCATCGTCCTGATGATCGATGTCGGCGACCTGCGCGAAGGCATCCTGCCGGCCGATGCGGCGGCCTTCGTGCGCGCCCTCGCCGGGCGCGGTTTCGCGCATGTCTCGATCCGCGGCATCGGCACGAACTACGCCTGCGCCAACGGCGTGGAGCCCTCGGCGGCGAACCTGGAGACGATCTACTCGCTGGCGGGCGAACTCGCCGCGATCCTCGGTGCGCGCCCTTACGTCTCGCTCGGCGGGTCCTCCATCCTCGACTGGCTGGATCACCATCATCTGCGCGACTGGCCGACCCAGATCCGGATCGGGCAGAGCATCCTTCTGGGAACGCTGCCGGTGGTGGATACGGCCGCGCCGGGCCTCTGCACCGACACGCTGGTCTTCCGCTCCACCATCCTGGAACAGGCGCTGAAACCCTCCGCACCGGCCGAGCCGGGCGGGGCGGACGCGCTGGGCGCCGTCAACAGGCCCTGCGACCGCGGCTTCCGTCGGCGCGCGATCCTCGATTTCGGGGTCTCCGATACCGACCCCAAGGCCCTCGTGCCCAGCGATCCGGGCATCGAGATCATCACGGCCAATTCCGACTACACCATCGTCGACGTAACGGACTCCAACCAGCCTTACGACGTCGGCGACACGATCGACTTCATCCCCAAGTACCGCGCGATGCTGCAGGGGTTCATCTCCCCGTATCTGGAAAAGAAATATCAGTAGCCGGCACCGCAATGGCCCTGACGCAAGCGAGAGACCCGAGGAACCGGACGCATCGATGAACCAGACGTATCCCACGATAGACCTTGAGAACCTGATGCGGGAAACGCGGCCGCGAACGCCGTCCCGGCGGGACTTTCATTCCCCCGAAATCGATGGGATAAGCCTGCCCGTCGTCGTCCTCGACGGGGCGCGGCCAGGCCCCACGGTCTGCGTGTCGGCCGGCGTCCACGGTTCGGAATATTGCGCGCTGGAGGTGGCACAGCGGCTCCTCGCGCTGGACCCGGCCGAAGTCAGCGGCCGCATCATCGTGCTGCCGCTGGTCAATATCCCGGCGTTTATCGGCCGCGCGGCCTACGTCAACCCGACGGACGGCATCAATCCCAACCGCGCCTTTCCCGGCCGAGCCGACGGCTCGCAGAGCTACAGGCTCACCCACTGGCTGACATACGGCATCTTCCGGCACTGCGATTTCCTCATCGATCTGCATTCCGGCGATCTCAGCGAATACGTGCGCCCGTTCGCCATATTCCTGCGCGACGATCCACGCACCAGGGCGCTTGCCCGCGCCGCGCGGCTGGAATTCTCCATCGGCCTCGGCCCGGGCGGAATGAGCCTTCACGGTGCGGCGGCGGTGGGCGTGCCCGGCGTCATCCTGGAGGCCGGCGGTGCCCTGTCGCGCGGCGCCGATGTCGTCGGGATCCTCCATTCCGGCCTGCTCCGGGCGCTGGCCTTTACCGGCGCGATCCGCCTGTCCGACGACGAGGAGGCGACCGCCGGCGCAGGCGACGACACGCTGATCGAGGCGCCCGCGGCCATCATCGCCACGCAGGATGGCTTGTGGTATCCGGAAAACGAGGTCGGCGCGATTTTGGAGGAAGGCGCGGTGGTGGGGCGGATACGCGACTATTTCGGCTACGAGAAGACAGCGATCCACGCGCCGCAGTCCGGCGCGCTGCTCTACCAGCTGGTCGGCATGCCGGTGAACGCGGAAGAGATCCTGTGCTGGATCGGCGACAAATGAGCGGGGCGGCGGGCAAGGGTTCGCGCGCGCCGGACGAGACCGCGCATGAGGGCGATCAGGTCACGGCGACGGCGCTGCTCGCCTTCGCCATGGCGCTGTCGGGAACCGTCGGCGTGGTGGTGGTCGCCTCCGGGCTTTCCTCGGTATCGGCGGTCTTCTTCAGATGCCTGTTCGGCGCCATGGCGCTGTCGCTGTGGTGCATTCTGCGCAGGAAATTCGATATCGCGTCGATCAACAGGGGCAATGTCGCGATCGTCGTGATCAGCGGCCTGTTCCTGGTCGTCAACTGGGCCGCGCTGTTCCAGTCCGTCCGCCTCATCCAGGTCGGCCTGTCCTTCGTCATCTATCACCTGCAACCGTTCTGGATCATCATCATCGGCGCCGCGTTCCTCGGCGAGCGGCTGTCGAAGGCGAAGCTTCTGTGGACCGGCGTGGCCTTCGTCGGACTGATCCTCGTCGTCGGCCCGAAGATCGGGGCGATCTCGGCCGACTGGGGGCTCGCCGCAGGCATCTTCTTCGCGCTGCTGGCCTCCGTTCTCTATGCCGGCTCCACGCTGACGGCCCGACGCATAACCAATGTCGACCCGTCGTTCCTGGCCATCGTCCATTGCGTCATCGGCATGGTGGTGTTCTCGCCGGTGCTGGCGGGCTTCCAGTGGGGGGAGGTCACCGCCGTCGGTTGGTCGTGCCTCGTCAGCCTCGGCATCGTCCAGACGGGCGTCGTCTACACGCTTCTGTATGCGACCTACCCGAAGGTGCCGACGGCGACCATCGCCATCTGCGCCTTCCTCAATCCGATCACCGCGCTCGTTTCGGACTATCTCGTCTACGGCCACTCCATCACGCTCGTTCAGGGGCTGGGCGTGGCGATCATCATGATCGCGGAACTGGGCGTCACCGTCGGCTGGGGCCGGCGCCTCGGCGCGGCGAAAACGACCGCCTAGAGCGCTTGTCCTTCAGACGGAATCGTCTGATCGACAGGAACATGCGCAAGGGTGCGGCCCCTGGATGAAACGGGCATGCGCCATCAGAACCGGTAGGCCGTCTCGCTCCTGTAGACGGCCCCCGGGCGCAGGATGCAGGGCGGGAAATCTGCCCGGTTCGGGCTGTCGGGCCAGGCCTGGGTTTCCATCGCCAGTCCCGCGCGCGCCTTCAGCCGCGTCCCGCCATATCCGAGCGCGCCTTCCAGATGGGCGCCGTCATAGATCTGCAAACCCGGTTCCGTGGTCGAGACGGTGAGCGAGAGACCGCTTTCCGGGCTTTCCAGCCACGCGACATCGCGCAGCCGGCCGTCGGCGCCATCGAGGCAGAAATTGTGGTCGTAGCCGGCGCCGCCGATCGCGCGCGGCGTGCGGAAATCGAAGGCGGTGCCCGCGACGCCGGCGATCTCTCCCGTCGGGATCAGGTCGCCGTCCACGGGCAGATACCGGCTTGCCGCCACGCGCAGCCGGTGGCGCTCGATGTCGCCGCTGCCATCCAGCACGAAATAGCCGTGATGGGCGAAGCTGCAGGGCGTGGCCCGGGTCGTGCGGGCCTCGATCGCGATGCGCAGCGTCGCCGGCGGCTCCAGCGAGACTGTGGCGGCAACCGTCAATGCGCCGGGAAATCCCATGTGCCCGTCGGGCAGATCGAGCGCGAGGCGCGCGCGGGTCTCCGTCGCACCCTCCAGCCGCCACAGCTGTTCGCCGGTGCCGCCGCTGCCGCCGTGGAGCGTGTGGCGGGCGCGGAAATTCGCATCGGTGTGAAAGGTCTCGCCATCAAGCGCAAACCGCGCCCCGCCGATCCGGTTGGCGAAGCGGCCGACCAGCGCGCCCGTATAGAGAAGATCCCCGAGATAGTCCTCCAGCCGGTCGGCGCCGATCACCACGGACCGGCCGTCGAGCCTCAGATCCTGCACGGTCGCCCCCCATGTCAGAAGCGAGGCTTCGAGCCGTCCGGCGGAAAGCCGCACGCGCTCGACCTCGCGCGCGTCGGGAAGGACGCCGAAGACATCTCGTTCCCTCATGGCCGCACCTTCATAGCCGTACTGGCGGTTCCGCCAGCCCCCTCACGCCGGGGGCGAGGGCGAAGGTGAGGCCGTCTTCCCGCGTCGGGTGCGTCAGCCCCTCCCGTGCCGTCGTGACATAGAGCGCATCGAGCGCCGCGCCGGCGAAACAGGGACACGAGGGCTGTCGTGCGGGCAGGGGAAGCGTGCGCTCAAGCCGGCCGTCGGCAAGATAGCGCGCCACGCGGGAGGCACCCCACTGCGCGTTCCACAGCGCGCCTTCCGCGTCGATGACGGCGCCGTCCGGGTTCAGGCCCTCGGCTTCGAGATCAAGGAAGACGTCCGCGCCCTCGCACGGCCAGCCCGCTGTATCGAGCGCCACGGTCCAGATTTTCCGGCGCGAGGTGTCCGCGAAATAGGCGCGGCGCCCGCCGGGGGCGAAACAGATGGCGTTCGGGATCGAGATCCTGTCGTAGAGCAGGCGGAGCTCGCCCCCATGAAAACGGTAGATGGCGCCGGCCTCGCTTTCCGCGCGCTTTCCCATCGTGCCGATCCAGAAGCCGCCCATCGGGTCGGCCCGACCGTCGTTGGAGCGGGTTTCGGGACGGTCCGCCTCCAGCGCGGCGACAAGCCTGCGTTCGCCGGTCGCGATGTCGAAGCGGTAGAGCCCTGTCTCGCTCGCGATGAGAAGCGTATCGCGGTCGATCCACCCGGCGGCGGAGGCGTGTTCGCCGATGTTCCAGCTCAACGGGCCGGCATCGGTGCGCGACAGCAGCTTTTTGCCGAGAATGTCGAACCAGAAGAACTGCCGCCGCTCCGGGTGCCAGAACGCGCCCTCGCCCAGTTCGCAGGCGCGATCGTCGAAAATCTCGCTCATGCGGCGGCCTCCTGCCGGGGTCTCGTCGCGCGCGATCCGCCGAGGGCGGACAGACGCAGAAGGCTCTTCTGGAGCAGGATGAAGGCCAGCAGCAGAAGGCCGATGATGATCTTGGTCCACCAGCTCGACAGCGTGCCGTCGAAGACGATGTAGGTCTGGATCAGCCCCATGGTCATGACGCCCACCAGCGTGCCGAAGACGAAGCCCGCGCCGCCGGTCAGCAGCGTTCCGCCGATGACGACGGCGGCGATGGCGGTGAGTTCCGTGCCCACGGTCGCCAGCGGATAGCCGGACTTGGTGTAGATGGAAAAGACGATGCCCGAGAGCCCGGCCATGAACCCGGAAAAGGCGTAGATCGCAACCGTCGTGCGCCCGACGCGCACGCCCATCAGCCGCGCCGTCGCCTCGCCGCCGCCGAGCGCGAAGACGGCGGCGCCGAAGCGTGTGCGGTGCGCCACGACCATCCCGACCGCGACCGCGACCAGCATCGACGCGCCGATCAGCGTCAGCCGCCCCTTGCCGGGCATCAGCCAGTAGGCGCCGTCGAGAAGGTCGTAGAAGGGATGATTGATCGGAACGGAATCGATCGTCAGCATGTAGGCCATGCCGCGCATGAGGAACATGCCGGCGAGCGTCACGATGAAGGGCGGCATGGCGAGCACATGGATGAGCCCGCCCATGGCAGCGCCGAAGGCGGTGGTGACGACGAGCAGCAGCACGAAGACGACGAGCGGATGGAGGTTCGTGTCGCGCAGCATCACCGCGATGAAGACGCCGGAAAACGCGATGACCGAGCCGACGGAGAGATCGATCCCGCCGGAGAGGATGACGATGGTCATCCCGACCGCGACGATGCCGAGATAGGCGTTGTCGGTCAAAAGGTTGCCCACCACCCGCGTGGACAACATGGCGGGGAACTGCATCACGCAGATCGCCCAGGCGAGCGCGAAGATGGCGATGGTCGCGGCGAGCGGATAGAGGCGCGGGTTCATTGGCCTTGTGCCTTCGCGGACAGGGGAACGGCCTCGCGCCGGCGGCGGGCCGTGCGACCGACCGTGCGCCATTGATGGGCGAGGTTCGGGCTCTGCAGCACGAGGATGACGAGCACCAGCGCGGCCTTGATGACGAGGTTGTATTCGGAGGGAAAGCCCGCCAGCAGGATGCCGGTGTCGATGGTCTGGATGATCAGCGCGCCGATGAGCGAGGCGGCGATGGAAAACCGCCCGCCCAGCAGCGAATTGCCGCCGATCACCACGGCGAGGATCGCATCCAGCTCCAGCCACAGCCCGGCATTGTTGGCGTCCGCCCCGCGGATGTCGGCGGCCGAGATGATCCCCGCCAGCCCCGCGCACAGGCCCGAGGCGACGTAGACCGCGACCAGCAGCACGGCGGCGTTGACGCCGGCAAGTGCGGAGGCCGACCGGTTCACGCCGACCGCCTCGACCAGCAGCCCCAGCGCCGTGCGCCGCATCAGGACCGCGATGGCGAGCGCAGCCGCCAGCCAGATCAGCGCCGGAACCGGAATGCCGAGAAGATCGCCGGAGCCGAGGAAGGCCAGTCCCTCGTTGGAGAAGGTGAGAATGCGCCCCTCGGTGATCAGCTGCGCGATGCCGCGTCCCGAGGTCATCAGGATCAGCGTGGCGACGATCGGCTGGATGCCGATGAGCGCGACGAGGCAGCCGTTCCACAGGCCCGCCGCCGCCCCCGCCATGAGCGCCAGCGCCAGCGCACCGGCGAGCGGCACGTCGTGGGTGATCGCCCACGCGGCGACGGCGCCGGAAATCGCCATGACCGTGCCGACGGAAAGATCGATGCCCCGCGTGGCGACCACAAGCGTCATGCCGACCGTCAGAAGCCCCACCTGCGCGCCGCGCTTGGCAATGTCCATCAAGGGGCCGACGAAGCGACCGTCGACGACATCGACCCTCAGGAAATCGGGAAAGAACAGCGTCACCAGGGCCACGAGAGCGGCAAGCGTCACGAGCTGGGGCGCGATACGGCGCAAGACGGTCACGCGGCTTCCTCCCCGCTCTCGCGCCGGCCCGCATCCGGGGTGGCGATGGCGCGTACGATGGTGTCGGAGGTGATCTCCCGTCCGGTCAGCTCCGCCACGTGCCGGCGGTCGCGCACGACGATGACGCGGTCCGCCACGGCGATGAGTTCGTCGAGTTCGGAGGAGATGATGAGGATTGACATGCCCTCGGCCGTCACCTTCTGGATCAGCCGCAGGATTTCCGCATGCGCGCCCACGTCGATGCCGCGCGTCGGCTCGTCGAGAATGAGAAAGCGCGGGTTCATGGCGAGCCAGCGCGCCAGCACGACCTTCTGCTGGTTGCCGCCGGACAATTCGCCGACCGGCTGCTCCGGTCCAAAGGTGCGGATGTCGAGGCGGGCGATATAGTCGTTCGCCAGCCGGGTCTGCTCCGCGCTGGACAGGCGGCGGAACCAGCCCCGGTGCGCCTGAAGCGCAAGGGCGATGTTCTCGCGCACCGAGAGATCGGCGACGATGCCGTCCGCTTTCCGCTCTTCCGGCGCGTAGCCGAAGCCGGCGGCGACGGCCGCGCGCGGGGAGGAAAGATCGAAGGTCCCGTTCCCGTCGCGCGCCGCGCCGCTGTGGGCCTCCACCACGCCGAACAGAAGCTCCGCGCTTTCGGTGCGTCCCGAGCCCAGAAGGCCGGCGAGACCGAGCACCTCGCCGCGCCCGACGGCAAGGTTAAAGGGCTCGATATGCCCGCGCCGGCCGAAATTCTCGAACCGCAGCAGCTCCGGCCTTTGCGCCGCCGCCTCATGCGTCTTGCCGTGCGCGATGACCTCGTCTTCCAGCGCATGGCCCAGCATGTGCTCGATCAGCCGGACGCGGTTAAGATCGGCGGTGCGCTCGCTCGCCACCCTGCGGCCGTTGCGCAGCACCGTGACCCGGTCCGTCAGCGCGAAGACCTGATCGAGAAAGTGGGAAACGAAGATGATGCCGAGCCCCCGATCCCTCAGTCCGCGCACCACGTCGAACAGTGTCTCCACCTCGCGCGCGTCGAGACTGGCGGTCGGCTCGTCGAGGATCAGGACCTTGCCCGAAAGCGCGACCGCGCGGGCGATGGCGATGATCTGGCGCACCGCCACGGAATAGGCGGCGAGGTTGCGCGATACGTCGATATCGAGCCCGTAGCCCTCCAGCATCGCCTCGGCCTGGCGCTTCTGGGCCCGGGCATCGACCATGCCGAAGCGCGTCGGCTCCCGGCCGAAGGTCAGGTTCTGCGCGACCGTCAGGTTCGCCAGCAGATTGACCTCCTGATAGACCGTGCCGATGCCCAGTTCCTGCGCCTTGGAGGTCGAACGCGGCGAGATCGTGCGCCCTTCGAGCGAGATTTCGCCGCCGTCGCGGCTGTAGGCGCCGGTCAGGCACTTGATGAGCGTGGACTTGCCCGCGCCGTTCTCTCCCAGAAGCGCGTGGATCTCGCCGGCCGCGAGGTCGAAATCGACCGCGTCGAGCGCCGTCGTGCCGGGAAAGGTCTTGGTGAGCGAGCGAATGGTGAGCAGCATCTCGGAACGGTCCGCTTCGTCTGGAACTGGCTCGCCGGCGCGGCGATGGCAGGCCGCCGCGCCGGTCGCGTCCGTGTCAGTAGCCGAGGTTCTTGCGGCGCTCGTACTCGCCTTCCGGATCGTCGGCCTTGGTGTAGAGCTTCGAATCCGTCTGGATGAACTTCGGCGGCACCGTGCCGTCGTCCATGTAGGCCTTGAGCGCATCGAAGGCGGGCCCGGCCATGTTCGGCGTCAGTTCCACCGTCGCATTCGCCTCGCCGGCGGCAATCGCCTTGAAGATGTCCGGCACGCCGTCGATGGAGACGACCAGAATATCCTCGCCCGGCTTCAGCCCGGCTTCCTTGATGGCCTGGATCGCGCCGACGGCCATGTCGTCGTTATGGGCGTAGAGCGCGCAGATGTTCTGCCCCCCGCCTTCGGCCTGCAGGAAGGATTCCATCACCTCCTTGCCCTGCGCGCGGGTGAAGTCGCCCGTCTGCGAGCGCACGATCTTGACGTTGTCATGACCGGCGATGGCCTTCTCGAAGCCGGTCTTGCGGTCGATCGCCGGCGAGGACCCGGTGGTGCCCTGCAGCTCCACGACGCGACATTCCTTGCCCGCGACGTGATCGACCAGCCATTGGCCGGCGACTTCGCCCTCGTGCACCAGATCGGAGCCGACGGCCGTCAGATAAAGCGACTTGTCGCTGTCCACCTGCCGGTCGAGCAGGACGACGGGAATTTCCGCATCCTTGGCTTCCTTCAGCACGCTGTCCCAGCCGGTCGCCACCACGGGCGCCAAAAGGATCGCGTCCACGCCCTGGGCGATGAAGGAACGGATGGCGGCGATCTGGTTTTCCTGCTTCTGCTGGGCGTCGGAGAATTTCAGGGTGATGCCGCGCTCTTCGGCCTGCTGCTTGGTCAGCGTCGTCTCCGCCGCGCGCCAGCCGGATTCCGATCCGATCTGCGAAAAGCCCACGGTCTGGGCGAGCGCGGTCTGGCTGAGTGCAGCCGATGCGCCGAAGGCCGCCAGCGCGACCGCTGTCAGAAAATTCCTCATGTCGTCTCCTCCCTCTTCAATGAACCGAAACGGAGAGCTCCCGTCCGTCTCGATGGATGAATTCAATTATTCAAAGCGTTCGTCTCTCCCCTGGTTTGGCGTGTTCAGATGGACGCCGAACGTACGCCACTTGTTCCCCTCTCCCCCCTTGCGGGGGAGATGTCGACCTAGGGTCGACAGAGGGGGGTATGGCGGCAGACACGGAGCAAGCGGCGTTACCCCCCTCTGTCACGCGAAGGCGTGACATCTCCCCCACAAGGGGGGAGAGGGGTGCTCACGGCTTGCGCCCCGCGCCTTTCCACCGCCCCGGGATCCGTCCGCAAAGCCCAATCCTCCTTCGACGAGCCTCTCCTCCTTTCCCATCGGTCGCATCGCCGGATCGTCAGCCCTCGGCAAGCGCCGGATCGAAGAAGTCCGGCGCCTCAAGCCGGCGGCCGAGCGTGAAGGCGTCGGCGACCAGCGTCATCGGACGAAGATCGACCTCCGAGGCACCGGCCTCCAGAAGATCGGCGAGTTTCGCGTAAAGCCCGTCATATTCGCCGTGGATGCCGGGCTTTTCCCAGTTTTCGCCGGCATGCCGCACGCCGTCGATCTCCATGATCGCGCCGCCCTGGTCGAGCGTCAGAGTACCGGCGTCGGTCTCGATGGTCTGGCGCCAGAACGGATCGCCCTCGTGGAGAAAGTCGAGATCGGCGACGACGAGCGGGCCGGCGGGGCCGTCCATGCGGACCTCGCCGGCGATCGGCGTCTCGCAATTGCCCGGAAACCGCAGGTCCGCACCGCTCACGTGAACCGGCACCGGCAATATCTCCGTCAGGATCGAGAAGGCGTTGATCGCGGTATCGAAGATGCCGAGCCCGCCGGCCTGCCAGATCCAGCGCTGTCCCGGATGCCAGACGCGGGTGTCCTCCTTCCAGTCGATACGGACCGACGTCACCTTTCTGCCCGCAAGCCACGCCTTCGCCGCCGCGACCGAAGCCGCGTGGCGAGAATGCCATGTGGCGAACAGCGTCAGGCCCTTGTCGGCCGCCAGCGCCTCAAGCGCGTGAACCTCCGACAGGCTCGCACCCGGCGGCTTTTCCAGCATCACATGGCAGCCCGCATCGAGTGCGGCGCGTGCGCCCGGGTAGCGGACCTGCGGCGGGGTGCAGAAGCTGACGACGCGGATATCCGGCCGCTCGCGGACCAGCGCCTCGACACTGTCGAAATTCTGCACGCCATCGACGCCGCCGGACCGGCTGACGGTTGCCGCCAGCTCGAAGGCGGGCGAGGCCGCAAGTGCCGGGACGTGCTGGTCGCGGGCGATCTTGCCGATGCCCACAAGCGCGATGCTAGTGGCTGTCACGTGGTACCTCCCGGCCGCGGCGGCCCTTGAGAAAGACGAAATCGGCACCCGTGTCGGCACCTTCGACGTTGTCGTAATAAAGACGGGTGTAGCCGCCCCGTTCAGGCGGCCCTTCCGGCGCGCGCCACTCGGCAAGGCGCGCGGCGATCTCCTCGTCCGGCAGATCGAGATGGAGGGAGCGGGCCTCCACATCGATCTCGATCATGTCGCCGCTGCGCACGATGGCGAGCGGCCCGCCGGCGGCGGCTTCGGGCGACACATGCAGGATCACCGTGCCGTAGGCGGTGCCGGACATGCGCGCGTCCGATATGCGCACCATGTCGGTGATGCCCTTCCTCAGCACCTTGGGCGGCAGGCCCATGTTGCCGACTTCCGACATGCCCGGATAGCCCTTCGGGCCGCAGTTCTGGAGAACCATCACGCAGGTCTCGTCAATGTCGAGCGCCTCGTCGTCGATCCGCGCCTTGTAGGCGTCGATATCCTCGAAGACCACGGCGCGGCCGCGATGCTTCATCAGGTGCGCGGAGGCCGCGGACGGCTTGATCACCGCGCCGCCGGGCGCCAGATTTCCCTTCAGCACGGCGATCCCGCCCGATGACGCCAGCGCCCGCTCCGCAGGCCGGATCACGTCCTCGTTCCAGTTCACCGCGTCGCCGACCTCCTCCCAGATGGATTTGCCCGACACCGTCAGCGCGTCGCGGTGGAGCAGCCCGGCCTCGCCCAGACGCTTCAGGACGACGGGCAGGCCGCCGGCATAGAAGAATTCCTCCATCAGATAGTCGCCCGACGGCATCAGGTTGACGATGGTCGGCACGTCGCGGCCGAGCCGGTCCCAGTCGTCGAGCGTCAGCGGCACCTCCACGCGGCCGGCGAGCGCCAGAAGATGGATGACCGCATTGGTCGAGCCGCCGATCGCGCCGTTGGTGCGGATCGCGTTCTCGAACGCCTGCCGCGTCAGGATGTCGGAGGGCTTGAGGTCGTCCTTGACCATCTGCACGATGCGCCGTCCCGTCATCTGCGCCATCACACGCCGGCGCGCATCGACGGCGGGAATGGCGGCATTGCCGGACAGCGCCATTCCCAGCGCCTCGGCCATGGAGGCCATGGTGGAGGCCGTGCCCATCGTGTTGCAGGTGCCCGACGACCGGCTCATCGCCTGTTCGGCCTCCAGAAAATCCTCCCGGCTGATCTTGCCCGCCTTGATGTCCTCCGACATCTGCCACAGCGCCGTGCCCGAGCCGATCCGCTCACCCCGGAACCAGCCGTTCAGCATCGGCCCGCCGGAGACGACGATCGACGGGATATCGGTGGAGGCCGCCCCCATCAGGAGCGACGGCGTGGTCTTGTCGCAGCCCACCAGCAGCACCGCGCCGTCGATGGGCTGGGCGCGCATGGTCTCCTCCACCGCCATGGCGGCGAGGTTGCGGTACATCATGGCGGTCGGGCGGAACGTGTTCTCCGACGCCGAGAAGACCGGTACTTCCAGCGGAAATCCGCCGGCCTCCCAGATGCCCGCCTTCACCTTCTGCGCCAGCTCGTGCAGATGGCCGTTGCACGGCGTCAGCTCCGACCAGGTGTTGAGCACGCCGATCACCGGCCGGCCATCGAACAGGTCGTGCGGGTAACCCTGGTTCTTCAGCCAGCCGCGATGATAGATGTTGTCGCGCGACGTGCCGCCGTACCATTCCTGCGATCTGAGCTTGCGGGGCCATGCGGCCGGTCGGAATGCCATCGGGTCCCTCACAGCGCGCGGATCTCGACGCGCGGCTCGGGGCGGGCGAGCGGCGCGAAGGCCAGCGGATTGCGCAAGGGCAGGCCGAACGGCTCCGCCTCGATCTCGAAGACGTCGCCGTCGCGCGGCGCGATGCCGGCGGCGAAGGACAGCGTCGCCGTTCCGAACATGTGCACATGCAGATCGCCCGGCTGACGGAACAGCTTGTACTTGAAATGGTGGTGTTCGAGGTTTGCCAGCGAATGATTCATGTTGGCCTCGCCCGATAAAAACGGCTCTTCGAAGATCGTCTCGTTGCCCCGCCGGATCCGCGAGCGGCCCTCGATATGGTCCGGCAGCTCGCCGATCAGCAGTTCCGGGCCGATGGCCGCGGGACGCAGTTTGGAATGGGCGAGATAGAGATAGTTCCGCCGTTCCATGACATGGTCGGAGAACTCGTTCGCCAGCGCCCAGCCGAGCCGCACCGGCGTTCCGTCGGCGGCGATCAGGTAGATCCCGGCGATTTCCGGTTCCTCGCCGCCGTCCTCGGCAAACTCCGGCGCCTCCAGCGGCGCGCCGGGGGCCGCGAGCGCGAAGCCGTTGCCCTTGTAGAACCATTCCGGCTGCACCCCGGCGGCACCGTTCGCAGGCTTGCCGCCCTCAAGACCCAGCCGGAACATCCGCATGCTGTCGGTCTCGTGCTCTTGCGCCGCCTTGTGCATTTCCGCACGCGTTGCCGCCGAGCCCAGATGCGTGAGCCCGGTGCCGGTGATGTGGAGATGGGCGGGATCGGGATGGGTCACCGGCGGCAGAAGCCTGCCGGCGGCATAAAGCGCCTCGATGTCCACCGCGTCCCTGACGCCGAGCGCGGCGATCCGCTCGCGCAGCGGCTGGCCCGTTTCGATGCAGTCGAGCGCGAGCGCGTAAAGGCACAGGTCGGTCTTGACCTCGTAGGCTTCGGTTCCCTCGCGCACGACGATCTGCGGGGTTCCGCCCGCCCGGGAATATTGCGACAGCAGCATGGCTTCACCCCTTCTGCTTGTTCAGGACGTCGAAGATCACCGCGGCCAGCAGAACCAGCCCCTTGATGACCTGCTGCCAGTCGATGCCGATGCCGAGGATCGACATGCCGTTGTTCATGACCCCCATGATGAAGGCCCCCACCACGGCGCCGACGACCGTGCCGACCCCGCCGGACATGGAGGCGCCGCCGATGAAGACGGCCGCGATCACGTCGAGTTCGAAGGCGACGCCGGCCTTGGGCGTCGCGGTATTGAGACGGGCGGCGAAGACGAGGCCGGCAAGGGCCGCGAGCATGCCCATGTTGGCGAAGGTCAGAAAGGTCAGCCGCTTGGAATTGATGCCCGACAGCGACGCCGCCTTCTCGTTGCCGCCGATGGCGTAGATGCGGCGGCCGAAGGTCGTGCGGTTGGTCAGGAAGGCGTAGATCGCGATCAGGAGCGCCATGACGACGAAGACGTTAGGCAGCCCGCGAAAGCCCGCCATGAGCCAGGACATGTAGACGAGGGCGGCGAAGATCAGCAGGTTTCGCGCGGCGAAGAAGGCGAAGGGCTCGACCTCCGCGCCGACGTTGCGTTGCTGGGCGCGGGTGCGCATGGCGAGCCACAGCAGCAGGCCGGCCACCGCGATGCCGACGACGAGCGAGAACAGGTTCAGATGTTCGCCGGAAAAAATGTCGGGCACGAAGCCGGAGGCGATGAGCCGGAAATGCGGCGGGAAGGGGCCCACCGACTGGCCGGCGAGCAGCCACAACGTCAGGCCCTTGAAGACCAGCATGCCGGCAAGCGTGACGATGAAGGAGGGGATGCGGAAATAGGCGACCCAGAAGCCCTGCGCCATGCCGATCAGCGCGCCGGCGGCGAGGCAGAGAAGGCAGGCGACCGGCCACGGCATCCCCCATTGCACGATCATCACCGCCGCGAGCGCGCCGATGAATCCCAGCACCGAGCCGACCGACAGGTCGATATGGCCGCACACGATCACCAGCAGCATGCCCACCGCCATGATGACGATGTAGGAATTCTGCAGGATGAGATTGGTCAGGTTCACCGGCTTCAGCAGGATGCCGTCGGTCGCGACCTGAAAGAAGGCCATGATGGCGACCAGCGCGATCAGGATGCCGTATTCGCGCAGGTGCCCTTTCAGAAAGTGCCAGCCGGATTTGCCGCCCCCGGATCTGGAGGTTTCGGGCCTGTCGGCAACGACGATCGGTGTGGTCGTGTCGCTCATGCGGCTGCCCCCGCCTCTGCTCCCGACTTGACAATCCTTGCCATGATCTTCTCCTGGCTCGCTTCGGCCGCCGGCATTTCGCCCACGAACCGGCCTTCGCTCATCACGTAGATGCGGTCTGAAATCCCAAGCAGTTCAGGCAGTTCCGACGAGATCACGATGATCGCCTTGCCCTGGGCGGCGAGGTCGCGGATCACGGTGTAGATCTCGAATTTCGCGCCGACGTCGATGCCCCGCGTCGGCTCGTCGAGGATCAGGATGTCCGGATCGGCGAAGAGCCACTTGGACAGCACGACCTTCTGCTGGTTGCCGCCCGACAGATCGACGACGGCCTGTTCGACGGACGAGGACTTGATCGCCAGCCGGTCGCGGTAGTGTTCGCCCACCTCCGCCTCGCGGTGACGCTCCACGATGCCGTTGCGGGCAACCGCTGGAAGATTGGCGAGCGGCACGTTGCGCCGGATCGTGTCGTCGAGGATGACGCCGTAGGTCTTGCGGTCCTCGGTGGCGTAGGCGATGCCGGCGGCGATGGCCCGCTGCACGGTGGAGACGTCGGCGGGTTCGCCGTTGATTGCGACCTCGCCGGAAATGTTGCGTCCGTAGCTGCGGCCGAAGAGGCTCATGGCGAGTTCCGTGCGCCCGGCCCCCATCAGCCCGGCGATGCCCAGCACCTCGCCCTTGCGCACGTTGAAGCTGACATTATCGACCACCCGGCGATCCGGGTGCAGCGGGTGACAGGCGGTCCAGTTGCGGACTTCCATCGCGATCCCGCCCGGTTCGCCCGGCCTGCGCGGCGGGTAGCGGTCCTGCAGCGAGCGGCCGACCATGTTGCGGATGATGTCGTCCTCGTCGACGCCGTCGGCACACGCCATGCGCGCCACGGCGGACCCGTCGCGCAAGACCGTGATCGTGTCGGCGACCTTGGAGACCTCGTTCAGCTTGTGCGAGATCAGGATCGAGGTGATGCCCTTGCCGCGAAAGTCGACGAGCAGATCCAGAAGCTTCTCGCTGTCGCTCTCGTTCAGCGAGGAGGTCGGCTCGTCGAGGATCAGCAGGCGGACGTTCTTCGACAGCGCCTTGGCGATCTCGACGAGCTGCTGCTTGCCGAGGCCGAGCTGTTCGACGATCGTCTCCGGGTTCTCGTTCAGCCCGACGCGGGCCAGAAGCTCGCCGGCGCGCTCGTGCGTCTCGCGCCAGTCGATGATGCCGGCGCGCGCGCGCTCGTTGCCGAGAAAGATGTTTTCCGCCACCGACAGAAGCGGGATCAGCGCCAGTTCCTGGTGGATGATGATGATCCCCAGATCCTCGCTGTCGCGGATGGAGCGGAAGGTGCGCGGGGCGCCGTCGAAAACGATCTCGCCCTCGTAGCTGCCGTGCGGATAGACGCCGGACAGCACCTTCATCAGCGTCGACTTGCCCGCCCCGTTCTCGCCGACGACGGCATGGATCTCGCCCTCGGCAACCGAAAGGGTCACCCGGTCAAGCGCCTTGACGCCCGGGAATTCCTTGGTGATTTCGCGCATTTCGAGTATCGGCGACATCGGATCCTCGCGTCTTTTCGAAGAGATCCGCCGCAGGCGGCCGGGCAGGGCGGGTCATCGCGTGCCACGGCCGGCCGAAACAGGGCAAGCCGGGGCCAGGGGGCTGGGGCAGGGGGCCGGCACATGGCCAGCCCCGGCGGCTGTCGATTTCGGGAAAACCGAGACGACGACCTGCTGAACCGCTCCGGCCCGCGCAGGCGACTTTGCCGGCGCCTTTCGCGGATCGGCGGCGGCGGTGCTACTTGATCTGGTCTCGGGTGTAGTAGCCGCTCTCGATCAGCACGCTCTCCCAGTTCTTCGCCGTCACCGGAACCGGCTCCAGCAGGTAGGAGGGCACGACCTTCACGCCGTTGTCGTAGGTCTTGGTGTCGTTGATCTCCGGCTGGCCGCCGGTGAGCAGCGCGTCCACCATGCCGACGGTCACGCGGGCGAGTTCGCGGGTGTCCTTGAAGATGGTGGAATATTGCGCGCCGCGCAGGATCGCCTTGACGGAGGGAACCTCCGCATCCTGGCCGGTGATGATCGGCATCTTCATGTCGCCCGAGCCGTAGCCGACGCCCTGCAGCGAGGAGATGATGCCGATGGACAGGCCGTCATAGGGCGAAAGCACCCCGTTGACCTTCCGGTCGGTGTAGTAGGCCGACAGCAGATTGTCCATCCGCGCCTGGGCGACCGAGCCGTCCCAGCGCAGCGTGCCGACCGTATCCATGCCGCGCTGGCCGGAGGGAATGGCGATCTGGCCCTCGTCGATCAGCGGCTGCAGCACCGACATGGCGCCGTTGTAGAAGAAGTAGGCGTTGTTGTCGTCGGGGCTGCCGCCGAACAGCTCCACGTTCCAGGGCCTGGTGTCGGGAAACCGCTCTTTCAGCCCGGAAACCAGCGTTTCGGCCTGCTGCACGCCGACCTTGAAATTGTCGAAGGTGGCGTAATAGTCGACATCGCCGCTGTCGCGGATCAGCCGGTCATAGGCGACGATCTTGATATTGGCGGCCGCGGCGTTCGCCAGCGCGCTCGTCAGCGTGGTGCCGTCGATCGCGGCGATGACGAGAACGTCCACGCCCTTGGTGATCATGTTCTCGATCTGGGCGAGCTGGTTGGGGATGTCGTCCTCGGCATATTGCAGGTCGGTGGTGTAACCGGCCACCTCAAACTGCTTCACCATGTTGTTGCCGTCGTCGATCCAGCGGGCGGACGACTTTGTGGGCATGGCGATGCCGACATATCCCTTGTCCTGCGCAATAGCAGGGGCGGCAAGCGCAATGGAAATCGAAACAGAAATCGCGGCCGCGCCGAAGGCGCGTCTGGTCAAATGCATTTTTCCCTCCCGGTCCCGACTGTTCCGCATTGGCTGCGGTGCGCCGGATTCTTTTCATGGATTCCCCTCCGGAACCCGTGATCATTGCACGTTGCTCCTTGCCGCTATAACAATCAAATACGCATTCCGGATTTAGTTATACTCTTTTTGGAATATCGCAGATGGATACGGCCCCTTCGGCAAAAGGCGGGTTCACCGTACGCGACGAGTTGATCCGGCGGGGGTTGCGGCTGTCGCAGCTGCGGCTTTTGCTGGCGCTGTCGGAAACCCGTCAGGTCTCGGCCGCCGCCGTGCAGGTGGCGATGACCCAGCCGGCCGCCTCGCGTCTGCTGTCGGATCTGGAAAAGACGGTCGGCGCCCGGCTCTACAACCGCCATGCCCGCGGTGTGACCCTGACGCCGGCGGGCGAGGCGCTGGCGGAGCGGGCGCGCCAGACCCTGCGCGGCCTCGATGCGGTGCAGCACGAAATCGCCGCCATCGAGAGCGGCGAGCGCGGCACGGTGCGCATCGGCAGCGTGACCGGGCCGGCGGTGCAGCTGGTGCTGCCGGTGATCCGCGAATTGCGCGTGACCTATCCCGAAATCGAGCTTTCGGTGCTGGTCGATACCAGCAACAAGCTCGGCGACGCGCTCATTGCCGGCGATCTCGATTTCTATATCGGCCGGGTTCCCGACGGCATGGAAACGCGCACCGTCGCTCTCGACGAGATCGGGCCGGAGCCGGTCTCGCTCATCGCCCGGCTGGAGCATCCGCTGTCGCGCCGCGCCGATCCGACGATGGCGGATTGCCTGGCCTACGACTGGGTGATGCAGCCGGAGGACGGGTTGCTGCGCCGCACCGTGGAGGCCTATCTGCTGCGCAACGGCTACCGGCCGCCGGAGCGCATCCTGAGCACCTCCTCGATGCTGCTGACGCTCGCGATCATCTGCGAGACCAACGCGATCGCCCCGATCGCCCGCTCCGCGGCCGATTTCTACGCCTCGCAGAACGCCTTCGGCGGCCGCATCCGGTGCATCGACGCCGGCCGCGACATGGCCGTGGTGCCCTATTCGCTGATCTACCTGCGCGACGTCGAGCCCTCGCCTGCGGTGCGCCGGGTGCGGCAGCTGATCCGGCGCAAGATCCCGTCAGGACGCGGCGGCCAGGATCCGGCCCCCTGAACGCAGCCCCGTGAACAGAGATTCATGAACCGGGACGGGCAGGGGCCCACCGCCAAAGCCGCTTCCTGTCGGCCAGATCGGATTGGTTCAATCTGATCGGGATATGCTCCAGCATTTCATGGTTCGGCGGAATCAGAACGCGTGCATTTGTGTTGTGGCCCATCCTTCGAGACGGCCTTTTCAGGCCTCTTCAAAGTCTGACACGAGAATGGTAGCCGGTTGTGCGCCTTCAACCTTTCACGCTCATGCCCCACCGCCGTCATTGCCCGGCGAAGTCCGGGCAATCCACCTCCAGTCGCAGCATTCGGGGCGCACGCTGGATCACCCGGGCTTCGCCGGGTGATGACGATGGAGAGGTATGAAAGCGCTTAGACTTCGACGCGAAGAACCGGTTACCATTTTAGGGCCAGACACTGAGTAGGACGTTGCGAACGTGGCCGTCGTTCACCAAACCAGCCACAAACACAACATCATCCTGAGGAGCCCGCGTGACCGGGCATCTCGAAGGATGGGCGACTTGCTTCTGTCTGTCCATGAATTGCTCTAGTACTTCAGGCCGAATTCGCTGATCTTGTTGAACAGATGCCGCTTGGTGATGCCCAGATGGTTGGCCGCCTCGCCGATGTCGTAGTTGTAGTGACCGAGAACCTTCTCGATGTAACTCTTTTCGGTTTCCTTCCTCAGTTCCCTCAAGGAGCGCGAGTCGATGCCGTTTTGGGGCTGGGCGTAGTCGGTGGGCACGACGGACTCGTCCAGTTCGATCCGCCCGTCCTGCGAGAACACGACGAGCTTCTCGATGATGTTGCTGAGCTCGCGCACGTTGCCCGGAAACGGATAGGTCTTCAGGAACTGGGAGGCCTCGTCGCTGATGGCGGTCACCGTCCGGTCGTACTTGCGGCTGAAGCGGGCGACGAAATAGGAGATGAACGTGTCCAGATCCTCGCGGCGCTCCCTGAGCGGCGGGATCTGGATGTTGACCGCGTTGATGCGAAAAAGCAGATCCTGCCGGAACCGGCCGGTGGCGATCTCCTCCTTGACGTTCCTGTTCGTCGCGGAGATCAGGCGGATGTCCACGTCGATGCTCTTGTTGCTGCCGAGCCGCTCGATCGACCGGCTTTCCAGAACCCGCAAGAGCTTCACCTGAATGGCCGGCGACAGCTCCAGCGCCTCGTCGAGAAAGAACGTTCCCCCCTGCGCCTCCTCGAAGCGGCCGACCCGCCGCCCGACCGCGCCCGTGAACGCGCCCTTCTCGTAACCGAACAGCTCCGCCTCAAGCAGGTTTTCGGGAAAGGCCTGGCAGTTGATGGCCACGAAAGGGCCGTCCCGGCGCAGGCTGTTGTCGTGGATGTGGCGGGCCAGGACTTCCTTTCCCACGCCAGACTCGCCGCTGAGCAGCACCGACAGGTCGGTCCCCGCGACCTTCTCCACCACATGCTCCACCTGACGCATCTTGGGGCTGGCGCTGGCACTCAAAAGCGGTTCGTTGAGGTCCAGATGCGTGCGCACGATCTGCTTCAGCCGATGGATCTTCTCGATTTCGTGCAGCAGCTCGCCGGGATCCGTTCCCTTGATGAAATAGCTGAACGCCCCGGAGCGGATCGCCTCCACCGCGTTGCGGATGGAGCCGTAGCCGGTCACGATGATGACCTCCGCCGCCACGCCCATCGCCTTTATCGCGCGAAGCAGCCCGATGCCGTCCATGTTCGGCATGACCAGATCGCTCAGAACAAGGTCGTAGGTGTTGGCGGCGAGCTTTGCCAGCGCATCGGCGGCGCTAGCCGCATCATCCACCTCGTGGCCGGCATCTCTCAGAAGGATGCGGAAGAGTTGTCGGTACTCCGCCTCGTCGTCCACGACGAGTATAGACAGTCCCGGTTTCATGCCACGCCTCTCAGTCTGACTGTAAATGCCGTCCCCTCGCCCGGCTTTGTCTTCACGCTGATCTCTCCTCCCAGCTTCTGAACCTCGTTGTAGACGATGTAGAGCCCGAGCCCCGTCCCCTTGTTGGGCCCCTTCGTGGTGAAGAACGGCAGGAAAAGCGACTTGATGTGCTCCTCGGAAATGCCAACCCCCGTATCGGACACGGTGATGAACGCGTTCGCGCCCCTGGTCGTGGCCGCAAGCCTGAGCGTCCCGCCCTCCGGCATCGCGTCGATGGCATTGGAAAGCAGGTTGATCAGGATGTGCTTCATGCTCTCCAGGTTGGAGTGGAGAAGCAGCGTTTCAGGCACATCCAGCGCCGTCTCTATCCCCGCGATCTCGTAGGTCTTGCGGCCGAGCGCGAACAGCTCGGTGCCCAGAGCATGAAGGCTGAACGTGTCGCGCTCGTCGCCCGAAAGGCGCGAGAAATTCAGCAGGTTGGAGATGATGGTGTTCGCGCGCTCGATCGAGTTGTCGATCACCGTCAGGTAGCTGGCGATGCTTTCGGGCTGCGCGGCCGCCCCCTGGGGCTGGGCGTTGCGGATGAGGTAGCTGTAGGAGCGGATCAGGCCGAGCGGATTGCGGATCTCGTGCGCCATGCCGGTGGCGAGTTCGCCGATGGCCGCCATCTTGTTTTCCAGGATCAGCTTGGACTCGTCCTCCTTCTCCTTCGTCACGTCCTTCACCGTGACGATGATGTTCACCACCTGATCCTTGTCCTCGACCGGATAGAGCGCCACCCTCAGGATGCTGTCGCGGAACGGGATCTGCGCCTCCCGGCTTTCCCCGTCGCGGAACACGCCCTCCACCATGGCGTCGTTTTCGGTGAGAAAGGCGAGCTCGGGAAACTCGGCGATGGAATGCTCCTTCAGCTTCTCGCGCGCCGTGCCCAGGTATTTCTCCAGGCTGAAATTCGCGTTCAGGATCTTGCGGGCGTGATCGAGGATGAAGATCATGTAGGGGATGTTCTCCAGAATCTTCTCCAGCTCCAGCTTGCGGTAGGCGATCTCTTCGGTTCTCTTCGCGATTTCCTCCTTCATGCGCTGATGAACGGTCTGGAACAGGAAGGCGACGGCCGCCAGCAGAACGATGGAGGCCATCGTCCAGATCAGCGCGCGGCGCTGGTTGGAGCCCTCCTCGATGGGCGAGGTCACCCCCATCCATTTCTGCTGCAGGCGGTTGATGATGTCCGCCTTCTTCAGGTGCAGGATGCCCTTGTTGATGATGCTGACCAGCCGGTCGTTGCCCTTGCGGGTGGCCAGCACCACGTCCTGCTCGTAGAGGGTGCGGTCCGACAGGCTGAGCTGGCCGTGCGCCTGCTCCTGGTTCAGGTAGTAGAGAAGCACCGGCTCGTCGCCCACCACCGCATCGCCCTTGCCGGCCAGCAGAAGCGCGATGCTTTCCGCCTGGCTGTCGGCATGGACGAACGTGGCCTTGACGCCCGCGTCGTGCAGGAAGTCCTCTGCGTAATCGCCCTTGGTCAGGATGATGCGCTTGCCCCGAAGCCCTGCCAGCGTCTGGATCGGGCCGGCATCGCGCCGCGACAGGATGGCGCCGCGCAGCCTGTAGATCGGATGGGCGAAGGAATAGGTCTCAGCGCGCTCGGGGCTGACGGAGATGTCGCAAAGGTCGGTCTCGCCCTCCTTCAGCTTCAACAGCGCATCCGACCAGACGGAGGGAACGAACTCGATCTCGATCCCCAGCTCCACCGACAGACTGTTCACATAGTCGATGACGATGCCCTTGTACTGGCCGGATCTCGGATCGATGTAGCTCAGCGGCGGGGAACTCGCATCCGTTCCATAGATCAACCGGCCATGCGATTTCAGATAGTCTTTTTCCTCGCTCGTGTAGTCGGCGGAATATCTGACATATTCCTTCAGGTTGAGGCCGTAGGTGTTCTCCACCAGATAGTTGGCGATCAGCAGGATCGCGCAGGCCAGCACGACGACGAAGCCAACGGTTCTGGCCAGCCTCATGACGCGCCCCCTGCCGCCCGCCGCACCGGTTCCGGCGCGGAGAAAAAGCGAGAATCGCCTGCCCTGCCACATGGCGCGTTGCCCTCTCGATTCATGACGCCGGCCCCGGGGCCGGACGTGCGTCGGGCTGTATCGACCGACGACATCCGGCGACGGTTCGCAAGGTGGGGGCCAGCCACCGGCCGACGGGATGGGGAGAACATGTGTCGCCTGCGCTTTTTCGTTTTCGGCTTTTTCTTCAACGCGATCACACTATGCCACAAACAATGCGGCGGCCCTTGTGCACGGGCGCCGAACGGCGCCGCATGTGATGATTTGTAGCGCCGCGCGGCATCGTTACAGCCGGTGTCGAGGTTACGGTCGGCGTCGACCTCGCGCGCAGCACAGGCCGGCCAGCCGCCGACGTCATCGACATCGGCAGCCGGCCGGCCGGGGCGGGCGGCCTTTACGCAAATTCCGGTTCGTAAAGGGTTTCGCCCACCTCGGCGCTCGTGATCGTCGTCCCAGCTTCGCCGCGAACGAGCGCCGGCAGATCCTTCAGCGCGCCGATGACCGCCGGCTTGCCGGTCAGGCGTGCGAAGTTGCACGCCGCCTCGACCTTCGGCCCCATGGAGCCGGCGGGGAAGGCATGGGCGGCCATCGCGTCGGGGGAGGCGCGACGGATCGAGCGGGCCTCGGGCGTCCCCCAGTCGAGGAACACGGCATCGGCATCCGTCGCCATCACGAACATGTCGACATCGAGTTCACGTGCCAGGAGATCCGAGCACAGATCCTTGTCGATAACCGCCTCCACGCCGGCGAGCTTGCCGTCATCTCCGTAAGCGGTGGGAATGCCACCGCCACCGGCCGCGACGACGATCGCCCCCTTCTCCAGGAGCCATTCGATCGGCCGGATCTCGAAGATCCGCTTCGGCTTGGGCGAGGGCACGACGCGGCGCCACTTGTTGCCATCCTGCCGGAAGATCCAGCCCTTCTCCTTCTCCAGATCGTCCGCCTCCTGCTTCGAATAGACCGGACCGATGAACTTGGTCGGGTTTTTGAAGGCGGGATCGCCGCGATCGACCTCGGTCATCGTCAGCACGGTTGCGAACGGCACCTCGAACGGCAGCAGGTTGCCCAGTTCCTGCTCGATCATGTAGCCGATCAGGCCTTCCGTCTCCGCCCCCAGAACGTCGAGGGGAAAGAGCGAGCTGGGGTCGTAGGCATGGCCCTGCAGCGACAGCAGTCCGACCTGCGGACCGTTGCCGTGGGTGACGATCACCTCGTTGCCCGGGCAGATCGTTGCAAGGGACTGCGAGGCGATGCGGACATTGGCGCGCTGCGCCTCCGCCGTCATCGGCTCGCCGCGGCAAAGCAGGGCGTTGCCGCCCAGTGCGACCAGAATACGCATGAGATCAATCCCCCAGTGTCGCGACGAGAAGCGCCTTGATGGCGTGCATGCGGTTCTCGGCCTGCTCGAACGAGAGGTTCTGCTCGGACTCAAAGACGTCCTCCGTCACCTCCATTCCGTTCAGCCCGAACTGCTCGAAGATCTCCTGGCCGACCTTGGTCTCCAGATTGTGGAAGGCCGGAAGGCAATGCAGGAACTTCACCTGCGGATTGCCCGTCGCCGCCATCAGCTTCTCGTTGACCTGATAGGGCTTCAGAAGCTCGATGCGCTCGCCCCATACCTCCTTGGGCTCGCCCATGGAGACCCACACGTCGGTGTAGACGAAGTCGACATCCTTCACCGCCGCGCAAACATCCTCGGTAATGGTGAGGCGGGCACCGTGCTTTGCCTGCAGGCTGCGCGCCTGCGACTGGTAGGTATCGGCCGGCCACAGCACCTCAGGACCCGCAAGGCGCACGTCCATGCCCATCAGGCAGCCGCCCAGCATGAGCGAGTGGCCCATGTTGGACCGGGTGTCGCCGACATAGGCGAACTTGATCTGGTTGAGCGGCTTGTCGGTGTACTCGCGCATGGTCATCAGATCGGCGAGGATCTGGGTCGGGTGATACTCGTCGGTGAGGCCGTTGTAGACCGGCACGCCGGAGAAGGCGGCGAGCTGCTCCACCGATTCCTGCGAATAGCCGCGGAACTCGATGGCGTCGTACATCCGCCCCAGAACGCGGGCCGTGTCCTTGACGGATTCCTTGTGCCCCATCTGCGAGCCCGCAGGATCGAGATAGGTCACATGCGCGCCCTGGTCGTGGCACGCGACCTCGAAGGCGCAGCGGGTGCGGGTCGAGGTCTTCTCGAAGATGAGGGCGATTTCCTTGCCCTTGAGATGTTCTTGCTCGGTGTGGGCGTACTTCGCCCGCTTCAGATCGCGGGCGAGGTCGAGCAGGTACCTGAACTCGCGCTGGCTGTAGTCCTGGACGGTCAGCAGGGACCGGTCACGAAGGTTTAAAGACATTTTCGAACTCCTGATGAAGACTGGTTAGAGAGCGACGGGATCGCGCAACACGGGGCAGGTCATGCAGTGGCCCCCGCCACGGCCGCGGCCCAGTTCGCTTCCCCTGATCGCGATGACTTCCACGCCCGCCGCGCGCAGGGCGGAATTGGTCAGTTCGTTGCGCTCGTAGGCGACGACGACACCCGGCTCGAGTGCGACGACATTGGCGCCGTCGTCCCACTGCTCGCGCTGCTGCTCGTAGGCATCGGCAGTCGCGCCGGGAGTGACGACCCGCAGGTTCTGCTGGCCCATGGCTTCGGCCGCGATGCCGGTGCCCTCGGCGGTGAGGAAAGGCCGGGTCTCCGACTGGTAATCCACCTCGTCGTCGCGATCGCCGGGCCGCAGGCTCCAGCAGTGGATCTGCTCGCAAACCGGGATATAGGCGTCGACGACATCGCGGTCGCAGACCGTGAACACCGTGTCGAGATGCATCGCCGCGCGGGACTTGGGCATCTGGCAGGCGATGACCCGTTCGGCGGCTTCCGCCTTGAACAGGGTCCGGGCGAGCTCGCCGACCGTCTGCGGGGTGGTCCGCTCTCCCATGCCGACGAGCACCACGCCATTGCCGATCGGCATGACGTCGCCGCCCTCCAGGGTGGCGTTGCCGGTGTTGCGGTCGGGATCGCCCCACCAGATGCGGGCCCCGCCCTCGCCGAAGCGCGGATGGAACTTGTAGACCGCGGCGAGCAGCAGCGATTCCTGCCGGCGCGCCGGCCAGTACATCGGATTGACGGTCACGCCCTCATAGATCCAGCAGGAGCTGTCGCGCATGAAGAGCGAGTTGGGCAGCGGCGCGAAGACGAAATCGTCCGGCTCCATGGAACCGGCGACGAGGCCGTGCGCCTCGAAGGGCAGCTCCGAACAGGCGATGCCGCCGATCAGATGCTCGGCCAGAAGCCGCGAGGGCATTTCATCGAGCCAGGCGCGGATGTCCTTGCACATGGCCGTGCCGACGAAACCGGGCGTGACGCGGCGGTCGAGAATGTAGGCGCGGCCCTGGGCCGTGTTCAGGACGTCGGCGAGAAGGTCGTGGAACTCGAGAACCTCGATGCCGCGGCCGCGCATCATCTGCACGAATTCGGCGTGTTCCTTCTGCGCTTCGGCTACCCAGAGAACGTCATCGAACAGCAACTCCTTGCAGTTCTCCGGCGTCAGGCGCTTCTGGGCGAGACCGGGACGGCAGACGATCACGGTCCTGAGCCGGCCGCATTCGGAATGGACGCCGAACGCGGACGTTCCTTCGGCGGCGGAGAAGTTCAGCATCTCCGGCGAGCAGGGCTGGGCTCCGTTGGGGGAAAGGCCAAAGTCTTGCATTTTTTCCTCTTTCGGCTTGTCGGCGGAGGCACTGCCGACGGTGGAAGTGGATGGAATGGGGAGCCGGCCTGGTGGTCGCGCGGTCGGCTCCCCGCCCGACGGTCCCGGGCAGGCGGGGCGCGTCGGAGGTTGGAGAAGCGGGAAAGGCGTTTCGCGCTTCTCAGAACGGCGAGATGGTTCCGTTGGAGATCAGCCAGCAGGCGATGCAGGCAGCGACGATGAGCGCCAGCGCGAACAGGCCTTCCCAGAAGTTGAACAGGCGGCCGTTTTCCTTGGCGTTGCGCCGTGCCAGGACGTAGACGACCATTCCGGGGGCAAAGAGGATCGTCATCATCAGCAGGAAGGACGGCCCGGCGGCGTAGAGCATCCAGACGCCGTAGACGGTGGCGATCAGACCGAAGATGAGGTCCTTGGTGCGGCCCCTGGGGTTTTCGTCGTAGCTCTCGCCCGTCAGCGCGATCTTGAGCGCATAGGCGCCGGAGAAGAGGTACGGCGGCAGGATCGCGACGGTCGCGATCGAGTAGAAGAACTGGTAGGCGGTGGACGCGAACAGGCTGAGGATCAGGAAGATCTGGATCAGGCCATTGGTCACCCAAAGCGAGTTGACGGGCGCACCGTTGGCGTTTTCCGCCGAGAACCAGCGCGGGAAGATGCCGTCCTTGCCGCAGACGTAGGGGATCTCGGCGCACAGCAGCGTCCAGCTCAGGAACGCGCCGCCGACGCAGATGACGAGGCCGAGATTGATGAGGCCCGAGCCCCACTTGCCGGCGATCGGCTCCAGCACGTAGGCCATCGCCGGGACCTGGAGATCCGCCAGTTCGGGCTGCGACAGGACACCGGTGGAGAGCAGGGAGACGAGAATGTAGATGGCGAGCGTGGCGAGGAAGCCGATCACGGTCGCCCGGCCGACGTCGGAGCGCCGCGCGGCACGACCGGAGAAGACGCTCGCCCCCTCGATACCGACGAACACCCACAAGGTGACGAGCATGGTGCTCTTGACCTGGCCGACGACGCTGCCGAGCCCGGTGAAGCCGTCGGCGGTCGCCTGACCCCAAAAATTGAAGGTGAACTTGTCGTAGTTGAAGGCCAGCAGCGTCAGCACGATGAACAGCAGCAGCGGCGCGAGCTTTGCGATCGTGGTGATCACGTTGACGAAGGCGGCTTCCCTGACCCCTCGCAGCACGAGCGTGTGCAGCAGCCACAGGCAGATCGAGGCGCCGATGACGGAGACCAGATTGTTGCCGGCGCCGAAGACGGGAAAGAAGAAGGCCAGCGCGCTGAAGATGGCGACCGCATAGGACACGTTGCCGAGAAAGGCGCTGATCCAGTAGCCCCAGGCGCTGGAGAAGCCGACGAAATCGCCGAACCCGGCCCGGGCGTAGGCATAAGGACCGGCATTCAGTTCCGGCTTGCGCATCGACAGGCTCTGGTAGACCAGCGCGAGCGCCAGAACGCCGATGCCGGTAATGGCCCACCCCAGGATGATCGCGCCGGGACTGGCTCCGGCCGAGGCGTCGTGCGGCAGGTTGAAAACGCCTCCGCCAAGCTCCGATCCGACGACCAGTGCGACGAGCGGCAGAAGGGTGAGTTTGCCGCTTTTCGACGACTTGGCAGCGGCGGCGTCTTCGGCGACGACATCTGCGACGGTACTGATATTTTCTGTGTTTGACATGTCTCGATACTCCGCATCGTGGACTTGTCCTGGTGCATGACGTCACGAAGGGGCGGTTGCGCAGGGATCGTTGCGGCGGGCGGAAGCGGGCATGCGGGTGCCCTGTCCCCCGACGCGACAAGTCGAACTGGCAAGAGATCCTCGGTCGCGAACGCAACGACCTGGCGGCGATGTGAGGGAGGTTCAGGAGCGCCTTGCGCTCACGCCGGCCGGTGGCCCGCGCTGCACGCAAAGTTCCGAATTTCCGCCGGTTTCAGCCTGGATTTCTTCGGGTCGGATGGTTTCCGGCGCGGTTTTATCCGGCCGGATGCAAACAGACCGGCGGAACAGCAGCCTTACGGCCGCACGCCGCCCACGGTTCCGACGGCGGTTCCGCATCCGCACTTTCGAGGGCATGCCCCCCGGCGTCGGCGCAAGATCCAAGGCACGGAAAGCGGTGTTTGCGGCATGGGTCATTCGACGGTTTCCTTTTGCGAGATAGAAATTGCAAAAGGCGTGCCACAACAAATCCCAAGAAAAATTCGCGCAATCTGGCCGTTTTCCGGAGACTCCGACTGTAATCGGGAAGAAATTTTCAGGGAAATAATGAAATTTTTTTCATTACCTTCGAACAGCTACGATCGGGGGGGGGCGCATGCCATTTCGGCCGGCGACGCATTCACGCCGGCAACGCCAGACGAGGCGACACGACGCCAGCGGCAAGGCGGATACCCGCAACCGCATCGGCCGGGCGTTCGGGGGCCGTCCCTGCGAAACGGCAGGCGCTCCGGCCACCCCTCCGCTACTCCGCCGCCAGCCCGAACAGCGAACGGGCAAGGTTCAGGCGGCCTTCGCCGGCGCGCTCGACCATGGCGCGGAAATATCCGCCGGGCGAGCCGATCCGGTCCGGCTCCCGCAGGCTCTTTTCAACCACCACGATGAGGATTGCCGCCGCCGTCTGGCCGCCGAGGCGTTCCTCCGCCAACGCCCAGGCGCTTTGCGAAACCCCGACGGCGAGGCGCAGCGCCTCGACGGCGTTGCGAAGATCGTTCCAGCTGGAAAGGGAAAGCCCCAGTTCGGACCCAACGAGCCGGCAAGCGGTTTCGATGAGGTGAATCGAGACATCGCTGAGATGAGGGTTCGGCGAGCGGTCTCCGCTCCCCTTGCTCCGTTGGCCGCCGCCCTTCGGCCGCGTACCGTGGGCTTTGCCGGTTCGCTCTGCCTTGCCCGCTTGCTCCCTTTTCGGGAGCCATTCGGCGGCAAAGCCGCCGTCAGTCTTTGATTTTATGTCGCCCGCGGATGCGGGCGTCCTTTCATTGTTACAAGGATTTCGAAGAGGATGAGCGTTTGTAATAGATAATGGCGTGACGTCGATGTCACCCGCGCCTGTCATATCAGGGGATCTAGAAAGATCATCGCCGGCGGCCCGCTCCTGGCGATCGCCGGCAGGATCAGACGCCCGATCGGCGGTTTGGCCGCCTTCCGCGACAGCGCTCACCAGCGCCTCGTAAAGCTCGTCGAGATCGGCGGCCTTGTCCTGTGCGGGACGGGTAGCGGACATCACGGTTTCCAGACGGCGCATGTAGGGGGAAAGATCGAGGGCGAGCCCCTCGCGCGCCGCGCTTTCCACGATGTCGAGGATTGCCCGCGACAGGCGCACAACGGCCCGGCGCGCCTCACGCTCGGCGTTCAGCTCCGCCTGATAGGCATCCGCCAACGCCGTGATCTCGCCGTAGCGCACCTGCGCGGGGCGGAAATCGAGCCCGTAGGCCCGCTCGATGGCGCCCTCGGTGTTGCGATGCACCCAGCGTCGGCCCGTGGAGCTGTCGCGATAGGCGAGAATGCCCGCCTCCACCAGCCGTTTCAGCGCCCGGATCACGGTACGCTCGCTGCGGCCGACATATTCGGCGAGCTTCCGGTTGGAAATGGCCACGACCGGCCGGTTGCCGGCCTCCCAGTCCCGCGCCTTGGAAAGGCCGAGCAGGATGTCGAGCACGTGATAGGCGGTGCCGTCGATGCCGAGCGGGCGGGCGGCGCGCTTCAGCGCAATGGCCACTTCCCCCTTTGTCACGCGGGGAACGTCGTTGGCCATGGCGAGGCGGGCGGAAGCGATGACGCCGGGCGTCACCTTCCGGAATGAGGCGATTGCTGCGGTAGGCATGCGTCCTCCGTTCGCCCGCGGCGGACAGGCCACGGGCGGCGCGTGATGTCGGACGGCCGCGAGAGGGGAATTTCGGCAAAGCAATACCGTTCGCGCGCAAGGACTCTTGCGCGTGATTCGCTTTTCGCCTAAAACGGAAGTGTTGACGGTTCCGTTGGGGCGAAATCCCCTGCGGCCATGAAATTTGGGGCTGAGCGGTTGCCGCCGTTCAGTCCCGTTTCATTTTCAGGGCCCGTTTCATTTCCAGGGCTTGCTTTTCCAAAGCCCGGTTTTCCCGAAAGTTCGGTTTCCTCCAGGTTCGGGCGTCGAAACTCGGTTCTCTCTCCTTCTCCCGTTGCTCTTTTCCCGCGCGGACCGACTGTCCGCACCATCTTGCGCGCCCCGCGCTATTCGTCGTCTTTCCGTTGCCGCAGAAAGTCGCCGTAGAACGAGGCGAGATTGTCGGCCAGCCAGTCGGCGAAGCCGTGATCGGACGAGGGCAGGGCGAGGTTCGCGCCCGTCGCCGTTTTCTTCAGTCTGGCGAGCGTGCGCCCGTCGTGCTCGATTGCGCGCATGTTGCCGGCCGCAGCATCGCCGCCGCGCGTGCGGTCTCCGCGCGCGGCACGGGTCAGCAGCGCCAGCCGCTCCGCGCCCTCCATCTGGCCGAGCCGTCTGTCGCGCAAGGCCGCGCGCACCCGGTCCACCGCCTTGCGGTCCTCCAAAAGCCGGGCGAACGTCATCCAGGCCGGCCGGCCCGCGTTCTTCGCCCGTCCGATGGCGCGCACGATGTCGGCGGGAATGGCGCCTGCCACGGACAGCAGCCGCGAAATGCCGGATTCCGAAAGCCCGAGGATCGGCTGCATGTCGCGCTGCTTCAGCCCCGCGCTCTTGAGCTGGCGGGCCCAAAGCGCCTGTTCGATGAAGGTCAGGTTCTCGCGAACCCCGTTCTCCACCGACTGCTCCCGGATCAGCTCCTGATCGGTGAGCGGGCGCACGTGAGCGCGGATCTTGACCGTTTCCGGCCGCCTGCTCTCGGCCATGAGCGCCTTCATGGCGGAAAGCCGCCGGTGCCCGTAGGCCAGCTGATAGCGCCCCGGCTGATCGGGATGCGGGCGTACCAGCACCGGGATCTTCTGCCCTTCCGCCTCGATGGAGTGTTTCAGCTCCTCAAGCGCGGCCGCCGCCTCGCCGTCGCCCTCCAGCCGGTCCTGGAAAGGGGAGGGGTCGATCTTGCCCGGATCGAGCGAGACGACACTGTCCTCCTTCAACTGGGAAAGCGCCCGGCCCATGGCGTTGACCACCGGCGCGCGCAGCCGCGTGCCGGAAGATGCCGGCGAGGAAACAGGCGCAGCCGCATCAGCGTCCGTGGCCGATGCCGTTTCGGGCGCCGACTTCGTCTCCGGGGCCATTCCGGCCCCGGCGGCCACTTTTCCGGCCTTCCCGGCCCCCGCCGCCGATTTTTCGACCTTCGCGGCCTCTGCCGCCACTCTTTCAGCCTTGGCGGCTTCCGCCGCTTCGGCGGCCTCGCTCATCAGCTTGACGATCGACTTTTTCATGGTCTTCGTCCCCACACCCTCTCGATCAGGTCCAGGATCTCGCCATTGACCTGATCGGCGCTTTCCAGCGCGCGCTTCAGGGTTTCCCGGCCGACCTCGCCGGGTTCGATCTCGTAAAGGCTCTTCTTGGCGACGCCGGCGGACGCGATCGCGGTCGATTCCACCGCTTCGGCGACCAGCACGTCCGCACCGAACAGGCCGCGCATGGTGCCGCCCATGATCTTCTGCGGCCCGTCATTGGGGTTGACGCGGGTCAGCAGGAACTTGATGAAATCGTGCTCGAACACCGCCCCGCCGCCGCGCAGCGTCGTGGTCACGTCGGCGATCATCTTCAGGAACTGCGAGCAGGAGGCCACGTCCAGCATCGCCGGATGCACGGTGATGATCAGCCCCGTCGCCGCATAGAGCGCGGCCATGGTGGTGTAGCCGAGCGAGGGCGGAGTATCGAGGATGACCACGTCGAAGCGGTCCTCCACCGAGGCGATCAGCGCATCGAGCCGCTCGAAGAACAGGCCCAGCTCGTCGGTCTGGCGCGCGGCGAGGCTCGTCGGCGTGTCGTATTCGAAATCCATCAGCCGCAGGTTGCCGGGCACCAGATGGATGCCGGTGAAATAGGTCTCGCGGATGACCTCGGAAAACGGCACGCGCAGGTTGTCGTAGCGCAGCGCGTCATAGGCGGTGTCGGTGCGTTCGTCCTCGTCCTCGCCGGAGCGCAGGTCGCGGTCGGGCTGGATGCCGAAGGTGGAGGTCAGCGAGGCCTGCGGGTCGAGATCGATGCACAGCACCCGGTAGCCCTGCAGCGCGAGGAAATGCGCCAGATGCACAGAGGTGGTGGTTTTCGACGAGCCGCCCTTGAAATTGGCCGCGGCGATGACCTGCAGCTTTTCGCCCTCCCGCCGGTGCGGCAGAAGCCGCAACGCGTCGTCGGGCCGCTGTTCGGCCAGATAGTGCCGCAGCGCCCAGACCTGATCCAGCGTATAGACGCGGCGGTTGTTGTCGGCGCGCAACGGCTGCGGCCCGCGCCCCTCCAGCGTCAGCGTGCGCAGGGTGCTTTCGGGAATGGCCAGCAGCCGGGACAGGTCCATGGTCGAGAACGTCCGCCCGAAAGCCTTGCGCGCTTCCGGCGGATAGGTCATCTCGCGCATGGACTGCAGCTTGTCCGAGAGCTTGTGGGTAAAGTCCTCGATCTTGGCAGTCGTGTCCCTGGCGGCAATTATTTCGCCTGCGCGCATTCGGCGCTCCTGACGGTTACGGGCCGTTCCAATTCATTATTGCGTCAGGGTAGGCGCAGCGCGTCCGATTCCGCAAGGAATTTTAGGTTAACGAAACCTGAACGCGGCGACCAGCGGGCCGCGCATTCCCGCGCCGTGCCGCCGTTTCTCGCTCCGCGCGCGGGTGGTCTTTTCCTGCACGAATTTTCATCGGCAAAGGCGACAGGGCGTGCCACCATGCCCATATGCTTCACAAGCGCGCCCTCCCACAGCCCCCGGGGGAGGCCCGATATTTCGCTCAATATATTGTTTGGATTGGTCTTTCCTCATGCCTGGCGATAATCCCCCCCGACCGTCCACCCCCGTTGCCCCGCTCCGCCGCAAGCGGGCGCGTGCGCCTGAGGAAGGTTCCGGAAGCGGGCGGGACGACGATGGCGCGCGCGATATCCGGCCGGCGCGGCGGGTCCGATACGAGACCGGATCACCGGACAGCCCCCGCGACGCAAGCGCACGGCGGACCGCAGCGCGGGCGCACGCGGATGATTCCTCGTCCGGTTTCGACAGCGGGGAGGAGGCGGAAGTCGCCGCGATTCTCGCACGCATGCCGCGGCGAAACCGACGGGCCGGCCAACCTGCGCCCGTTTTGCCTCCATCCGCCCCGCCCCCATCCGTTTTGCCTCCATCCGTTTCGCCCGCGCCCGATCTTCTGCCTGATCTCGACAGCGAGGAGGAGGCCGAGATCGACGCGCTGCTTGCCCGCACCGAACATGTGCCCGCGCGTGCGGGCAGGATGGTCGATACGGTCGAACAGAACGAAACGGGCGAAACGGACGAGGACGAGAGCGAGCTGGAATATGTCGAGCCGCGGGGCCTGCCCGCCCGGCGGGCCGACGGATCGGTCATCGAGCCCGGCCCGCGCCGTTTGCGCTTCAAGGCGCCCTATCCGCTTTACGGCTTTGGCCGTATCGAGGGCCGGCTCAACGACCACGTGCCGCCCGATTTCCGCCCCCGGCCGGTGGCGCGGCCCGAAACGCTGGTGCTCGACTTCAACAGTCTGGACCGCCGCATGCCGCAATTCCTGCCGGGCGAGGTCTTCGAAGAGATCTACGGGGCGGCCGCGCGGCGCGATTTCGCCGACACCGAACTCGTTCGCGGCCAGGACGACAGCTTCCGCCCGCGCGACAGGCAGGCCTTCGCCCGCGCGCCCTGCGCCGACATGACGATGATGGTGACGGATGGCGGCAATCACTTCTGGATGCGTCCGGAAGGACACGACCAGACGCTGGCGCACTGGTGCGACCTCTACGGGGCGAACAACATTCGCCTGCGCGACGGATCGGGCCATTTTCACACCCACGACCGCTTCAACGAGATCCACCGCACACAGTACAAGCCGAGGCCGGCCTTCGATGCCTTTGCGGCCTTCACCGGCCGCAGCGCACGCAGGGATATCCCCTCCATTCTGGTCCGCGAGGGGCCGGACACCTTCGTCGGCGCGGCCCGCTTCCTGCGTGAGGCGGCGGCCGCCGCGCCCGCACAGCCCGGGGCTCGCCGGGCCCATCTTTCCGCAGCGCTCGCCGGGCGCGCGTTCTGGATCCTGACGCCGACGGGCGACGACTATTTCTGCCCAAGCTCGGCCAACCTGACGAACAGGGCCTATCTGGAGCGGGTTCTGACCGGCCACGGCCTCGATCCGGCGGCCCTGCGCGCCGCACGGCCCACACCCGATACCGCGCCCCCGTCCTTTATGGTGCGCATGGACGCGGAGACGTTTCTCTCCGGCCGGGCGGCGGCGGCACAGGCGGCGGCGGTCGGGAAAACGCTGCTTCAGGCCCATGTGCGCGAGGATTTCTTTCTGCTTCGCCCAAACACCCGCGCGCGCGGCGGCAACTTTTCCGCCCCCGATCACTTTCGAAACGTCGCTTTGGCGGACATGGGACGCGAAGCGGTGGCGCTCTTGAACCTGCGCGCAAACGAGCGGGGCATGGTCGATTTTCCATTGACCGCTCCATTGACCGCCCAGGCCGCCCACACAGAGGCCGCCCGCACGGAGACCACCCGTTCCGCAGGGCCCCTGCGCGGCCTCCAGCCCCGCCCAAACGGCGGCGATCGCGGCCGTTAGGGCATAATTCCGGTCGGATTGAGGCAATCCGATCGACAGGACCATGCTCCGGCGGCAAGGCGGCGCGACGCGCCCGATGCTCTATCTCCGGCCCGCGCGTTCGGCCTCGAAAAAGACGGCGAGGGCGGCGGTGGCGAGCATGCGGCCGAAGGCGCGGTTGCTCTCAAAGCCGAGCGGATCGAAATGCGCCCGTGCGATCGCCACGAGGCGTCTGGCCATCATCCGCGAGGTGTGCACGGTCTCGCCCTCGATCTCGCCGCCGGGCGCGGTCCCCCTTCCGCATTCGGCCATTTTCCCGTCTTGCCCGCCGCAAAGCGTCGGATACTCGCGCGCCAGCGTGGTGAAGGTCCCGTCCTCAAGCCGCGCCTCGTAGAGATCGAGCGCGCGGCGCAGGATCATCTGCAACGCGCGCGCGGGCGGATGGGTGCGGGTGAGAAGGTCGAAACTGCGCGAGGCACCGGGCGCGGGCAGCGGAGCCGACAGGAACACCTGGATCTTCGCCTCCCGCCGCGCGGAGAAGGGGTCGAACGCCGCCGGCGCCCGCGCGGCCTTTGCCGCCGGCCGGGGTGGGGAGCCGCTGCCGGGCTTCGCAGGCGCGGATTGGCCCGCTTCAGGCCCGATCGATCGGGATTTTTCCGGCGCGGAGCGGACCTCTTCGGGAACGGACGGGGCGGGGCGGCCCATGACCGTATCGCGGGCCGTGTCAGGGGCCGTATCGCGGGCCGTGTCGAGGGCCGTGTCAGGAGCCCTGTCGCGAGCAATGTCGAGAGCAATGTCGAGGCCGGCCTGCCGGGTTTCGGCCAGGCGGCGCGCCTCGGTGACGGAGACGCTCGGTTTGCGAATACCCACGGCTATGCCCCCAGCGCGGTCTCGACATAGCGGCCGAGTGCGATCATTTCGTCCATCGCCTTGCGGTAGTTGCGTGCCGGCAGGCGCAGGCCCGGGCTGGTCTCCATGCCCGCCAGGGTTCGATGCAGCATGCCGCGCTTCTTCATCGCCGCGAAGGCGTCGCGCTCGAACATCGGCGTGTCGCACAGCGGCAGCGCGGACAGAAGCTCGATGCCCGATCGCTGCGAGGCCGTGATCCGCCCCATGGAGACCCGCTGCTGCAGGATCGCCGTGTGCGAATGCAGGTTCTCCGCCAGCAGAAGTTCGATGATGTAGCGATAGGTCGCCAGCGCCTCGTCGATGTCGAGCGGCGTCAGCATGGTCGGGACCAGAAGAAAATCGGAACTGGCGATGATGGTGTTGTTCAGCTCGCTCGAACCGCCATGCGTGTCGGCCAGCGCGTAATCATAGCCCTGCCGCTCCGCCATCTCGTAGGCGTCCTCCAGCGCCGGCAGTTCGTCGGCGACCAGCACCTCGCAGCGCTCGTCCCAGGTGTCGTTGCGCAGCGCGTTCTCCTTCCAGGTGGACAGCGGGCGGTTCTCGTCCGCTTCGAACAACGCCACCGTGCGCCCCCCCGACGCCAGCGCCGAGCACAGCCCCATCAGCGCCGTCGTCTTGCCCGCGCCTCCCTTGAACGAACAGCAGGTGATCAATCTCATGCGCGCAATGTCCTTCGACCCGATCCGTCGGGCGGCGGAAACCGCCCAGAAACGACTAAAAATGTGGAATTGTGTATTTGTATTTTCGTGTAATTGTACAAACTGTAAATATCATTTTCAATATCAGTTCGCAAATTAAATGTCTCCGTTTTCATTTTTTGCGCGTTCCTACTTGTATCTAGCGAAATTCGTCCCTACCATAACTACTAGAACGCCAAATTGTATGAACAGTATTTCGATATAGTCTTTCGTATTTACGGTTTTATTTAGTATATGCAAAAAATTCCGTAAATCAGACCAGACAGGACCCGGACGACATGACCACAGGCGAGAGCCACGATCGCGACGACATCCGCTTGCGGCAAACCACCCCCGACGGCGCCGGGCGGACGACCGAATTCGCCTTTGAGGGCAACGGGCGGCGCGCGGGAGCGTTCGACCCCAACGGCTACAAGATCCTGAGCGTGCGGCTGCGCGAGGCCGAATATGCCGGCTTTTGCGAGCATGTGCGCGCGCTGGGACTGACCAACAACATGGCCATGCGCATCGCGGCGCGGCGGATCGCGGGCTTTCTGGAACTCGACAGCGAAACGCGCCAGCACCTGCGCCAGATCACCCGCGAAATCGGCCTGATCGCCGACAGCCTGATCGAGCTGAACCGCCTCGCGCTGCATGCCGGCACGGTGGACATGGAGGCGCTGACCGCCTGCCGTCACGCCTTCGGCCGCGAATTCGCCGAGCTCGACACCCGGCTGAGGGCGATCCTGTCCGTCTCGCGCCGCCGCCACGACGGCAAGCGGCTGCTGGAGGCCGGGGCCGCGGCCTGAGGCCCCGGTCACGGGATTTGGAGGCGCCGCGATGTCGAACGAGATCGTCGTCAAGCAGATCACCCGCTCGCGCGACCTGTGCCGGCTGCTGCCCTACATCTCGCGCAAGGGCACACTGACGGTGCATCGCAGCGAGCGCTATCAGGGCACGCCGCTGGATCCGGAGATCATCCGCGACCGGGCGCGCCTGCGCCGGTTCGTCAACGAATGGACCGAGCCGGCCGGCCCCGAGCCGCCGACCAATGGCGGCGGCCGGCGGCGGCGTTTCGCCCATCTGATGATCAGCTATCCCGGCCGGCCGAGCACCGCGCAGGCGCAGCAGGCCGTACGCGACTGCGTTTGGGCCTATTTCCACCGCGGTCACGACAGCGCCGATCCGGTCGATCTCGACTATCTCTTCTCCCTCCACGAGGACACCGATCACACCCACGCGCATATCGTCGTCAACCGGCAGGACGTGGAAGACCGCGCGATCATGCAGATGTCGCGCTACGACCGTTACCTCAACCCGCCGAACATGCGCGAGATCGCCGCCAGAACCGCGAGAGACGCCGGTATCGACGCGCGCGCCACCAGCCGGGCCGAGCGCGGCATCATGGGTCGCGCGATGACGGACGGCCAGTACTGGCGTCGCTGGCGGCAGGTGGACGAACGCTACATGTTCCAGCCCGCCGACCGGGAAGGAGAGCGGGAGAACGAGGACGAGGCGGAAGGCCCGCTTGGCTTCCGCCCGCCCGTGCGCGATCCCGGCTTCGACGAGGATTTGGCCGCGCGGCGGGCCTGGCGCGCCGGGCTTGTCCGCAATGCGGAACAGGACGCACACCTGCGCGATGAGGCCGCGCGCGGCTGGCAGCGGGAGATAGAAGAGCGCCGGCGCAGTCTGGAGACGCCAATCGAACCGCTTGAACAGCGCCAACTTGCCCTCCAGGCGGCCCGGCTGGCGCTTGTCGAGGAACGGCGCCGCATCACCGCCGCTGTCGCGTTCGAACGCCGCCGCCTCGAGGCAGCCCGCGCGGCGGCCGAGGCGGCCGAGCGGGCCGAAGCGGAGAACATGGCCCCCGCCCCGCAGGAGGAATTGCCGCTCCAGATCGGTGACGACGACAGGCAGAGCCCCTTCGATTCGCTTTACGACGTCAGCGACCGTGGCCGCAGGCGTGCGGCCGGCGCCCCCGCGCCTTCTTCAGGGGCGGCGCGCGGCGAAACCGGAGCCACATCCGATCCCGACCGCCAGCGCGAGGAAGAGCGCCGCGACGCCCGGCGGCAAGAGACGCGCGCGGCCCGCGAGAACGAGGTCCATGGACAGGATCCGACCCGCCGCCGCATGCCGGAGAGCCCGGCCGAGGAGGCCCGCCGGCAGGGTGGGCGCCAGCGGCAGGAGGCCCGTGCAGAGCGCGAGAACGAGAATCTCGACGCAACGCCCCGGCGCCACAAGACGCCCGGCGGCGATGCGGCCCGCGCGGGGCAGACGCCGGCGGACGCAAACGGGACGCCATCCCGCCAGGCCGGCCCTGCGGACCCTTCCGGCCCTCCCGCCTCTCCGGCTGCCGGCAATATGCCCACCGGAAGCGGAACGCCCACCGGAAACGAAACGCAGGCAGGAAGCGGGGCCCCGCATGGCCGCGCGGCTCCCGGTGCGGCTCCCGGTGCTGCTCAAGGTGCTGCTCAAGGCTCGGGCCAAGGGTCGGGCCAAGGGTCGGATCAGCGCCCGGAACCGACCCGCGCGCGCGATCACGCCCAGGCCGTGTCGAAGGAGGCCAAGCGCCGGCTCGATGCAGCACGCCGGAGCGCTCGCGAGCATCAGGCGAGCCGGCCGGCAGGCGGCGACTCGCAGACCCTTGCCGACTGGCGGGCCGAAGGCAACCGGCTGCGCGAGGCGGCACGGCGGGCGAACATCGTGTGGAACCGCGCGCGCTACGGCGCCGCTGGCGTCGCCACCCGCGCCGAGCAGGCCCGCCGCGATGCCGGCGCACCGGCGGTGGAGCCGTGGGTTGCCCGCGAACTCGACGCGCTGTCCCGCCAGGTCCGCCAGAACGCCCAGAACGCCCGCTCCGCCGCCGAGAACCAGCGCCAGAACCAGGGCCGCACCCGGCCCGACCAGCAATCCGCATCTGGCCATCCAGGCGGCCAGCCCGGCGGCCAGCCCGACGGCCAGACAGGCGGCCAGACAGGCGGCCGGAGACCGGAAAACGAAGCGCGTGACGGCGAGGGACAACAGCATTCGCCCGATCGCACACCGGATCGCAACCCGGATCGCAACCCGGGGCGCACACCGGAGCGCCGGGCACGATAGGCGTCGTGCCCCGGCCTTCCGCCCCTTCCAGGCCTTCGACGAAAGGACGACACATGAGCTTGCGAAAAGTCACGAGCCCCCACCCGCAAGGCGGCCACTGGCCCCAGCCGCCCGCCAGGGCGGCCGGTCTTCGCCCCGGCGACACGATCTATCCGCCCGACGAACCCCAATTCGACGACGACATGGACGTGTTGATGGCGCCCGGCGCGTATCTGCGGCCGGAAGAGGCCTGACGCTCGGGCAGGGGCCTCAGCCCCGATGACCCGTTCCTCCCACGAGGCCGCCGACGATGCGGCCGCACAAAGGCGAGTGAAGACAAATGTCCGAATTCGAACCCGACACGATGCAGACCGACGACAAAGTGAAAAAGGAGGAGACGGGGGAGCGCACGCTCGGCTCCATTCCCACGGCGGGCAGCACCGACGACTTCGCCGACAATATGGCGACGCTCAACCTCTCCGGCCGCAAGGCCTCCGCCGCCCGCACACTGGAGGTGGGGATCGCGGTGCCGCGCAGCGCGAAGAAGACAGGCGGGCACGTCGAATACGAGCTTCTGTCCGAGGAAAAATTCCAGAGCCGCTACGGCGATAAGGCCAGCCCGAGGGACTATCCGTGGCTGCTGCGCGACCAACACGGCGTCACCATGACCCGACCGCGCGCCTATTACAGCGTCGAGATTCCGAGGAATTCATCCGGCGCCCAGATGACGCAGCTGCGGCAGGACAACTGGAGCCGGATCAAGGAGGCGGGTGACTTCGAGAGCAAGCCCTACGCGGCGAAGGGCAACAATTTCAAGCCCCTCGACCCCAATGACGAGGCCGCACAGTTCGAGACCAGCGCGGGAACACGCCTCCGCAAGTACGAATACAAGGTTCCCCACCTGGTCGGAGCCGATTTGCCCGAGATCGAGCTGACGGTGCCCAGAAGTGACGGCGAGGGCGACAGAATACTGCTCTTGCACAAAGACAATCCCCGTTTCCTGACCGAAGACGGACGGCAGATGACCGCCGCCGAGATGGGGCAGGCCTACGGCGAGCACAATGTGCGCATCGCCGATACCGACGGACGCTGGGATTCCATCGCCGTGCTGAACGAGCGCGGGCGCTACGAGGCGGATCGGCGTCTGGCCAAGACCTACGGCATGGACTTCGCCTACAACCGCCACCTGCCGGATCTGGTGGTGGAGGCCGAGGCCACCCGCCAGGAGGACGGCCGGACCGTGAGCGATCCCGCCGGCAACCAGCTCGTCTCCATGAAACTCGTGCGCGACACCGCGCAACACGAAAAAAATCAGACGCTTGCCCAAATCGCGGCCGATGTCGACGAACATCCGCGCTTGCTGAAAGCCGGCGTCCGGATCACCGAAGGCACCTATGTCAGCCCCGCCATGGCGGCCGAGAAATACCCCGAGATCTACCAAGCCCTGGCGAAAGAATACAATCTTCCCAAAGGGTTCGAGAAAATCTCTTCGGCTGCCGGCGCCGACCAGGCCTGGGTACAGAAGTCAAAGGACGTCTTCATCACGGCGACCGCCGCGCAGCGGGGCCTGCGCGAAGGCGAGACCGTCGCCGGCCGTTACAGCGACACCCGAACCTTCACGCCCAAGACGAAAATCGCACCTGGCGACAGGCCCGGCAGCACCAAAGAAGTGCCCGGCAATTCGCTGAAGATGCTCTACGCCACCCTTCGCGACCGGGAGTCCATCACGCCCGGGATCGGCAAGCAGATCGGGGTGGAGCCGCGCATCGGCCATTACGACCAGCGCGCGATCGACCACGTCAGCAAGGTGGTGCCGCAAAAGATGGAAGATCTGGCCGGCTACGACAGCGGCAGCGACACTCCGCAAGACCCGCGCAAGCAGATGATCGCCAACCGTGGCAACAAGCGCGCCGCCGGGGGCATCAGCGTGGGCGCCTAGAGCGCTTTCAGATCAAGCGGAATCGCTCGGAACATGCTCCAGGCATCCGGACGCGAGATCCGCGAATACGCGTGAAAATGGAGCCGGGAAGGAAAGAACCGCAAGGCGCGTTCCGCTTCCCTCCCGACCCGCCGTTCCCCGCCTTGTCCCGAACCGCCGGTCCTCGAAAGGAGCTGCGCCATGGCTGACAAACGCAAGAGAGAGAAGACTTTCGCCGTCCCCGAAGGGGATACCGGAACCGACCTGAAGCGGTACGGCTCGCTCTATGGCCGCGACCGCACGGTCAACAGGGACGCCGGCATCGCCACCAACGACCGCAGTCTGTTCGGCGGCTGGTGGAGCAAGGAGGAGGACTACACCTGGCGCGGCAAGGGCCGGGATGGCGGCGTCCACGATGGGGGGCTGGACGGCGATATCTACGCCCGCACCCGGAAGAAGGAGAAGAACCCGCTGCGCACGCGGGAGGTCGAATACCACCCCGACGGCAGCCACAAGAGCGTCAAGCGCCAATACCCGCTCGGCTTCCATGCCACCGATACCTATGACGAGGGCGGCGAGCAGCTCTCGCGCGAGCGCGGCGACTTCATCGGCAGCACGAAATGGTCGAAGACCCCGGACGGCAAGCGCCAGACCTTCGAGCAAACCGATCTTTTCGGCTGGTACGGCAAGACCCAGCAGGCCCTTGGTCGACCGGACGGCGGGGCCCAGCACTGGCGCACCACGCATCGCCGGCTCGGCCGCTACGAGATGAACGTCGTGCCGGACGCAAACGGCAAGGGCGAAACCAAGGTTCGCAGCTGGGGCAAGCGCAAGGCGGGCGCGGAAGACGAGATCGTGCCGCCGAAGAACGGGCGCGGACAGGGCAGGGCGAAGGGCCGGCCGCTGTTCGAACGCTCCGTCCACTACGATTTCGAAAACATGACCAAGCAGGTCACCCGCAAGTTCCTGTGGTTCGAGCGCACCCGCCCGCCCAAGGCCCTTTCGCCGAAGGAGAGGCAGAAGATCGAGCTGCGCCAGGGCCAGAAGCGGCAGAGCGAGGCGACATGGCAGCGGCACGCGACGGGCGGGGCCCGGGGATCTGGTAAGGATGCAGGCCGCGAGGCGGCTCCGATCTCGCTGGAAGCCGCGCTGAAATCGCGCGAGGCGCCGAGCGCGGCCGAACGCGACAGCCGGCTGGACGACTGGCTGAAAGCGACCCCGCCGAACGCGGCGGCCGCCGCCGAACATGGCAGCCCCGAACGCGCGGGCGCCCGGCGCAGCCCCACCATGGAAACGCCGCCGCCCGCCTATTCCCCCTCCAACGTGCCGGGCTATTCGCCCGCCGGCGCGCGCGAGGATGTTTTCGCCAAGGATGTGTCGCCCGACGATTCCGCCTCGCAGGTCGGCACCCGGTCGCAGGCGAGCCTTGAAAAACCACCGGCCGGCAGCATCGCGCCGGACGAAAAGGCCCCGGCACCGGAGGCGCAGAGGGAACGGCATTCCGGCGAAACCCGCGCCAGCACCCCGGACACCGGTCTCACCGATGCGGAAAAGATCGCCTTTTCCCAGGCGAGCCTCGGCTCCACAGTCTCCACCACGCCCACCAGTCTCCACCCGAGCGACGCGGCGAGCGCGCGAGAGACACCGCCCCCGCCCGCCGCGGCGAAAAGCGGGGTCGCCAGCGCGCGGGACGCTCCGCAGGTCAACACGAACACCGCCCCCCAGGCCCGTTCCGAAGTCAGTTCTCTCGGCGGCGATCTCGCCGGCCCCCTGCCGCCTGCCGGTACCGTGACCCGGCTTGGCGCGCGCGGCCGGCCGGCCGCCATGCCCAAGGCCCCGCCGACCGTCGCCGATTCAAGTGTCGTCGGCGGCCCTCCGGCGGGCGCGAAGGCACCGAAGGCGCCGCGCCAGATGGAAACGATGGCCAAGGCCGCCGCCGCGAGAGCAAATGCGCCAAGCGAGGTCGCCAGTGCGCTGGAAAGTTCCCTGGGCAACGATCTGGCCGGACCGGTGCCGCGCGCCGGCGGCGTGTCCCGCACCGCCGGGCGCGTCCGTCCCGCCGCCGTCCCAAAGGCGCCGCCGTCCGTCGCGGATTCAAGTGCCGTCGGCGTTCCCCCGCGCGGGCGGGTCCTTTCGCCCGAACGCAGTTTCACGCGCAACGACCGCGGGGCCGCGAGCGTCGGGCTCGGCGGTTGAGTGCGGACATGGGAGAGGAGACGGACGGGCCCGCGGACGCGCATCGCCCCATCCGCAGGCTCGGCACACGACACCCGCACCACGCGCCTGACGGGGCGCGTGGAGAGGACCGGACGGGTGGGGAAGACCAGACGAACGGGGAAGATCGGGCCCCGCACGCCCGTCCCGATCTTGAGGCGGCACGCGAGGACGCCCGTTCGCGGCAGGAGGCGCAAGCCCGCAAGGCGGTTCGCCCCCGGCTGGATCCGCGCGCGCGAACCCGCCTTCGCTAGAGCATTGATATCGAGCGCTTTCATTTCTGGCCACATGAGGGACGACGATGATCCAGGACGGCCGACAGAAATTTCATTCACTGGCGCTTGGCGCCGCCTTTTCGCTGCCGCTGGGGCTGCTGTTTTCGAGCCTCTACGTCAATTTCAAGGACGGGCTGAGCCTCTACGCCCTTTCCGATTTCGACCTTCTCGCCCTGTGGGAGGAGAGCCCGTTCCGGCGCGGCTATTTCACCCACGCCTTTCTCACTTCGCTCGTCATCGTCGTGGTGACGGCGCTGCTTGTCGCGCTGGTGCTCTCGATCTTCATCTTCAAGACCAAGCACCACGGTACGGCGCGCTGGGCACGGTTTCAGGAAATGGCCGGGCTCGGCTACCTGCGCCCCTATTCGCGCATATCGGGCCCCATCTTCGGCAAGACCACCGGCCCGCGCGGTTTCGGCAAATACCTGACCAACGGCGAGCAGCCCCATTCCCTCGTCGTCGCCCCCACCCGCGCGGGCAAGGGCGTGGGCGTCGTCATCCCGACGCTTCTGACCTTCAACGGCTCGGTGCTGGCGCTCGACGTGAAGGGCGAGCTGTTCGAGCTGACCTCGCGCGCGCGCCGGTCCAAGGGCGACAAGGTCTTCAAGTTCTCGCCACTCGACAAGGACGGGCGCACCCATTGCTACAACCCGGTGCTGGATATCGTCGCCATGCCGCCGGAACGCCGCTTCACCGAGGCCCGGCGCATGGCGCACAACCTGATCGCGGCCAAGGGCAAGGGCTCGGAGGGCTTCATCGACGGCGCGCGCGACCTGTTCGTCGCCGGCATTCTGGCCTGCATCGAGCGCGGCAACCCGACCATCGGCGCGGTCTACGACCTGTTCGCCGCACCCGGCGAGAAATACAAGCTCTTCGCCCAGCTCGCCGAGGACAGCAAGATCCCCGAGGTGGTGCGCATCTTCGACAACATGGCCGGCAACGACACCAAGATCATCACCTCCTACACGTCCGTGCTGGGCGACGGCGGGCTGAACCTGTGGGCCGACCCGATGGTCAAGAACGCCACCTCGCGCTCCGACTTCTCCATCTACGACCTGCGCCGCGACCCGACCTCGGTCTATCTGTGCGTCAGCCCGAACGATCTGGAGGTGATCGCCCCGCTGGTGCGGCTGTTCTTCCAGCAGGTCGTCTCCATCCTGCAGCGCGAGATGCCGGGCGAGGACGAGATCTTCGAGGTGCTTTTCCTGCTCGACGAGTTCAAGCATCTCGGCCAGCTGGAGGCGATCGAGACGGCGGTCACCACCATCGCCGGCTACAAGGGCCGGTTCATGTTCATCATCCAGAGCCTGTCGGCGCTGACCGGCGCCTACGAGCAATCGGGCAAGGAGAATTTTCTCTCCAACACCGGCGTTCAGGTGTTCATGGCCACCGCCGACGACGAGACGCCGGAATACATCTCCAAGGCGATCGGCGAATACACGTTCAAGAGCAAGTCCAAGTCCTACAGCCAGAAGGAATGGTGGGACACCAACATCCAGGCCTCCGACCAGGGCGCGCTCCTGATGCGGCCGGAACAGGTGCGGCTGGTGGCCGACGACAAGCAGATCGTGCTGGTCAAGGGTCAGCCGCCGCTGCACATGAACAAGGTCAAGTACTACGCCGACCGCAAGCTGAAGCGCATCTTCGAGGCCCAGAGCGGCGATCTGCCCGAGCCCGATCCCATCTCCCTGACCGCCGAGACCTTCTCAATAGACATGACGGGCGCCGGAGACATGACGGGCGCTGGCGAGCCCGCGCCGAAGACGGTTGAACCTGAGATGGCCGCAAACGAGGCGGCGTTCCCCCCGCTCGCCTTCGGCGCCCCCGATGACGCATACGAGGGCGACGAGATCCCGGACGACGACGCTCCCGACGATTACGACGCGCCCGACGCCGATGTGGCTGCCGATACCGCTGTCGATGCCGCTGTCGGTGCGGGCGACAGCGACTTCGACCCGGATGAGACGGACATCCTCGCCCCGCCGCGCAAGAAGGCGTCGCAGCAGGCCGCCGCATCGCCGGAAGAGGCGGCACGCCAGCGGGCGGAGTGGGACCGCAGGATGCGCGCCGCACAGGCCGCCCGCGCGGCCGGCGAAGCGCAGCGGGAAACGGCGCACGCAGCGGCGGCGCCGGCCGGGCCCGATCCGTCGGTTCTGCTGGCCCAGCGCGATCTTCTGGAGCGCATCAAGGACGTGCAGGCCCGCAACCGCGCCAACCGCGACAGCGGCGAATAGACCGGAAAACAAGCCGGCTGGCGTCAGGCGGGAAAAGTTGACAGCTGTCAACTCCGCCGGGCCCGGTCGCGAAAAGCGATGAAAGGACAAGGTCATGCCCGAGGGGCGAGACACCGAAAGCCGGCCCGGCCATCTCCCGCGCCCGGAAAGCCATCTCCCGCGCGGCGCAACGCCTGCCTTCCCTGACGAGGATGTCTTTTCGGACGTGAGCGAGACGGAGCTCGCCCACATCGAGGCGGAGGCACGGCGCACCATTGCGGCCCGGCAGGTGGCGCGCCACGTTCTGGAGGCCCGGCTTCGCGGCAAGGACGCCGAGCTGAATGTGCTGATGGACGGGCTTGTGCCGCCGGATGCCGCCCATGCCCGCCAGCGCAACGCCGCCTTCGCCGCCATCGCCCGCAGCGATCTGGCAGGAGGGGGCACCGAGCGGAGCGGGGAAGGGACCGGGCGCAGCGGGGAAGGCACGGAGCGGAGCGGGGAGGGGACCGGGCGCAGCGGCGACGCCGCCGCCGAGGTGGTCGGCGAGATCCGCATGGAACGGCCGCGCTGTCACATCGACATCGACTACGAATATGTTGAGGAACTGGACGATCTGCTGCGGCGCTACGAGACGCACTGCGCGGGCCGGCGCCCGGATCTGCCGCCCGTCTCGCAGCTCGGCTTGCATGAGGATGCGCTGCACACCGGCGATAACGGCATGCTGCGGCCCACGCCCCAGGGTTGGGACGACGCCAGTCGCCTGCGCGAGGAAATCCGCAACAAGCTGAATGAGGTGATGCCCGACGGCGCCTGTTTCGACCACGCCCGGCAGAAGATCGTCGATACGGTCCAGGCCGGCGGCGGGCGGGTGAGGGGAGAATGGCGGAGCGGGCACTACGCGGTCGTCTTCGCGGCAACGCGCACGCAATTGCGAATCCACCGCGCCCTTGAGGCCGAGCGCCCCGCCGATCCGGAACCGGAGGTCGCGGCCGGTCTTGCCCGGGCGATCGCACAAGGCATGCGCGAACGCGGCGAAATGCTGGCTCGCGGCCGTGCCGAAGGTCTCGGCCATGCCCTGTCGCCCGAGAACGGAGACGGGGAGAGGACGCTCGCCGACCGGCTCCCCGCCGGCACGCTCGCCGAAGAGGATCCGGCGGAGCGCGCCCGCATCCGCGCGCACCCCATTTCGCTTCACCGCGACACCTCGCTGGTGGAGGCCTTGTGGAGCGAGGGCCCGCCGCGCCCGCATCCTCTGCTGCAGATTCCCGACGGTTGCGTGCCGCTGGCCGAACCGGTTCCCGACAGCGAACCCGATCCGATCCCCGAGCCCCCCGGCGGCTTCAGATCCGCCGCCGCGCGCGCAGGCTCAAGCCCGCCGGAAAGCTCCCCGTTCCAGAACGCGCAACCCCGCTCGCCGCTTCCCGAGCTTTCCGATTTCGAACTGGAGCCGACGCCGTCTTCCACCGCATCGCGTGCGCCGTTTGCGCCGGAACCTCCTCCGTCGAGGCTTTCGCCCGCACTTGCGCCCGCATTTTCGCAAGTCGCGTCACCGGAACGCTTGCAGGGCTCCGGGCGTGTCGGGTCGTCGGCCGCGACGCTTTCGGCGGCCGCGCAAGGCAGCCCGTCGCGCTCGCAGTCCCCGTCCACGGAGCGCGGGGCGGCAAGTTCCCCCCGCTTCGGTGCCGGGTCGCAGTCCCTCGCGCCCTCCGGATCGGACGATGACTCGTCCTTTCAGCCCGCACAGCGGCGCGACTGGCTGGAGTTCATTTCCGACAGTCAGCCGGACATCGACCTCTCGCCCGCATCCATGCCCACACCCGCATCGGGTTCGTCTGCCGCGCACCCGCGAAATCTGCGCGAACGCAGCCGCTCGCTCTCCCGGGAGGCAAGCGCGGAAGCCGGCGGGCAGGGATTGGGCAAGCGGACCCGCGACGCGGCCCTCGCCGTGGAGGGAGCGGAATCATCGCCGGATCCCGATGCGGATCAGCGCCCCGCCCGGCGCCCGCGTCTCGACGACCGGTCCGGCGGGTTCGCACGCTGAGTGGCTCGCCTAAAATTGCTATCGGGGTGTGCGCTTTCGGCCTCTCAGCCCATGTTCTGCGAGGGCAGGAACACTTCCAGCACGCCGCGCTGGCCGTTGCGGCGGCCGACCTGGATGACGAGATCGATCGTCTTCTTGGCGTACTGGATGATCTCGCCGTGCGACATCTTCACGCCCGAGCGCATCACCATCAGCGCAAGGCGGTCGAAGGCGAGTTCGGGGCTGTCGGCGTGAATGGTGGTGATCGCGCCGGGATGGCCGGTGTTGATCGCCTCCAGGAAGTCGTAGGCCTCCACGCCACGGATCTCGCCCAGGATGATCCGGTCGGGCCGCATGCGCAGACAGCTTTCCAGAAGCCGCGAGGGGCTGCGGGCGGAGTTGTCCTTGCGGTCGGAAATCAGCCCCACGTAATTGGTGTGCGGCGGGTGCAGCTCCTGCGCGTCCTCGATGGTGACGATGCGTTCCTCGCCGTCCGACATGGCGATCAGCGCGCGGGCCACGGTCGTCTTGCCCGACGAGGTGCCGCCGGAAATCAGGATGTTGAACTTCTCGTCGATGGCGCGGCGGAAAAGGCCCTGCAGGTCGCCCGCCTTCGCCATGTCTGCAATCGCCGCGTGGCGCTTGCGGCGGTCGTCGTCGACCGAGATCTGGCCGCCGTCGACGAAGCGGATGTCGGCGCTGTCGAGCGTGCGGGTCAGATACTTGCGGATCGACAGCGACACCCCGTGCTCGATCGCCGGCTCGATCACCACCTGCACGCGCTGCGGGTTGCCCCACACGATGACGCGACCCGAGACGATGGGATGAAGCGCGCCCAGCGTATTGCGCGTCTCGCCGGCGAGCTGGGCGCCGAGCCGCTTGATCGCCTGCGGCGGCAGGGTCGTGTCGATGCGCTGCATGTGCACCGCGCCCGCCGGCTCCACGAAGATCGAGCCGTCCGGATTGATCGACAGTTCGTTGATCTCGTCGTTGACGAGATAGTCCTTGAGCGGGCTCAGATACTGCTCGACATAGGAAATCTCGCGGCTCGGGATGTGCATGTTCATCGGATGATCAGGTCCCTGTTCACGAAGACACGGATCTCTTCGCCCTGCGGAATGCGGATGATCGGGGGCAGGGAGAGGTATTTCTCCAGGATCGTGCCGCCGGCCTCCGCCACCCGGTCGCCGATGCCCTTCGCCACCTCACCGCCGGCCGACTGACCCGAACTGCTGCCCGAACCGCCGATGTTGATCGTCGTGCCGGAATTGGAGGAGCGCCCGCCGCCGGTCAGGTTGGAGAGCATCGTCGGCAGCGCGGAGACGGTGCTGATCAGAACCGCCGCGCCCAGCTTTGTGCCGAGCCGGTTGTTGACGTTGCCGAGCGTTCCCGCCCGGCCCAGGACGTCGGTGCCGGTGGAGCCGAGCGCGACGGAGCGGCCGGCCGGCGTTATCGCCCGGTTCCAGGCGATCAGCACACGCTTTTGCGCCACCTCAACGTCATTGTTGAACTTGCCGATCAGCTGCGTGCCGGCCGGCATCAGCACGCGCGTGCCGTCGAAGGAGAACACCGGCTCGGTCACCTGGGCGCGGATGTTGCCGGGCAGTTCGGTGTTGATCGCCGTCTCCAGGACCGCGGAAATGATGGTGCCCTGCACGACGGTGCGCGAGGGATCGGCGAGCTTTCGCGCGCGCACCGTCTCCACCTTGGAACCGGCATTGGCGCTCAGGAACCGGTCGTTCTGGTCGAGATCGAGGCCCAGATCGAGGCCGGAGGCGATGCCCGCGCCCGCGCCGGACTGGTCGACGACCACCGAGCCGGACGCGATCTGCTTCAGCGAGATCGCCTGCTTGCGCTGGCGTTCCTCCTCGGCCCGGCGGCGGTCCTCCTCCTCGCGCCGCTGCTTTTCCTTCAGCCGCTCGGCCGCCTCGCGCAGGCGGGCGTTTTCCTCCGCCATCTCCTTGCGCTGACGCTCCATCCGCTCCGCCATGCGGGCATTGTACTGGCCGAGCAGGTCCTTGACGTCGGAGAGCTTGACCTCCGGCCCCTTCTGCGAGCGCACCAGGTTCTCCAGCTCGCTCTGCAGAGCCTCGAAACGCTCGTTCCACGCCTTGTTGGGATCGACCTCCTCCTTCACCTCCACCGGCGCGGCGGGAACGAGGAAATCGAGCCGGCTCTGATCGTGCGTCGGACGGCCGACCTCCAGATCGACCTGCGAGGTCTTCGGCCCGCCCATGCCGCCGGCAAGGCCGAGGGCGCGCAGCAGGTTCATCGGCCCGATGATCAGGATCACGAGGGCCGCGAGCCCGGCGCCGACAAGCAGGATCATCCGCCGCCGGCCGGAGCCGCCCGAGCGGCCGCGGCCGGTCTGGCGGGCGCGCCGTTCCTCCAGCAGGCGCTCGCGCTCGGCCGCGCGGCGTTCCTCCGCCTGGCGCTGCTCCTCGTCGCGCGCGCGCCGATCGCTCTCGCCCAACCGGTCGCTCTCGCCAGACCACTGGCCATGCTCGTGAGAACCGCCCTCGCGATCCTCATCCTCGTGCGGATCATCCTGCATGGCCGCCTCCCGTTCCACCCAGAAGCGGCTTGGTGCGCGGGCGCACGGCCTGCACCGCATGGGCCTTGCCCACGCAGATCGTCCGGTTGCCGATCCGCATCACCCAAAAATCGCTGGTGCCGTCGACGATGATCTTGTTGCCGTCGCTGCGCGAATTGACCAGGCGCTCCTGCCGGTCGTAGCCGACCTTGAAGATCGCCGGGCGCGGCGCGCCGTTGGGCAGCACGAAGGTCGTCTGCAGCATGTTGTCGTGCACGGAGAGCGGCCGGAATTCCGCATGGCCGGAAACCAGATAGTCCCAGTTCTCCGGCCCGCCGACCACCCGGTCCTTGTCGAGCTTGGTGAAATTGTCCTCCGGATAGGTGAAGACGGTCCGGTAGGACTGGTCCGCCCCCGCCTTCATCCCGGCCTTGATCTCGCCGGCGGCGAAAAGCTCGAACGTGTAGACGCGGCGGTCGGTGTAGATGGTCATGTTGGTGAGCGCGCCGTCGATCACCGGCTTCAGGCTGACCACGTTGCCCATCTTCAGCTTGACCACCTCCCAGGAGGCGCTGTCGCCGATGATGATGGATTCCACGTTCTCCCCGTCGGCGAACTGAAGCGCCGTCACCGACTTCAGGTAGAGGTTCAGCTTGTAGACGTTGTACTCGTCGTAGACGTAGCGCTTGATGCGGATGTCGGCCTTGTAGCCGACGGGCCGCTGCTCGGCCTTTGCCGCGCCGGTAAGGGCGCCAGTGAGGGCCAAGGCGAAGGCGAGGGCGCACGCGAGAAGGATGGAGGACAGGGCGACGAGAATGCGTTTGGTGAACATCGGTTTTCCCCTTGGCACCGGGATCTGCGCTTCGCGGCTCATTCGGCCGTCTCCGCGTCGATGCGGTAGGAGACGACCGTGAAGCCGAGCGGGTTCTTCCACACCGACTCCAGCGTCGCGTCCTGTTGCGGGTTGAACTCGTAGCCGACGGTGGCCACGAAGGTGCGCTGGGCGGTCTCGCGGCCCTTTTCCTCGCGGTACTTGGTGATGCGCACGCGCGCCAGATCCGCCCGCCCGCGCTTGACCGCCGGCGTCAGCGAGATCGACTTGACCACCACCCGCACGCGCACCCCGTCGCCGTAGACGGTGGGCGGGTACTGGGGCGAGCTGGAGCGCCAGATCTGCGCCAGCGTTTCCGCCGCGTTGTCGGACGAGCGCTCCATCACGTCGGGAATGCGCACCGCGTTGTCGGCCAGGTCGTAGGTCTCGCGGTCCACCACATAGGAGACGAGTTCGGCCTGAAGGACCGCGTCCTGCTGGTCGAGCGAGGCCGGGCGCACCTGCACGATCTTCTCCGCCTGGCCGGTCGTCTTGTCGACCATCACCACGTAGGGCTTCGTCTCGTTGAGCGGCAGGATGATGATCAGCGTGACAAGCGCCAGCACGGTCAGCACCATGCTGCCCACCGCCACCCGGGCCCAGTTGTTGCGCTGCTGGCGAAGCGTGAAGAACACCTCGTCCTCGAAGGAATGCATGATGGTCTTGTCACTCATGTGAGCTTCCGATCCTGAAAAATCGATAGTCCGCAATTACGTTACGCAAACCCCCGTTTGGGGGGCGGATACGGAGAGATCCCGGCACGTCCTCGCTTCGCCCGTTCTCCCGGTGGGAGAGGGCCTGCCGCGCGCTCAGGTCGTCGCCTTGTCCTTGGGCGGCACGTCGCGGTTCGGGCCGTCTCGGCGGGTCTTCTGCGTGCCCGGCATGCGCGAGGCCATGCGTTCGTCGCGCCGGTACTGGCGCGTCTGGGCGGACTGGCGCATGCCGGAGATGGCGGCCCAGGCCATGCCGACCGGACCGGCGCCGGCCTTGCGGGCGGAATTCGCCACCTGACCGGCGTCGCGCATGCGCCTCGGTCCGCCCTTGACCATGAAGGAGGCCGACATGCGGCCAAGGCCCACGCCCGCCGCGCCGACCGCCGATCCGGCGATCGCCTGTCCCATTTCCGGCAGCTTCCACAAGAGGATGAAGGCGGCGATCATGATCACGGCGAACATCAGATACGCCTCCTTGTTGTCGCTGCCGGCATCGGAGGCGACCAGGAGGGCACTGGCGACGTAGAGAACGAGGGAGGTGAGCGCGGCCAGCAGCAGCGGGATGACGAGGAAGGAGAGCACGAAGCGCGACCAGGCCTCGAAATACTGCCGGGTCTGTTCCAGCATCAGCATGCAGATCGCCAGCGGGGCGAGGCTGAGCGCCATCATGAAGCCGATCTTGGCGATCAGGATGATGATCGCGCAGACCGCCGTCCACACCCCGCCTATGATCGCCATCAGGATGCCGAGGCCGATGTTCTTGATCGACAGCCCGAGGTCCCAGATGCTGATATCGCGGAAGAAATCGCCCGACATCCAGAACAGCGAAGCGGTGAAGGCGTCCATCGCCGTGTATTCGTCAGTGATCGAGGCGACATCCAGAATGTCCGCGCGGTGGGTGACGTAATGCGTCGCCACGCCCTTGACCAGCAAGGTGGCATAGTCGCCCGGCAACTCGGTGATCACGGTGTAGATCGAGCTGAAATTGCCCCACACCAGTGCGAACATGTAGATCAGCATGTAGCGCATGGCCCACAGAAGATACTCGGTATAGGAGATCTGCTTGGCCTGGATGACGTGATTGACGGCGATGAAAAGCACCGCGACCAGCGCCACCGCCTTGAGCAGAAGGCCGAGCGGCGTCGCGACATAGCCGAAGATCGTCTCCAGATAGCCAAGCAGCGCGTCGTCGACGATACCCACCAGATACGCGATCATGGGAAAAGATCCTTCAGACGGGACAGATCGAAGTTGTCCTTCATGTCCGCGTGGACGCCGGCCGCGCCCATGAAGTGCATGCCGGCCAGCGTGGTCTGCGCCGCCTGGTTGCGGATCAGCTCGTTGAGCTGCTGCGCCACCTCGATGTTCACCCGGGTGTTGATGTCGAGACTGGTCTTCAGGTCGGCGCTGGCGGCAAGCTCGGTGATGTAGGTGTCGAGCCGCTCCATGCTGTCGTTGGCGCGCTTGTAGGCGTGTTCGGCGGTGGCGGCGGCGACCGCGCCGTTGGCCGCCATGAAGGCGATCGTCTGTTCGGCCAGCGTGTCGCTGCCCTGGTACTCGAAGGCCTTTTCCAGCCCGTAGGCCTCCGAGTAGCGCGCATAGGCGGTAACGATATCGTCGGAGCCGGTGACCGAGCCGCCCAGCCCCTCGTCGGCCATCTCGCGCGGGCTCTCGCCGCCCTTGCGCGCGCCGGCCGCCGCCTCGCCGTTGAACAGCGTGATCGGCTTGTCGCCGGTGATCGCGTCGAGCTGCGCGTTCGCCGTGTCGCGGATCGCGCCGAGCAGGCTGGTCATGGATTTCGTCGAGGCGAAGATCTGCTCGATGCCGCCGGCCACCAGCCGCGTCACCTCCACGAGCACCATGAGCTTTTCGATGGTGTAGCTGTCGTGGCTGACGGTCGCGCCGTCCGGCGCGTCGGGAACGGTGCCGATGTCCGGCAGATCGATCGGCGCGATCGTGGTGTCCTGCGCGTGGCTCGCCTGAAGCGTGAAGGCGCCTGCCGACAGCGACAGCGCGCCGGCGATCAGGACCGGTTTGAGAAAGGACGTCATGCCAGGGCTCCCGTGTCGTGTTGCTCCATGGATGATCCAAGCGGCTCCCACACGCACACACAGTTGTTCTTGCGTTCGGCCGGAACCGTCTGGCAGGCGGCGAGCCCCGCAAGGAGCATCGCGGCGATCAGCGGGCGCAGCTTCATTTCAGCATCTCCATTTGAAAATCCGGCCGCTCGCGCCAGCCCGCCGGGGCCTTCTCCCCGCGACCGCCGCCCAGAATGTCGATCCCGCGCCCGATCGCCTGCAGCGCGAGATCGAGCACGACGCTGTCGCTGCCGGACTTGAACAGCACGAGGTGGTTGTCGACGTTGCTGGTTTGCAGGAAGGCGCTTTCGGTCGGCGTCAGGTTGAGCGGCGCGAGCTCGGCCTCGGTGTTGTAGGAGGAGGGGTAGACGAGGCGGGTGACCGCGCTTTCCAGGATCGCGTCGCCGGCCGCGCTGTTGACGATGTGCGAGACGCGCTGGGTGAGAAGAACGACCGCCACGTTCTTCTTTCGCATGGTCAGCATCCAGTCCTTCAGGCGGACCTCGAAATAGGGGTCGTCGAGCAGCTTCCACGCCTCGTCGAGGACAAGCAGCGTCGGCTCCTCGTCCTCCACCTGCCGCTCGATGCGGCGGAAGACGTAGCTGAGCCACGCGGTGCGCACGATGGCGTTGTCGAAGATCTCGGTGAGGTCGAAGGCGGTGACGCGGTTCTCGAAGCTCAGCGGATCGCGCGTCTTGCCGCCGAACAGCCAGCCGAACTGGCCGGTCAGATCCCAGCGGCCGAGCCGGTTGTAGAGATCGCCGTCGTCGTCGGTGGCGCGCAGCTGGCTGCGGAACTGCTCGTAGTTCTGAAGGCGCGGATCAGCCATCATGTTGGCCTGCACCGCGTCGTTGAGCGCCTGGATCTGGACGGGGTTGAGGTGATGGCCGTCATGTTCGACCAGCGCCGTCAGCCAGTCGGCGAGCCAGGCCGCGCCGCGGTTGTCGGCCTCCGCCCCCATCGGGTTGAAGCCGGTGTCCTCGCCCATGCGCACCGAGGAATATTTTCCTCCCATGGCGCGGATGGCCATCTCGAAACCGTTGTCCTTGTCGAAGACGATGACGCGCGCGCCCAACCGGTGCGCCTGGCTGAGCAGGAAGGCCATGCCCAGCGTCTTGCCGGAGCCGGTCTGGCCGAGGATCAGCGTGTGGCCGACGGTGCGCTGGCCGGGCTTGCCGGCCAGATGGAAATTGAAGCGGAAGGTCTCGCCGCGCGCGGTCGGCACGATGGTGACGCAATCGCCCCAGGGGCAGCGCTCGGGCGGGTTGCCCTTGGACAGCCCGTGCATGGCGGTGAGTTCGGCGAAATTCTGCGAGGAGATCATCGCCGGACGGGTGCGATAACGGAAATTGCCGGGATGCTGGGCGAAATAGACCGCGCGGGCGGAGAAGCTCTCGCGCACGATCGCCGCCCCCACCTCCTGCATGGCGCGGGTGGTGAAGGAGACGGCCTCCTCCAGTTCCTGCGGACTTTCGCAGAAGAGCGCGATGGAGCAATGATGCTCGCCGAACACCACCCGGCCGGAGGCGACGTCGTCCTCCGCCTGTTCGAGCTGCGACATCAGCGAGACGGCGGCGTCCTCCGCCGCCTGCATCTGCTTGCGCACCCGCGCCACCTTGCCCTGCGCGGTGATGTTGTCGATGGGCGTGAAGCTCTGGGTGACGACCGTGTCGTAGGGCAGGTTGAGCTGGTCAAGGATGCCCGGGAAGGTCTCGGTCGGATAATCCTTGACGGAAATGATCGTGGCATGGCGCTTGCGCGCCGGATCGGGGTGATCGCATTCGAACACCTTGCCGTGGAAGGTCGTCGGCGAGCTCGCGATAAGGTCCGCCAGCGGCGTGAATTTCGCGCCCGGCACCAGCCGCCCGCCGGATCCGTCGATGAGCGTACGCAGCAGCGCCAGCCATTCCCCGCCCGAGACGGTGAGCCGGCGCGGCTTGGCCTCGTTGACGCCGACCATGCAGGTCTTGACCATCTGGTCGAGCCGGACGGCGCGCGCGCGCAGTTCCTCGCGCGAGAAATGGTCCTGCTTGCCGAGGAGGTTGATCAGCCGCGCGATGCGCTTGGGCGGCCGCATCACCAGGGTGACGACGGTGACCCGGTCGCGCAGGCCGATGGTCTGCAGATAGTCCTGCCAGCGCCGGTCGATCTCCTCGTTGAAGGGATCGCTGGTGACGGGGGCGAGCACGGGCTTGGTCTCGATGGAGACCCGGTGGACGTAATAGGCGATGTCGCCGCGCTGCTGGGCGATGAAGCGGGAGAAGGCGTTGCACAGCTCAAAGGTCTGGCGCTGGTCGGTGGTGTCGGCGTTGATGCCTTCCACCGCGAAGGCGGCCATCACGTCGCCGTCGCGCAAGAGCAGCGTGTGATCGTCGATGGCCCCCAGATACGGCAGCCCGCTGACCAGGCGCTCGCTGTGGGCGCCGGGCTTTTCGTTCAGATTGCGCATCGCCTTGGAGAGGGGGGCCTCAAGCACGGTAGGTCACCCCCTCGCCGGTGAAGACGCCGGGATGCATGCGCGTCGTCTGCACGGTGACGATGAACACGTCGATGATCTTCGGGTCGTAGGCGGCCAGCGCCCGCAGGAGGCCGTAGCCGCCGCCCGCGCTCACCAGAAAGAAGACGAACGACCCGGTGAAGATGAAACCGAGCATCACGGTGCAGATCAGCACCACCAGGTACATGATCGGCAGGCCCGCGAAACTGACCTCGCGCGTCAGGCCGATGAAGAGCGTCGTCGGTTGCATGGCTTTGTGCTCCGGTTAAGGGAACGCCGGTCGGGGTGAGGGGCGCCGGACGCGTGCTCGGCCAGGTCCGCCGCCGGCCGCGATGCGGTGGGGGGCGGACGGCGGACCTGGATTTCTTTCCGGGCCGACCCCGGGAGAGGGATGCCGCCCTGTCAGGCGGCCCCGGGTGGGAGGTGTCGGCCGGGGAGCTGTCCGGACGGGGGGAAACCGGAACGCGAGCTGGTCGCATCCGGCGCCCCGCGGTGCGACCGGTCGGCGGGCGGGTGTCGCCGCCGTCCGGTCGCGCAGTGCGTGGTCAGGCGGTGCTCGGTCAGGCGGCGGTGATGTTGTCCACGAAGGTCGCCGCGCCGAACACGATGGCGATGCCCAGCACGATCGAGACGGCGAAGGTCCAGTCCATCCGCCCGGTCATGAAGGAAAAGCCGACCGCCATCACCGCGATGGCCGAGATGGCGATGCCGATGGGGCCGGTGATCGCGTCGACCACGGTTTCAAGGAACGTCTGGATGCCGCTGAAGTCCTGGGCCGCCCCCGGGCTGGTAAGCGCGAAGGTGACAATCGCCGCGTAGCCGACGACCGGCAGGTACCTCTGACAATGCTTCAAGATCTCGTTGGTTTTCATAGGGTCCTCGACACGGTTTCATTTGCTGTGAGGTTCTGAGGATCACTCGCGCGCGGGGCCGGACGCCGAAATCGGCACGAGCAGCTTGCGTTCCGTGAAGGGCAGGGCCTCGAAGGCAGGCGGTGCCGCGCGCGGGTGGGCCGGCTCCCCGGTGGGGGCCGTCGCGGCGCGCCGGGCGGAACCGGTCGCGTCGTTGCGGGCTCCACGCGCCGGCTGGCGGTGGAGAATGGTGGTGTTGGGGGCATCGGCCGCCTGCGCGTGCGCCGAGAAGGTGGGCGCAGTGGGCGTACTGGGCAGGCGGTCCTGCCGCTTGGCCGCGACAGGCCGGGCCGTTCCCGCCAGAACATCGGCCATCCGCGCGGTAACACCCTTCAGCGCGACGGGATCGGGCTTGCCGACACAGGCAGGTCCGCGCACCGGAGCCCTTGCCAGCACGACCCGCGCGGCCGGCGGCGGCACGTAGAGCGGCAGCTCGTCGGCCAACGCAGCCACTTTCACCGGCTCGGCCCCCCGCTCGGCGTCGAGCGACGCGAGCGCGGCGGCGGGCCCAGAAACGGAAGCGGAAGTGGGGACGGAAACGGGAACGGCGCGCGCGGCGAGCAGCAGGCGCATCAGCGCCTGTTCGCGCGTGCTCCGGCCCTCGCCTGCCGCACTGGCGAAGCGCGTTCGCGGGGCATCGGTCTTTACCGCGTGCAGGATGTCGGCGACATATTGCCGGGTCTCGCGATAGGGCGGGATGCCGCCGTGTTTGCTCACCGCGCCGGGGCCGGCATTATAGGCGGCGAGCGCCAGCGCGGGCGATCCGAAGCGCTCCAGCATGGCGGTGAGATAGGTCGCCGCGCCTTCCAGGTTCTCCTCGGGCGCGAAGCTGTCGGCGACGCCGAGGGCGCGGGCGGTGCGCGGCATGAGCTGGCCCAGCCCGCGCGCGCCGACGGGAGAGACGGCGCGCGGATTGAACGCGCTCTCGCGCTGGATCATCGTGGTGAAGAGGCGGACGAAACCCTCCGGCGACAGCCCGGCCCTCAGCACGCCCTCGCTGCGGGCAAAGCGCCGGGCGACCTTGACGGCCAGGTCGCGCATTTCGTCCTGACGGTCGGAAAGGGTGCGGCGCATGGCACGCGGGGCCGGCAGCTTCAGGCCCTTGCCGAGCCCCTCCATGGCGGCGGCGCCATCGCCCTCCGGCGCGTCCGGCGCCAGCACCAGGGCGATCAGCTCGGCAACTTCCTCGTCCGTCGGCACCGCGCCGCAAACCGTGCGCGCACGCTCGGTCTGGCGAACGATCGAAGAGGGCATGCCGGCCGGATCGATCCTCGCGGAGAACCCGGACAGCAGCGCCTCCATCGTGCCGGGGGCCTGATCGGCTGCCGGGTCGGCGTTCTGGCCCGGGCCGGATCGGAGCGGCGCACCCTGCGGCGCGCCGCTCCCCATCGAAATGAATTGTCCGTCATTGGTCTGCTCGAAAACCGCCGCCGGGGCTTCATCGGCGCACCCGAGCAGCACACCTGCCAACATACCCGTCAGCACGATGCTTCCGGCGGTATAATGACCTATCCGGCAATCGACTACGCTTCTTCGATAAATAGAAGCCATGGAAAACACTTTCGGGTTTTGAATATAATAGTCTTACGTCGAATACATGTACGAGATTATTTACCAACTACACGCCTGTAAAGAGGAAATGTAGCCAAAAATGGCGATTTTTTCTTTATTTTCTCTGCAATTCAAGCGTATTTATCGTTAAAACCGTAACAACAATTCGCACCGTTAGTAAAAATCGGAAGACAGGACCGCAATTCCGGCCTGCACGAGCGCTTCAACGAACAGATCGACATCCGCACGAACATACAAAGACGACAGTTCTCGTATCCTGCGCGCCAGGGAGGATGACTCAGCAGATCACGTGCGACATGGAAAGATCACGTGCGGGCGGGGACGCGGTCGACACTTTCACATCGGCATACGCGCACGCAGCAGGCACAGAGACGGCACGGGGAAGGCGGCAGGATCAGGCAATCCGGTCAATTCAATCTCTACGGTAATGACAGTGTCTGCGGTAATGACAGGCTCTCGGGTCGTGACTGGCCCGCAACGACGATCCATCCCCCCATTCAGATACTCGCGAAATCGCCCATCAGAGCGTTGTACTCCTCCACATCCAGGGGAGAACGGGTCTGCGTGCCCTCGCTCACCATCTCCGGGCCGGCGGAGGGGTCCTCGTCGGAGTGCCAGGAGGAGGTTTCCTCGCTCGGCTCATCGAAGCTCCGGATCTGGCACAGGTAGTTGACCACGGCCTCCTCCGAGGGGGCATCGTGCAGGCGGACCTGCGGGAAATCCTGATAGGTCGGCGGCAGATCGCACAGCACGATCGAGACCTGCGCGATCCGCATCAGCGAGGCGAAATCGGGATGCTGAATGATCGCGATGCCGGTCGTCTCCCCAATGCCCAGAGCCTGACGGTAACGCTCGAAAGCGGCGGGGAAGCCGACCCCTTCGTCGATCTCGCCCGGGATCGAATTGACGTACTCGCGCTGGCGCATGTACTCGATCGAACGTCCCATGCCGGTGGCGAGCAGAGCGAAATAGGAGGTGGTCTCCTCTCCCATCTTCCCGGCGCTTCGGGCATAGGCGCAGAGGCGGAAATGCTCCCCCCAGCGTTTCAGCGTCTTCGTGTTATCCAGCGCCCCCGTCGCACTGAGCCCGTTCATGGACTGGTGGATATAGGGCTGGCCGGCGTGTCAGATCAAAGGCACCGGAAACGGGAAATGCGCCTTACCTTTTCCGCGCGGAGCGCCGCGCGCAAATTCTCGTCGTCCCACAGACGCTCGCAGTCGGAATCATTGAGGCGGTCGAGAGGGACAGGCTGCAGAGCGGGATCGGCGGGCACGCTGCCGGCAAGCGTGTGCCGAGGTCTGAGCACGACGCGCCCGTAAGGGTTCTGGTGCTGGCCCGGAAATTGGCCCGGATACTCGTTCAGGTCCATGGCAGGCAGGTTTTTCAGACAGACCGATAATCGCGAAGAAGACTGCGTGTCGGGGATGCCGGAACGAGGCAACGAGGGACGAAGCCCCTCATTTATAGGCGAGACACGCCCCTCGGCGCCCGGCGAAGTCCGATCGGATGCGCGAGGTCGCGCAAATTGCGATGACGTGGCCCCCGCACGATGTGTCATGTGTCATGCCACTTGTCATGCCACCAGGTCAGCTGAAGGGGGCGCGTGCGCGGGCATATTGCCCCTTCGGGCAATGATTGGCGGGACGAGGCGGGATCAGGCCATCACGGGATCAGGCCATCAGGGGGGCGGGGTCGCTCGTATTCGCGGCGCGGTCGGATCAAACGGCACGTCGTGCCCATGCGATGGTCAGCATGTGAAAGCCGTTCTTGCCGCGACCATCCTTTCGACCGGAGGCCTCCCACCTTCGCGAAAGGCATAAAGGGCGCGTCGTCGCCCACCTGTTCCGTCTCTTCTCTCTCCTCCCATCGCACCCGCACTCCGTCTCATCATCCTTTGTGACAGACACCTTTCACCAGACTTCATTTCATTGCCCCCGACTTCATTTCATCATCCAGGAACCATCATGCCCGTTTCCGATTTCCGGGAGGTCGTCCAGCGCCTCAAGCAGGAGATCGATCTTCTTCCCCTACGCCTCACCGATGCGCTGGCGAAGATGCTCGTCTCCCCGGCGCCGGATGCCCCCTCCCGGGACACGCTGGAGGAGCTCACGCGCTATCTGGCCGGCCTCTCCGAGGAGGAATTCGCCGCCCTGTTGAGCGATCTCAAGGCGCACGAGCCGTTGCCCGAGACGACCCAGACAGATGGCCTTCAGTGGTACGAGTGGAACGACGAGCGCGCCGACGACATCCCCGCCGGCATCGAGGAGGCCGCCGGCCGCGATCCCGTCGCCCAATTCGCCGACATGGAGCGCCGTGTCCTTGCCGCTCTCGCCCGCCCGGCCACTGAGCCTCGCGAGGACGTGCGCGCCGCAGATGCGGTCTTCACCGCGCTGGAGGAGGAAGAACCCGCCTTCTTCCAGATGCTTCCCTCCCCCGTCATCCCGCCGAACGCCGGCACGGGCTTCGACCTTGAGGCCCAACCCGTGCCCGTCAATACCCCCGCTCCCGGCGACGCTGTTGTCAGCGGCGGGCGCCGCGCCGCGATCCTTCTCGCCACCTGCGTCGCGCCCGGCGTCGCCACCGCCATCGTCACCGCCGCATGGAACCTGATCCGCCAGGTCCCCGAGCGCGACCTTTACGCCGCCGATGGAAGCATCGACCTGAAGCGCGCGGGCTTCGAGACGCTCGCCAGCGTCGGCGCAAGCACCGTCTACCCGCTGCTCCTGCGCCTTTTCGACGGGGCCCGGACCCGCTGGGTCGGCTCGGTCGCGTTTTCCGATCAGATCGGCCCCACCGGGGCGCTCTCCTTCGGCGTCCCTCTGCTCAAGCATGTGAGCGCGGCGGCGCTTGGCGGAGAGAGCATCAACCTCGCGATCGAGCTTGCCGCCTACCGCGCCCGCGGCGATCCCTCGCGCATCAAGTATCACCTCGCCGGCAGCTACCAGCTCGCGTTCTTCGGCGCGTTCCTCGCCAACACCGCCGGCGAGGCGGCCACCCATCGCACCTGGACCTACACCTTCACCGACCCCGAGGCCCGCGAGAGCCTGATGCAGACGCTGCGCGCCTTCCGTCACGATTTCAGCACCACCGGCTATGTGATCTACGAGGTGGTTCCGAACCTTCCCGTCTGGTTCGCCTACGAATGGTATGCGGAAAAGATCGGCGCCACGCACTGGCGCTCGTTCCTTGGCCTGTGGGCCTTCGTCTTCTCGTTCAAGACGCTTGTGGGCGGTGCCGGAGCGATCAGGCAGAAGGTGGAGGCGCGCCGTTGAAGGGGAGGAAAGGGGAAGGCGGGAGGGGAGAAGGATCAGGGAGGAGGGAGGAGGGAGGAGGGAGGAGGGAGGAGGGAGGAGAAGGGTCGTCACTCGTTTGTAGAATAGCAGGCGGATATCTCCGCAAGGGCTTCGCCCGTCCACTCGCTTGAATTGATCTTGCCCGGAGCATTCCCGGTTCCGGTGACTACAATTCCCCCTATCCTGCACGCACGCCGCGCCTCAAAGATCGGCGGAGGAGATGATCGCCTCGGCGATGGCGGCGATGCTGACCTTCGATTTCTGCGACTTGCCGCGAATGCGGGCATAGGCCTCCGCCTCGGAGATCGAGCGGCTCTCGGACAGGATCGTCACCGCCTTCTCGATCTTGCGCCGCGCCTTCAGGGTCTCGTCCAGCGACTGGATGCGCTTTTTCAGGCGGGACTCGTGACCGGCGAGGCTTATGGCCGTGGTCAGCGCCGCCAGAATGCCGAAGATGCGGATCGGCTTGGTGAGCACCCCGTGCACGTTCAGACGGCCGAGCTCTTCGAGGATCTCCGGCGTCTCGAAGGTGATGATGGCGATGCGGGCGATCTGGTCTTCCGCCGCCATCCACGAAAGCGTGTCGTCGTCGTGGGTGCGCTTGATCAGGAACAGCACCACGTCGAACCGGCCGGGCAGGGTGGCGGGGGCCGGCCACACGCTTTCCACCTGACAGCCGATGCGGCGCAGATGCGCCAGGAACATCGCCCGCTCCGCATCGTCGGGGTGGATGACGAGCACCCGCATGCGCCGCAGACGCCGCAGGAGACCGCCGCTTGCTGCCGGAACCTGTTCGCTCAAGACATCCCACTCACTCGGGTTGGTGCTCGCTCATTGGGTTACACGCTCGCTCACCGACCGGTCGTAGCTGACCAGATAGGGATCGGGAAAGGTGTTGCGCCCCCGGTGGACGATTTCGAAATCGCCGCTCTCGCGCGCCCGCCCGATCAGCGGCCGGAACGAGACGTGGTTGGTTTCCATGTCGAGGAACAGATCCCCCCCGGGGCTCTTGAACACCGCGCCCGACAGCGCCGCCAACAGCGCCTCCGGCTCGTCGGTCCCGCTCTGGGCGAGCGCGTTTGCGAACATGTGGACCTGGGCGTAGCACACTTCCGAATAGACGCTGGGGATGGCATCGGCCCCGAAGCGCGCCCGGAAGGCGGAAAGAAAGGCGGCGTTGGAGGGCGTGTCCACCGTGGAGAAATAGGGCGCGACGGAGATATGACCCGCACGCGCGGCCGGCCGCATCCGCGCCAGCTCCGATTCCGTCGTCGTCAGCGAGGCGATGGGCCGCCGTTCGCCGGAAATGCCGGCCTCATGCTGGGCGTCGTACAGCGTCACGATATCCTGCCCCACCACCGTGGAGATGACCGCGTCGACATCGTCCGGCACTTGCCGCAGCAAGGCGGCGAACCCCTCCAGAGCGGTGGAGAACGGCATGTATCGCTCCAGAACCACCTCGCCGTCGCTCTCGGCCAGGAACTCGTTGACGATGCGGTTGATCTCGCGCGCGTAAAGCGTATCCGAGCCGATCAGGGCGACGCGGCGCCCATGCGCGCGGAAGATGTATTCCAGAAGCGGGATCACCACCTGGTTGGGCACCGCCCCGCCATAGATGACGTTCGGGGAATATTCGAACCCCTCGTAGACGGAGGGATAGAAGAGAATGCCGTTGAACCGTTCCACCAGCGGAAGGATAGCCTTGCGGCTGGTGGACAGGCAAGCGCCGAACAGCACGTTGACCCGGTGGCGCACGAAGAGTTCTGCCGCCAGATCCGCATAGGCCTCGTCGGAGGAGGCGGGGTTGAGGATCACCGGATCCAGCGCCCGCCCGGCGATGCCGCCGGCCGCGTTGATCTCGTCGCAAGCCAGAAGAATGCCCTGGATATGGGCGTTCTCCGTCACCGCCATCGGCCCGCTTTGCGAGAACAGCACGCCGATCCTGATTACGCTGTCACTCACGACCGTCCCGCGCCTCCCTCATCCGTCCCTCCAGTCCGCCGGCCAGCGCCAGCAGCGCCTCGTCGGCGCCCGGCCGGCCCATCAGCATCAACCCCACCGGAAGCCCGGGCGCGTCGCCGGTCCCGGCATTGGCAACCGGCAGCGTCACGCAGGGAAGCCCGGCGAGATTGCCCAGCCAGCAGAACCACGTCATCGCGTCCTGCGTCGCGACCCGCCGGCCGCCGAATTCCTGCCAGTCCTCGCCGAGCCGCGGCGCCACCACGGGAAGCGTCGGCAGCACCAGCGCATCCCAAGCCCCCAGCCCGTTGAGCAGAAGATCGACGAACCGCGCCCGGATCGCCTGCGCCTCCAGGTATTCTGGCCCCGAAAGCCGCATGCCGGCCTCCAGATGGGCCCGCGTCACGGGCGAGAAGCCCTCGGGGCAGGCGGCCAGCAAGGGTGCGTGATAGGCGCTCGCCTCGCAATGGAGAATGGCCTCCCAGGCGGCGAAATAGCCTCCCGCATCGGGAAGGTCCACCGTTTCGCACGCGGCCCCCGAATTCGAAAGCGCACGCGAGAGCGCCGCGCCCACCTCGTCGGAACGCTCAAGGTCCGCGCCCTCCAGAGACAAGAGACGCGGCACCGCACCGCCGGCGACATCCGGCGCGGGCATGGCATAGGGGCGGGCGGCAAAGGTGGTGCGGTCGCCCGCATCCGGCCCCAGGAAGAAGGGCAGCAGATGGGCGAGATCGGCGAGGGTGCCGGCGATCGGGCCGGGCGCGTCGAGCGACCAGCTCAGCGGCAGCACGCCCCGGCGCGAGGCCCGGCCATAGCTCGGCTTGAAGCCGCAGACGCCGCAGGCGGCCGCCGGAATGCGCACCGAGCCGCCGGTATCGCTGCCCAGCGCCGCCGCGACGATGCCCGCCGCAACAGCGGCCGCCGAGCCGCCGCTGCTGCCGCCGGTGATCCGCGTCGTGTCGCGCGGATTGCGGGTCGGGCCGATGCTGGAAGCGGTGTTGGTCGCCCCGTAGGCCCATTCGTGCATGTTGGTCTTGCCGAAGATCACCGCCCCGCCGGCGCGCAGGTTGGCGACGATGCGGGCATCCTCGCCGGCCGGCTCCAGCGGCAGGGCGTTGGAACAGGCTGTGGTGGGGTAGTCGCGGGTCAGGTAATTGTCCTTGACCGCGATCGGCACCCCGTCGAGAGGCCCGAGCGGCCGGCCGGCCTTGCGCCGGGCATCGGCGGCTTCGGCCTGAACCATCACCACGGCGCGATCCAGCGCCACGAAGGCGTTGAGATCGCGCCGGGCCTCGGCCCGTTCCAGCGCACGTTCGGCAAGGGTCAGCGGCGTCTCGGCGCCGCCTTCAAGCGCGCTCACCTGCCAGCTCAGGCTGCCCGCAGGCGTGTTGGCAGGCGTATCGGCGGGCGTGTCGGCGGGGCTAGCGTTCACGGCTGTCATCGAAGGCCTCCGGCTGGAAGAAATGCGCCGGCTCGGTGCCGGATCTGTCGCGGAAGCGGGAGAGCCCGGCGCGGATCCGCGTCAGGGTCCTTTCCACCCGCTCGTTCTGGTCCCGGTTCAGGGAATTCGCCTCGGGATCGCTCATCTTCATCAGACCCCCAGAAGTTCCTGCTGCAGGTCCTTGTCGGCCCTGAGCTTCTCGCGGTCCGTCTCCATGCGGATCTGACCCTTTTCCATGACGTAGGCCCGCCCGGCGATGGACAGGCAGAAATCGAGATCCTGCTCGGCGAGCAGGATGGCGATGCCGCGCTCCGCGTTGATGCGCTTGAGGATGCCGGCCATCTCGTCGACCAGCGAGGGCTGCACGCCCTCCGTCGGCTCGTCCAGCAACAGCACCCTCGGTTGCAGCGCCAGCGCGCGGGCAAGCGCCAGAATCTGCTGCTGGCCGCCGGAAAGCCCGCCGGCGAGGTCGTGCGCCTTGGGTTTCAGGAGCGGAAATTCCTCCAGCGCGTCGGCCACCGCCTCCTTGCCGGAATAGCCGTTCGTCTCCGCCGCCACGTGGATGTTCTCGATCACGGTCATGCGGGGAAAGACGAAGCGGCCCTGCGGCACGTAGCCGAGGCCCATGCGCGCGCGTTTCGCCGGGGAGACCGGCGCGCGCTTGCCATCCACCTCCACGTGGCCGGCCATGGCCGGAATGAGCCCGGTGATGAAGCGCATCAGGGTGGACTTGCCCACCCCGTTGCGGCCCAGCAGGGCCACGGCCTCGCCGCTCGCCACCGTCAGGCTGACATCGCGGATGATGGTGGTCTTGCCGTAGCCGCCGGTGGCGTTCTCGACCTTAAACATGCTCCCGCCTCCCCAGATAGATGTCGAGCACGTGATCGTCGGCCCGCAGCGTCTCGATATCGCCCTCGGCGAAGACCTCGCCCTGGTGCAGCACGGTCACGTGCCCCTCCAGCGTGCGCACGAATTCCATGTCGTGCTCGACCACGACGACGGTGGTGTAGCGGGCCAGCACCCGGACGAGACGCGACAGCTCGCCGGTCTCCTCCCTGGTCATGCCGGCGGCCGGTTCGTCCAGCAGCACCACGCGCGGGGCGAGACACAGCACCATGCCGATATCCAGCCATTGCTGCTGGCCGTGCGACAGGGCGCCGGCCTCCACCGCGCTCTGGGCGCCGAAGCCGAGCATGGAGAGGATCTCGCCCGTCACCGCATCGGCCGCCGCACGGTCCTTCAGACGCGAATGGGCGGCGATCCACAGGTTTTCGTGGACGGTGAGATCGGCGAAGACCTGCGGTTTCTGGTTCTTGACGCCCATGCCGGCGTGAACGCGCGCCGATATCGGCATGTGGGTGACATCCTCGCCGGCGATCGTCACCGCGCCGCCCTGCGGGTCGTAGATGCCGATGCAGGTCTTGAGGAACGAGCTCTTGCCCGCCCCGTTCGGCCCGATCAGCGAGAACGGCCGGCCGGGGGTGAAGGAGAGCGAGACCCTGTTGACCGGCACGACGCCGCCGAAGCGCTTGTAGAGATCTTGCGTTTTGAGCGGCTTCGCCGGCCCCGCCCGGTTCTGGGCCTCGATGAGGATCGCCTCCAGCGCCTCCGCCTCGATGGAGACGGCACCGGCCGAGCGCGCCGCGTCGTTGGGGTCGGGCAGGAAGCGGCGCCATGCGGCATCGAGCGCGCCGAGAATGCCGTCCTTGAGGAACAGCACCAGCAGCACCAGCACGATGCCGAGGATGAGCGTCGTCTGGCCGCCGACCGCGCCTCCGCCCAGCCAGAAGGACAGACCGCCGATGACCAGGGCGCCGACGAAGGGGCCGGCCAGCGAACCGAGACCGCCCACCAGCACGTAGATCGGCACCAGCAGCGCCTCCTGCACGGAGAAGATGGAGGGATTGAGATAGTTCGCCCAGCCGCCGAACAGCGCGCCGGCGAGCCCGGCCACCGCGCCCGAATAGGCAAAGCCCAGCACCTGGAAACGGCGCACGTCATAGCCCAGCAGCTCCGCCTTCTGGGCATCGAGACGGATGCAGTCGATGACCTTGCCGAAGGTGCCGCGCCACAGCTGGCGGGTCAGGAAGTAGACGGCCGCGGAGATGGCGACGACGAGCATCAGTCCCGCCGCCGGCGAGAGCGTCTCGGCCTTTTCGCCGAAGCCCAGCACGAAGCCGGGAATGTTCGACATGCCGTTGTCGCCGCCGATGCGCGCCGCGCCGATATCGAGCTTGAAGGACTGGCTCACCGACCACAGCAGCAGCGTGAAGGTGTAGGAGAGAATGGTGCTCTGCAGCGGGCCCATGCGGGCATAGAAGATGATCCAGCCGAGCGCGGCGGCGACGAGGCCGCCGACGATCATGCCCGCCGGCAGCGCCCAGATCACCGAATTGCCGGTGACCGCGGCCATGTTGATGGCGGCGACGGAGCCCATGTAGCCGCCGAGGCCGTAGAAGGCGGTCTGCGCCAGCGAGAGAAAGCCGCCGCGCCCCCACACCACATCGAGGCTCAGGCCCAGAAGGCCGAAGATCACCCAGGAGGTGGCCACATAGGCGAGGTAGGGATCGATCAGATTTGCCGAGACGAGGGCCGCGAGCGTCGCCACCGCCGGGAAGACGAGCCCGGCATTGTCATGAAGTCTCTGGGAAAGGGTCATGGAATGCGGCCTACAGCTTGCGGCGCCATCTGGCGGAAATCCCGAGGGGATAGAGCCAGAGCAGGGCGGCCGTGATCAGGAAGAAGAAGACGTCGCCGGCGACCGAGGTCAGGAAGCTGGCGGTGATCGAGGCGCCGCCGCCGAGCCCCAGCGTCGTCAGCACCGAGCCGGTGAGGGTGACGGGACCGGCCACGACGACCGCGAGAAACGCCTTGATGACGAAAGCGAAGCCCATGGAGGGGGTGGCGGGCACGATGGGCAGCAGCACCGCGCCGGCGAAACCGGCGAGGCCGCAGCCGAGCGCGAAGGTCATGGTGTTCACCCGCGCCGCCTCGATGCCGATGGCCTGCGCCATTTCCGGCTCCTGGATCGCGGCGCGCGCCTTCATGCCGTAGACGCTGCGCGTCATCAGAAGGTAGACGAAGCCGGCCATGGCCAGCGCCACCGCGATCATCGCCAGCGGATAGCCGGCGAGGCTGTAGTCGCCGATGGTGACGTTGAAGCGCGGCATGCCGATGCCGGGGGTGACGGTGCCGAAGATCAGCACGGCGAGCTGGTAGAAGGCGATGGAAATGCCCCAGGTCGCGAGCATCGTGTCGAAGATGCGCCCGTAGAGCCGGTTGATCACGAGTATTTCCACCAGCGCCCCGATGAGCATGGTGACGGCCACCGCGATGGGGATGGAGAGGGCGAAGGGAACGCCCATCCGCGTCGCGGTCAGCGCCGTGTAGGCGCCGATCATGAGGAACTCGCCATGCGCCAGGTTGATGACGCCCATCAGGCCGAAGACGACGGCAAGGCCGATCGTGGCGATGAGCAGGATGGCGGCGCTGGACAGCGACGACAGCAGGACGGTCGCCAGATAGTCGATTTCCATGAATTCTCCCCTCAAGACTTTCCCCCCGAAGGATGTCTCCCCGCACGCCCTCCATCGTCATTGCCCGGCTTCGTCCGGGTGATGACGATGGCGGGATGGTCTTCGCGAAGAGACGCCCGCTCCGTTTTCCAGGTCGTGGAAAGTCCGTTCTTCCGGTTTTCATCGGGACATGAGAACGCCCCGGCGCGGGTCTGTCGGTTGCGGCGACCCCGCGCCGGGGCCGACGAAGACCTATTCGCTCTCGGGGCTGAAGTGCTCGACCAGGTCGGGATTGGCCACCAGATCGCACTTCTGGTTCTCGTAGACGGGGGCGACGGCCTTGTAGGTCTGGATGATCTTGAAGCCGTGCCGATCGTCGCCCTCGGCGATGTAGATGTTCTGCACCAGGTGGTGGGAGCCCGGCTCCAGCCGCACGGTGCCGTTGGGCGCCTCGAAGCTCAGCCCGCTTTCAAGCGCGGCGATGACGGGTCCGGTGTCCGTGGTCTCGGCCTGCTCGACCGCACGCGCCCACAGGTGCACGGCGTTCCACACGTCCACGGCCTCGGAGACGATCGGCTCGTCATCGCCGTATTTCGCGACCCACTTCTTGACGAATTCGGCATTGACCGGGTTGTCGACGACCATGAAGTAGCCCTGGTCGGCGATCAGCCCCTTGCCGGCCTCGGGCGAGACGACGATCTGCTGGTTGCCGGACCCGTAATTGGTGGAAACGACGCCGATCGTGTCCTTGAGACCGGTCGCGGCGAACTGCTCCAGAAAGCCGGTCTGGTTGGCACCCACGGGCAGGGCGACGATGTAGTCGGGCTTCGCCGCCTGGATCTTCTGGATGGTGGGGGCGTAGTCGGTGACGGTCAGCGCGAGGAAGTCCTCGCCGACCACTTCGGCGCCCATCTTCTCGGCATATTCGCGCACCCAGTGGGCGGAGATGGTGCCGAAATTGTAGTCCGGCGCCATGATGTAGATCTTCTTGCCGTACTTGAAGGTCGCCCAGTCGATCAGCACCGAGAGCTGCTGCGAGGCGGTGGGACCGGTGACGAAGGTCTGCTTGTCACAGGCGCCGCCCTCGTAGAGCGAGGAATAGAAATAGGGAATGTTGGCCCGGCGCACGATCGGCCGGATCGCCTCGCGCGAGGAACTTGTCAGACCCGCGAACAGCGCATCGACCTTGTCGCGCAGGATCGCGGTGTTGGCGTACTGGGTGTACTTGGAAAGCTCCGACTGGGCATCGTAGGAGACGACCTCGATCGGCTCGCCGAGCACGCCGCCATTGGCGTTGATCTCCTCCACGGCGAGCTGCAGGGCGTTGTTCTGCTGGATGCCGTAGATGTTGAGACCGCCGGTCAGATCGAAGATCGCGCCGATCTTCGGTGCCGCGCCAGCTGCCTGGGCGGTGAGCATGGCCGTCGCGACCACCCCCGCCCGGAAGATGCCGTTCCTCAGGATTCCGGTTTTCATGATACGTGTCCCTCTGTTTTTTTAAACAGCAGAACACCTGAGAAAACGGGCCTGAAAACAAAAAAGCGACGCGCGTTGACCAAGTGTCCCGCTGCATCGCGTAGGAATGTACTGTGCGCCGTCGCACTATCTCACCTAAACCGCGGAGCGACGCGAAGTCAACCGGAAACCGGCATTTGTGCGTATCGCAGGGAGAGGCCAGGCGCGAGACCGGCAAGAGACCGGCGGATGTTGCCCGCCCTTCGGCACACACTCACGAACGCACGCGCGCACGGACGAAGACAAGAACGAACGCACAGTACATTTCCCCCTATCCTGCGCGCCAGGGAGGATGACTCAGCAGGTCACGTGCGCCCGATCCGCGGAGAGCGCCGGGGGCAGACCGGATCGTCGGCACGTGCCAAGACGCCAAGGCCAGGCAGCCATGCCGTGTTTTCCGGGCCATGTTTTCCGGGCCGCGTTTTCCGGCGAGGGGGGCAGGAGAGGACCAAGCGAGGGGATGACGTGTCCTCGTGACGTGTTCGCATGAGGGGAAACGGGGCGCAGCAGGTCTTGCAGGCGCGTAAGGTGGGGCGGAGAGGTCAGCAGGGCATGGGCCAGAAGGACATGGGCCAGAAGGGCATGGGAATGCGGGATCATTGGCCGGGCCTTGCCGGAAAATCGCGCAAAATGGCGTGATGCTGACGCCACCTCGGGCGAACCATTTGCCCGTCGGGGTTTCAAACCCTCCGACCGTCGAGGCCCCACGGCCATGCCAACGTCTATAAAGGACAGGCTCGCCCGCCCGTCATCGGGTTCTTTCTTTCCTCCTCATCATCACCAGCACAGTTCACAAAACCCCAAAAACATTTTCGCATCTTTTCACACCAACGCTTTTCAACACCTGCCCAACCATGTCTTCCGACCTGACCGGAGCCGAGCGCGAGATCGTCGCCACGATGATCGCAACGCACCTTGCGCCCAACCTTTCCGGCCTCGTTCACCTGACCGACGCCTTCCTTCCCGTTGTCGAGGACTTCCTTGAGGAGGTCCACGAGGATGAGCGCGTCCTTCTCTTCTTCGACCACTTCGGTCGCCCGCTGCCCGAAACCCGCGCCCGCCTTCAGGGCATGGCTAAGGGCCGGGACCTGACCAACGAGGCCTTCATCATCCGCGAGGGCATCGACGACATGCACTTCAAGCTGGCCATCCCCATCAACACCGTGACCCGCGAGGATGTCGTCGACGGCCTCGGCCGTCCCTTCGACCAGGGCTTCGAGTGGGGCGACAAGGCCCTGTTCCGCACCGCCGACTTCATCACCAACCCCAACGCCCTGTTTCAGGTGCTCGCGATCCTTCTGCACTTCCCCGACCGGGAGGAGCTGCTTGAGGCCGTCATCGCGCTTGAGAGCAGGGACCGGGCCCCCGACTGGATCGAGAACGTCGTCAGCCCGCGCATCGACCATGCGCGCCTGCGCCATGACCTTGCCCGCTGGCTTTGCGAGGAGCGCCCCGACATCGTGCTGGAGGCCCGCAAGAAAGCCGATGACCCGCCCGCGCGCCCCGACCTGCTGCTGCGCACCAAGCCCGGCGCCCGGATCGTCGACGAGGAGATGATCCTCGCCCTCTACAACCTCGCCCGCGACGGCAAGAAGCGCCGCTTCCTCGCCGCCCTCGGCAAGTCCGACGCCGAGATCAAGATACCCGGAGCCGCCCGCAAGGCGTTCCTCGACTTCGAGACGAAGAAGAAGGCCGGCAGCGACGAGGAGATCGACGTCTGGTCGAGGATCCTTTCCAGCCACCCCGAGGCCATCGCCGCGATCAACGCCTTTTCCGCCCGGCTTGACCTTTCCGCTCCCGGCCCGAAGGTCGCCGACGCGCGCAACCCGCACAAGCCCCACCCCGAAAGCCGCCGCTTCGACATTGACGAGTTGCTGCGCCACGACATCCGCTCCGCCGAGTACCCCGCCGTCCGCTTCAGCGGCATGCGACACGGCCAGACGACCGGCAGCCTGCCCCCGGCCAATGAGACCCGCCCGATCGAGATCACCGTCGTGGGAGGAGGGCCCTCCGCCGCCTTCTTCATGTTGCAGATGGCCCGCCTTGCCAGCGCTTCGCGCCGCCCCATCCATCTGAAGGTTCTGGAGGCTGGCGTCTTCTACGCCGCCTTCGGTCGCTTCTGGACCCACATGTACGCCGACGGCCGCCATCAGGAGCTGGGCGCCATGCGCATCCAGTCCGATTCCCCGCTTCACTGGATGCATCTGGGCAAGGCCTTCGACAAGAACGCCCAGCTCATTTCCTTCCCCAACCACGATCAGGGCGTCTCGTTCTTCAAGGTGCGCGACCTGTTCGGCACCCGCGGCCAGTACGAGAAGGACAACACGGTGTTCGAGCGGGTCGTCAAGCAGGTGATCACCGCCGTCTCCAACGGCTTCCGCCGCCTCACGGCCACGGTGAACGGCAAGACCATCTCGTGGGACGAGATCCACGATTTCCTGCACGAGCCCGGCGCCGTCGACCGGTCTCTCAACCGCGCGCTGGAGATCCGCGAGGCCATCACCAAGCTGAGCATCTGCGAGGACCGCTCCTTCCAGGTTTCGGTCGATGCCCATATCGAGGAGGGCCTGCGCGATCGCACCATCCCGCTTGCCGAGGAGCACCACGCCCGCCTGTTCGCCCTCCCGCTCGCCGAGCTGCCGCAGGAAAAGCTGCTGGAGGCCAAGCGCCTCATCCAGATCCTGTCCACCTATGCGCTCGACGTGGGCCGCAAGACCGGCGGCTGGGGTGGCTACCGCTTCATGGGAACCGCGTCGGAGTTGCAGACCTCGATGATCAATTCCGAGGTCGAATACTTCATCGAGAACCTGCGCGGCCTGACCGGCCTGCTCGGCCCCGTGCGCAACGAGGCCCGCCGCCTTGGCGGTGAGTTCTTCCGCATCGACTGGGCCTATGGCGCCCGCGTGGTCGGCCTCGGCAAGGGCACCCATGACCTTGAGGACAACACGCTTTCGCCCTCCCATGCGGCCTATCAGGTCGTCGATCCGGCCACGCAAGCCCCGTGCGAGCGCGTGCAGCTTCTGCCTTGCGACATCATCACCACCACCGTCAGTCCCTCGGTGCTGGCCCGTGTCGTCGCCCCGCAGATGTGCGGATCGTCCGAACGGGTGGTGCTTGACGGCTACGACCGCCACGGCGACCGTCTCAGCCTGGTCCTCGACAGTCCCTTCCGCCTGCTGCGCGCCGACAACGCGGCCCTCGGCCAGGTCGACCCCTGGCTGGCGGAGAACAACTGGCTGGTGAAGGACGCCGCCGACAATCTGCCCGTCTTCAACGCCACCAAGATGACCTACGAGGTGCCGCGCGAGGCCTATGAGACCCAGAGTTTCAAGGATGCCTTCTTCCCCGCCTCCGGTCAGCCGGTGGTGGAGGAGCAGGACGCCGTCTGGCGTCTCGTGCCCGTGGCCCGCCTCGCCGATCTCGCCCATGTCACCGCCTATGAGCGCCCCGGGGCGCCCGCACGGGAGAAGGCCGCGGCTCTGACGGTCGGCAAGGAGACATGCCGGATGGTGCGCCTCGCCGCCTCCTTCGTCGACGCCTTGCCCGATGCCCATCCCGCCAAGCGCCCGGCCATGATCGGCGACGCCCCGCTGCTGCCCGTCACCCGGTCCCGGCTCGCCGAATTCGCCATCACCGAAGAAACGCTCCGCCCCCTTTACGGCAACGCCGACCCGGTCTGCCATGTGGAGGACGGGATCGAATTCGTCTGGGCGCCGGTGGCTGCGGAAAAGGCGCGCGCGCTTGGCCGCGACGACCCCATCCACCGACGTCTGAACGGGGCTATCCTGCCCGAACAGCGGGCCGTCAACTATGTGGTCCCCGCCGCTTTCGCCGAGGCCCGGCTCGACACGGACGAGCTCATTCCCGTCGCCACCCGCTCCGCCGACCCCGGCTTCTTCTACGGCTGCCCCGCCCACGAGACGGAAAGGTTCGAGAAGGCCGTGACCAGGGCCGGCTTCCACCTCGCGAATGCGCGGACACCGGAAGGAGAGGCGGATGCGAAGGAGGTTTACCGCGTGGCCGACGAGGGCACCCCGGCGCGGGCGCTTCAGCTGATCGATTCGGCCCGCAACTGCTACATCGACACCGACATCACGGACGCCGCCGACCGCCCCACGGCCACGGTGATGGACTACACCTGGGACAGCAACGCCAACCTTGCCGGCAACGCCGTTCGCTCCGGCGCGAATGCCGACACCTCGCTTGTCCCCATCGCCACGCTGGCACAGGCCAACAACTGGCGCGCCGGCCGGGACCGCAATCCCATGCACGTTCTCGCCTCAAGCGCGGTGGCCGCCGGTTCCGTCAACTATCGCACCTCGGACCGCTATCAGGGTGGCGTCGGCATGCGCGCGCCCGCCGACTATGCCCGCTCCATGTCCACGCGGGAGTTCTTCAAGTACGCGCTCTATGCCAAGTACGCGCCCCGGGACTTCTGCCCCCAGACCGTGCTGCCCATGGGCGAGGCCTTCGGCGACAATCCCGGCTGGGTTTCCTCCGCCCACATGTCGGTTCAGGCGACGGTCGTTTCGCTGGTGGTGACGCTTGGCGGACAGGTGGACAACGAGATGGTGGAGCTTCTGATCGGCGCCCCGATGCTGTTCGCCGCGCACAAGGCCTCGGGTTTCATCTACCCGCATTTCGGCGCCAGCGCTCAGATCGCCCATCACGAGGAGCAGAAGCGATTGCGCGAGGCCTTCCTGGCCAGCCGCAGAGTGGCCCCGGCAGGCGGCATGTAAGGGGAAGAGACGAGAGGAAAGGGCGAAAGGAAAGGGCAGAGAGAGACGGGTGAATGCCCGGGCGGCCGGCTCCGCCCAGGCCCGGAAGGTTGCCCGGACCCGGAGGGATGCCCGGAAGGATGAAGGAGCGGGATGGAATGGATCGGGGAGCGGCGTTGTCAGTTGTTGTTTTCGTGTTTCCTTAGTCTGTCGATAGTCACATCCGAAAAATAAAAAAAATTGGCTGGTCCAGATGACATGGTATCCTAACGTGACATTCCGTTCGTGCAAGGCCCGCGACCGCCTCGAAAAGTTGACAGCTGTCAACTCGGCGCTTCCGGATGGCGGAAATCCGCGGGATCGGACCGTGGTTTTCATGGTCGGGCAACTGGCGCCCGCGCCCGGAATGATCGTCTTTATTCCATAAGATATCTTATGCGATGTTGTGGTCGAGGGAGGATCTGGAGCAAGGCAGGCACGGCGGATTGCGGCCACGAGGGAGCACGCTTCGCCCCGAAGGCGGGAGAGGCTGAGGCTCGCGCCTTGTGCAGCGCCCCATCTTGTGTAGCGCCCCATCTTGTCTAGCACCCCGGGGCCATGCCCCGCTCCGCCTCATCCCGACCGGGGGCGCGGGACGGCGGATCGGAGATCCGGCAGCTGCCCTGCGCGAACGCGACGTCCCTATCCCTTGCGACGGCTCGCGGAACGGATTGCCCTGAGGCGGGGCCAGCATACCGTGTCGTGCACGCTCATGACGGAAAGCTGCAGAAGGGAGGCCACGCATGTCTCCGTCACTACAGTTCCACCTATCCTGCACGCGTATGGGATAGGGGCGCTGGTCGCGCGTTATGCGCCTTCGGCGCTTGTTGCGCTGGATCCCGGATCTCTCGACACGCCTTGCGGCGTGCTCGGTCCGGGATGACGGCGGAGGGATTGGGGCGCGGGAGAGAGTAGATGAATACGGCCCGTGCCGGAGCCGAGGCCTAAGGCAAGGGCAAGGGCAAGGGCAAGGGCAAGGGCAAGGGCAAGGAAAACCTTCCCTTCGACACCGCTTGTGTCAACGCGCCGTAGCCAGGGCCCTCACCGCACGCCCCGCACTCTCCACCCTCATCCCGGACCGAGTGCGCCGAAGGCGCATCGAGAGATCCGGGATCCAGCGATCAGCCGGCGCAAACGCGCCGCCCATATCCCTTGTTGCCGAACACTAACGACGCCGCGCATCCTTCGGCGCGCCAGCCGCCTCGCCCTCGTCCTGCTCTGGGCTGCTCTGGACTGCTTTGGGCGCCGCGGCCCGCCTCGCACATCCCCGGCCCGCGCTCCATGCTGCGAGGGTGGCGCCCGGTGTCCGATCGCCTCGCCCTCCCCGGCGCGCGGCTCAGTGCGCCCGTGCACCTCCCCCGGCACCTCCCCAAGACCTCCCCAAGACCTCCCCGGCACCTTGCCAACTCTCCCCATTTGCCTATATGTTCACTTGTGCACAATTGAACATGTGAACGTCATGCCCGACCATCAGACCGCTTTCCTGTCCGCCCGCGTTCCGGTTCCGCTGAAGAACCGGTTCAAGGCGCTGGCCGCCCGGCGGGGCGAGAAGGTGCAGGACCTGCTGAACGCGCTGGTTGAGGACTACGTGGCGCGCGAGGACAAGTCCCCGCCGCTGGCCACCGACGTGCTGAAGGCGCTGAGGGCCGGACGCGGCGAGCTGCAGGAAATGGGTATCGCTCACCTGACGCTCTTCGGATCGGTGGCACGCGGCGAGGCGCGGGCGGACAGCGATATCGACATCGCCTACGAATTCGAGCCCGACGCAAGGCCCTCGCTGTTTGATATCGGCCGCATCGAAACCCGCATCGCCGCGATGCTGGGCGGGAACCACGCCATCGACTTCGCCCCGCGCGAGGACCTTTACGACCACGTGCGCGCCACATCGCGCGACGACGAGATCCGGATCTTCTGATGCCCCGTTCCCCGGCCCGGCGGCTTGCCGACATCGCGCGTGCCATCGCCGACATCCATGCCTTCGTCGACGGGCTCGACCAGGCCGCCTTCCTCGCCTCCCCGCGCCAGGACCGCAAGACCTTCAAGGCCGTCTCGGCCTCGCTGATGGAGATCGGCGAAGCGGTGAAGGCGTTGCCGGAGGAGGTGACCGGCCGTTATCCGCAAATCCCGTGGCGGGCGATCGCAGGCCTGCGCGACCGGGTGGCGCACGAGTATTTCCAGGTCGATGTGGAGGTGATCTGGACCACTCTGGAACGCGGCGAACTCGATGCCCTGCTGGAGGTGGTGGAGGCCGAGATCGCCCGCCGCCCGCAACAAGACCCGCAGGACCGGTAGCCGCCCGTACGCACAAACGCACGCACGAATGCACGGACATACAAACACACGCACGCACCGACAGACGCTTCGACGCACATCCGCACGAACAAAGCCTACACAATCCCTATCCTGCGCGCCAGGGAGGATGACTCAGCAGGTCACGTGCGCCGACCCCTGCCGCCCCCCCCTGACCGGAACATGACCGGAACCGGCACGGGTGCACGGATCCCGCCTGACAGGTCCGAATTTCATCCGGCCGCTTTTTCCGAGGTCTCCACCCGGGCCCAGCCAATCACGCAACTGCCGAACGCTGCTGCCTGATGCTGACGTCCGTGTTCCTGCGCCAAGGTTCGCATTCGCTTCCCACCCGCATCCGATTGGAGGAAGAAGCGGCACAGCCCCCTCAGCCGCCCTTGGCGTGCGGGGTCATGACGTGTCCGATTTCAAATCAGGCCGCGCGTTCCGAAATTGATTTCAAAGCACGGGGGAACATCCCTCCGCCCCCAGGCGGCAGCGCCCGCCCCCTCGCCTACTTAAGACCTGCCTTTCCTCTCCGTTTTTTCTCTCTTCTCTCTTTCCTTCCTCACCATCATCACTTCGCTCATCCCCACTCCCAAAACTTCTTCGATCACAGACTTTTTTCATCGACACTCCCCTCAAGTATTCCAAGCCCGCCCTTGCAACCGCCATCATGTCTTCGCGTCACTCTGTCTCCGATACCGGCTCCGGCATGCAGAGACGTGGCCCGCACTCTGACCCCAAGGACGATGAGAGCCGCGCCGCGACCACGGGCGCCGCCGCCGGCGGCAGCACCCCGCTCATCCTTGAGCCGGAGATCCAGCCGATCGTCAACGACCCCGATATCTCCTCCTCTCCCATGATGTCCGGTGCTCTCGTCCCCGCCGGAACCGACGACATTCCCCTTCCCGACTTCCCCCGTCCCCAGCCCAGCGGCGTGCCCCCCACCAAGGCGGCCATCGACAAGGCCATCGCCGACCTGACCGCCCTCAGTCGCGCCCAGCAGGGTCCCTCCGACGAGGAGAACCAGATGACGCCCGAGGAGCGCCAGCAGCTTGGCGACGCCCTCGCCCATCTGAACAGCGTTGTCTCGCGCATCGACAAGAAGATGATCACGCTTGACGGCAAGCCCGTCACCACCACCCAGAAGGCGCTCGCCCTGTTCGGTACCATTCTCGCCAGCGCGATCTCGGTCGGCGCCATCAACTCGGTCTGGATGCTTCTTCAGGATGTGCTGAAGCTCCGAGGCACATCGCGCCCACTCGCCGCCTTCGTCTCCGCATTGCCTGCCCTGCTGCGCGGCCCCCTCACTGACCTTTGTGGCGCCATCGCCAAATCCGCTGTCGGAACGGTCATGTTCGAGGGCAATGCCACCACCGTGCAGTTGACCCTCAAGTCGATCCTCATCTGCATTGCCGGGGGGTTTGCTGTTGCCGGCGGAATCGAACTCACCCTGCTGGAGGACCATGACCGCGTCGATCGCAAGTGGATCTTCCCCGGCTTCCTGTTCCCGCTGATCGCCATTGAGGCCATCAAGCCGATGATTGACCTTTGGGCCATCCGCCTCAAGTTCGGAGCTTCCCTGCCGAGCGACAGGCTCAAGCAGCTTGACACCAGCGCCCGCAAGGCCTTCGTCGACCACTTCTGCAGCTGGGGCGGTTTCCTCAAGGCCCCCACCGTTTTCTTTGCCGCCTACTTCATCTACGGGCTCTACTCTGGCCCGTTTATCGAGCAAGGCGACACCCCGGGCAAGCAGATGGCCCTTCGCGGCCTTGCCCTCTCCATCTTCAACTTCCTCTGGCTCTACGGCATTCAGGCCAGCGCTGCGATCCAGAAGGGAGTTATCGAGGCTGCCGAGAAGCGCAAGAAGGAGGACAAGAAGGGCAAGGGCCAGCAGCGCGCCGGCGGCTCCCATGAGGACTAGACGGTTTCGGTGACGGAGATGTTCGGGTGAAGAACGCGACGGCAGACGGTCAGGCGGAAGGGATCGGAGGAACACGGGAAGGACAGGAAGGATCGCACGGGATGGACGGAAGGCATTCAACATGCCGCATGTTTCGAGGGGGACCGCAACGCCCCTTGCATTTGGTAGTATTTCTGTTTTCTGTTTTGTCTTCTTCTCTTCGCACCACTCTATTCGAAACTCGCAATATCCATAGCTCCGACCAATAGACAGTCTTTACCTCAACCCCCTCCCGGGGCTTCGTGCATGTGATCTCACGTGATGTGCTTACTAATCTTCGCCCTTACGTAATCGGGGGCACGTGACAAGGGGAACTCCCCCCTTCCCCCCCCCCCTTCCAAGACAGGAAAGGGGGAATAGAAGTCGCCGCCCCCGGGCGGCGGAAACGTTCCGCAGCGCCGCGCGCGAAGGACCACGGAGGAGCCGCCCGGGGGCGGCGACTACAGTTCCCCCTATCCTGCACGCATCACGGGGCCTGCGTGCAGGATAGGGGGACATTCGCGGCATTTTCCGCAAGTTGCACGGTTCCGTCAGGGGCGCTGGTCGCGCGTTATGCGCCTTCGGCGCTTGTTGCGCTGGATCCCGGATCTCTCGACACGCCTTGCGGCGCGCTCGGTCCGGGATGACGGCGGAGAGATTGGGGCGCGGGAAAGGACGGAGGCGTACGGACCGTGCCGGAGCCGAGGCCTAAGCGAGGGCAAGGGCAAGGGCAAGGGCAAGGGCAAGGGCAAGGAACCTTCCCTTCGACACCGCTTGTGTCAACGCGCCGTAGCCAGGGCCCTCACCGCATGCCCCGCACTCTCCACCCTCATCCCGGACCGAGTGCGCCCAAGGCGCATCGAGAGATCCGGGATCCAGCGCAACAAGTGCCGAAGGCTCATGATAAGGACCAGAGCCCCTGGCGAAGCCGCAGCCCTCACGCACGCAAAAGCCGTCTTCACGCGCAACCGTATCCTCACCATGAAACGTATATTTTCCGAAAGAACGTATTTCTATTAAGATAATATTGCCAAATATCATCGTATTACTTGACACTACACTTCCCGCACGGCCAATTTACACTTGGCGCATTTCACGCCATCGCATCGCGACTTCCTTCAATTTTCAGGGAATATTCTTCATGTGTACGACATTCGCCTGTTTTCTGGCGGCCTTGCTGGCTTTTGAATCGGGGTGGGACCGGGATCGGTACGAGGCCGGCGGGATCGCCGACTGGCAGCTGACCCAGTGGGCCGGCGGGCCGGTGGAGAGCCACTATCCCGGCTATGCGAGCTGGAACGACCTCAGCGAGGCGGAGTGGCGGGAAATGTCCTATCGCTCCACCAACTCGCTCGGCTTCGTCGGCTATCAGTTCGGCGAGGCTCTGCTGATCGACCTGGGATACTACGAGGCCACCACCTATTACGGGGCCGGCAGCGCCACCAATACCTGGAACGGCACCTGGACCGGCAAGAATGGGGTCTCCTCGCTCGACGATTTCAAGACGGCCGAGGCCCAGAACCGGGCCATCCAGGAGGCTTTCGGCTACAATCTCCAGATCCTGCAGAACCAGCTTGCCGCCTATGGCCGCTCGATCGACGATTATGTCGGCACCACCGGCACCTACACGCAGGGCGGAAAGAGCGAGAGCGTCGAGCTGACCCTGTCCGGCATTCTCGCCGCCACGCATCTGCGCGGCGCGTGGGGCACGGCCTCGCTGCTGCTGGAAGATGCCGTCAGTTCGGACGAGAACGGCACCTCGATCCTGCAATATATCGATCAGTTCGGCGGCTACGACACGCCGGGCGTCGACGCGCTGATCGGGACTTACGAGGGCCATGTGGTGGGGCAGGAAGGCCTCGGCGCGTTGCTGCTGGAGGGCGACCCGGCGCCCGAACCGGCCAAGGGCGATGGGCAGGACGAGGCGGAAACCCCGCCGGCCGAGGTCGCGGAGGCGAGCGGATCGGAAACCGAAACGCCCGCCGGGCCAGCCGCAGAGCCAGCCGACGAAACGCCCGGGACGCAGGGCGCGGAGACATCCACGAGCGGCGGGCGCACGCTGCCGCTCGGCTATGCCTGGGGCGAGCGCGAGACGGTGACGGATTTCGATCCCGCCAGCGACGTGATCGACTTCGGTGCCATGCCCGGCGCGGATATCGAGATCACCGAGGTCGACGGCGATCTGCTTATCGCGGTGAGGAACAATGGCGGGTCGGGATACCTGCTGAAGGGGATCCAGGCCGAGGATCTGGGCCCCGACAACCTGACCGCCGATGCGTGGAATCCGGTGCTGGAAAGCGGCGGCGTGCGCGCAAGGCTCCAGGCTCTGGGGGCACGCTAGAGCATATCCCGACTGGAGCGTTTTCTTGTCGACCAGGCACTTCCGCCTGGAAGGACAGGCGCTCCGGCCCCTCGCCCCCTTCCCGGCCGGACAACCGGCCGGGACCTTTTCCTCCCCGCCGCCCTTTCGTTCCCCTCCGTCCCGCTCGCCCCCGTCCCTCCCATGCCCCCCCTGTAGCCGGACACTTGGAATTGGAGCGCGGGACACTTGGATCTGTAGCAATTCCGCATCGCGCCCAAACACATGCCCGGGACTGATCCCGGGGCATTCTGAAACCGCGCCAAGCCGGATTGAAATGCGCCTCTTCTCGCCCGCATTCGACGGCGAGGCGAGCGGAGCGCGGGACACATCGGCGGCGCGATGCACGCGCGGGAGAGACGATCCGTCTCCCCCTTCAGCGCCGCCTGCCACCCTCCGGTGCTTCCAGCTCGATGCTCGTCTCGAAGGTGCTGCCGAAACGGTGCTCCACCGTCGCGATGCGCCAGAGCCCGTTCGCCTCCGGCCGGAAGCCGGCAAGCGTCACGTTGGCTTCGGCCTGGGCTTCCGGCAGGCCGGCGAGTTTCACCGAGCCGGAAGCCGAGCCGCGGGAGAGCCTCTCGCCCTCGGAAGCCGCGGCCTTCTCGGCCTCCTCCTTACTCGCCAGCGCGTGGCGCAGGTGCTTGTCCGGGCCTTCGAGACCCGTTGAAACGCGTTCCACCTTCGTCTCGCCCGTCTCGCGGTCGAACCACTTCGCGCTGGCCTTGCCGAAACGCGGCCGGGGCTCGACCTGGAAGCTCCACGAAACGCAATCGGACCTGGCGATCGTGAGCGAAGGCAACGGCTGCCCGGATACCGAACCGCTCCCGCGCTTGACCAGGAGCATCTTCCCGCCCTTGACCGAAAACAATGCGCCGAAACGATCGGCGAGACGCGTGCCGAAATCGAGCGCGGACTGGTCGACCCGCGCCGCATAGGGAACCTTGAGGCCCGCCAGTTCCGGGCTCACCTCGGCCTTCAGGCCGTGCCGGTCGGCCAGCGTCCTGATGATCCCGCCCAGCGTCTCGCCGTCGAAATGCTCCGACAGCGGCTCCTTCAGGTCTTTGCGCATATCGGCACCGCGACCGGAGAGCTTCAGAAATTCGCCGCCCGTTCCGCCCTCGATCGTCGACTTTTCGACGATGAAGAGCCCGACCACCCAGGCGCCGCCGCCCCGGAAACCGAAACGCACCGACAGCTCAGCCCCCTCGCGCGGGATCTCGATCCCGTTGCCCGCGTCATCGAAGGTGAGCTCGACGCTGTCGGCGTCCTGGCCGGTCGCGTCGCGCACGGTCGCCTCGATCAGGCGCTGGTAGAAACCGGCCGAGACCGGCTCACCGTCCACGTGGACCTCGATGAAGGGATGTGTGCGCATCGCCATGTCAGTCCCACAGGCGAACCGACGTCCGCTCCTCCGAGATCCGCCATTCCGGCAGGGTCAGGACCGTGCCGAGCGGCAGGACGAGGCCCGCCGCCGCAAGCGATCGGTTCGCCTCCAGCGTCGCCTCGACATAGCCGGAAAGCTGCCCGGCCTTCCTGATGTCGCCGGTCACCTGCCAGGCGTTCTCGAAACAGATCTTCTCCACCGTCGCGTCCTCTCGGCTCACCGAGATCGTCGTTTCGGGCAGCGTCGTCGCCATCGCTCACGTCCTCAGTTGAAAAGGCCCAGACGGCCGCTGTCGGGATAGGGCGCGACCGTGATCTCGTATTCGACACGCCGGCCCTGACCTTCGCGCGAGATGATGGATTGGGTATCCGATATCCTGAGGATCACCACCTTGCCGAACACGCGCGCGGCCGAGGCGGTCGCCCATCCGACCATGAGCACCGGCTGCGCTGCCGCCTGTGTGGCGCGGATCGCCTCGTAGGCTTCCCGCCCACCCATTTCCTCGGGAAACAGCAGGCCGGAAATGGAGATCGGATCCTCGCCGAACCCGGTGAACTGGCGCCCGGGCCGCGCACCGAAGCGGGCGATCGACGGCCACTTGGCCTCGGTATCGCGTTTGATCGCCTGGAAGTTGAGCGGCGCGATGGTGAAGATGTGCGGCCCCAGGGCAAGCAACGGCAGGCTCATGTTCGCTTACTCCCCATCGTGCAGGGCGCCGGTTTTCGTCCGAACCAGCGATTGTTGGATTTTGTTGACGGTGGCATTGGCCGCAGCCTCGGGATCGCTGACGCCATTGATCGTGAAATGATTGGTCATGGTGATCTGCGACGGCTGCCAACCTAGACTGCCCGAGGCGGGCGAGCCGCTTGTCTGGCCGGGCAGGCGGCCGCGCAGATAGTCCCAGAGGGTCGGCATCCCGTTATCGTCATCGGGGAAACGGGAGGGCGCGTTGGGTGGTGGCACGATCGGAAGAGGTCGCGGCCCGTCCTCCGTCCCTTCGCCAATTCCGAGCTTCCTCTTGACCCAACGGCCAAAGACCTCAGCCGGGACTTCGTCCTTCTCCAACCCCAGCAGGGATTTGATTTCCTGCCGTGTTTTATAATAAAATTGCGCAGGAGCTGTATTGTCCGCCCACTCCCTAAATCGATCAACTTGCTCTGCGCGCTCGTTCGCAAGCCGCATGCGCTCTTCCGGCGTCCGTTGCAGCTCCCGGATGGCTTCTTCCGCGATAAGAATGGGCGGAACCCGCCGCAGAGCGAACTTTCCCAACTTGAGGATACCGCCTCCGCTGACCCATGCTCGAACCGCGCCCCAGGCCCCAGCAGCACCGCTGCGCACCTTGCGGCCTAGGCCGGGTGCGGCCTGCGACACGGACTTGACCAGCTTGCTGCGGGCACTCGAAAGCCAGCGGAACGCACCACCGAGAGACGAGCCGCCACGCTTGATGGCCCCCACGGCGCGTTCACCGATCCACCGCGCTGCACCGGATGCTTTCTTGGCCAGGAAGCCCCCGGCCTTGGCGCCCTTTTCATAAATTGCCCGCAGCCCCCGGCGGAGTAGCCGCACCCCACGCGCGGCAACAGAGACGTTCTTGCCCGTTTTATCGTAGAGCCAGAACCACGAGAATATCTTACTTCCAATCTTCCAGGCCTTGGAAAGAACGGAGTACAGCCGAATAGCCGGGACTACGATGGCCAAAAGCCCCAGACCTATTTTGATTAGCCAAGAGGTCAGGGTCGGGTGATCCTCAGAAAACTGCCCGGCAATTGACACAATACTACCGAGACCGCCCATAATATCGGTCAAGGCCGGAAGAAAGGTATTGCCGGCCGTGATGGCGATGGCGTCCATTCGATTTTTGAGGAGCTGCCAATGCCCGCCAGCCGACTGCGCGCGCTTGTCGTACTTGTCCGTCGCCGAGCCTGCGTAACCCGATACATTTCCAACCGTCTTGAAGGACCGCGCCAGCAAGTCCTGATTGCCGGCGAGCTTTGAGAGATCCTGCCCTCCCAATCCGTTCAACGCCTGCATGCCGCCCGGCGCATGCGACAGCCGTGCGAAGAGATCCGTGAGCGCCACCGGCGCGTCGCGGTCAAGCGAGGCCATGAACTGGTCATAGTCAACCCCGGCCGTCCGCAGCGCGGCGCGCACATCGCTCGTGCCCTCGGCAAGATGGCTCGCAAACGCTTTTACGCCGCGCGCCGCCTCTTCCGGAGAAGCACCGGCGGCGATCATCGCCGCCCCCAGGGCCTCCATCTGAGCCACATTGAGCTTCAGAACCGACTGCGCGGCCGCGGCCCGATCGGCGAAGTTCAGGATATCGCCGGCCCGTGCGTCCATGTTGATGGAGAGTTGGCTTGCCGCGTCCGCCAGATCCTCCAAGCCTTCCTGATCGAGGCGGTAGACATCACGCAGTCTGGCGAAGCGTTCGGCGATCTGATCGCCGGCCATGTCGAAGGCAACGGAAGCCTTCGCGGCAAACGCCGTGAAGCGTTCCAGCTGATCCGTCGGAATGCCGGCGCGGGCAGCGGTCGCCATGATGCTCATAAGTCCGGTCGCCGAAACGGCGATCTCCCGGCTCATGTCGAGCACCGACCTGCGCAGCACCTTCAAACGTTCGGCAGAAACATCCAACACCTTTTCGATGCCGGAAAATGCGTCGTCGAACGCAGCCGCGGCACGTAGGGGCGCGAAGACCGCAAAGGCGTCCATCAGTTTCTCACGTGCCTGCTTCAACCGCGCTTCATTGGCCTTTAGCGCTGTCTTGATCTCGTCGGTTTTGAGGTTTTCCCGGATGCCTTTTGAAAATTCGGCACCCACCGTCGCCGCCAGATCCCGAATGTCCTCGAGATCCTGGCGGATTATATCGAGCCCCTTTGAAAGGAACTGGATTGTCACGGTCATGGTGAGATCGGACATCGGGCAGCCTCACTCGCCCCGCATGCCGTACAATTGTGCGGCAATGCGAGGCAGATCGCGGCGGAATTCCAGGAACTCGCGCCAGTCGAGATTTTCCATCTCACTCGGCGGCCAGTGGTAGACGGCCGCAAGATCGCTCATGAATTCGCCGACACGATCGATCGGAGTTCCGGAAAAAAACCGGCGAGCGCCTTCATGACGGCCACCAGATCGGCCGGATCGAGATCGTCGATGACGGCGGCCGAGACGCCGCACAGATCGGCGATCACGTCACGCATACCGTCGAGCCTTGTATCGTCGACGAGAAGCGCGAGCGCCTCGGCCAGGAGATCCCGGCCGGAGACGGTCCCGGCCGCCTCGCCTTCGTCCGCCATCAGGTTGCGGACGAAATCCGGCCCCAGCAGCGAGACCACGCGCTTGACGTGGCGCGTCTTGGGCCTTCCCATGGTGAGGCTTGTGTGACGCTTGGTGTTGTCGCCCTCCCGCTCTTCGGCGGGAACCGAGAGCGGGATGTCGATAGAGAGTTTCAGGTCGTCCATTGCAGCCTCGACGTGTCAGGAGAACAGGATGCGGCGGCGGGCGGAGTTGACCGGCTCGAAGTTCCAGGTCTCCCAGCCGCCGGTCCAGAAGTTGAAGCGGTGCATGACGCGGCCGTCCCACATCTCCGAATAGCTGTCGATCGACCCGATCGTGTGGTCGTAGCCAGCCACCTTGCCGGCGGCCATTTCCTCCGCCTCGACCTTGGTCAGACGGCCGCGAATATCGACGGCGTGTTCGTACTCGGTGCCGTCTTTCTCATCGATGACCAGCTTGCGGCCGGTGAAATTGTGGCGCACGCCCGCAGGGCCGCCGAAGAGGCCGGCGACATCGGGCGAATGCGCCTTGCACTTGAAGGGCACTTCGAAGGCCTTCACGCCGAGGCCGGCGATCGCCATCTCCATGTCGCTGCCGCCGGGCTGGAAGGTCTCGGTATTCTCTTCCATCGTGGCGAGCTTCATCGTCTCGATTTCAAAGAAGAGATTGCGGGTATCGTTGATGAACAGCGTGAAGCCGCGCAGGATCCGAAGGGACATGAAAGGCGCTCCTTATGCGTCGCTTGTGCGATCGAAACTGACGTTGATGCGGCGGTTGATCTCGTCGGCGAGCACGTCGAAGTAGACCTCGTTGCGCCGGGATCCGAAGGTCAGATCCTCAAGCGGCGGCGCCTCTTCCGCGTCGAACTCGATGCGGAGCTTGCCGAGACGGAGCGAGGCGTTGGTGTTGACGTCGCGGTCCCAATAGACATCGCCGCCCAGGATCGCGCCGACCGCCTTCAGCTCGTCCAGGAACTGCTGCAGCGAGCGCATGATGGAGATGACGAGCTGCGGCGACAGGTTCTGATCGTTCGCCCAGCGGAAGGACCGCATGATGGTCTTCTCGATCGTGGCGCGGGTGCGCACGACGTTGACGAAGACCCACAACGGATCGTCGGAAGTGGTGCGGTTGCCCCACAGGATGCGGCCGTTGGCCGAGTACGAACCGCCGGTGCCCTGAACGACCTGGGCGGGAATGAACGTCGCGATGCCGTTCTCGTTGAGGTAGTTGGCCTCGTGATCGATCTCGCCGTCGAAGTAGGAAACCGGCCGGGCCACGCCGAGAATGCCGCCCGCTTCCTGGTTGGAGGGCGACCAGTAGGGCCCGCCCTTTTCCTTGTCCCTCTTGACGAAGAGACCGGCGACGTAGGGCGAGGCCGGCTTGACGGCGATGTCCGTCGCGCCCGTGGGCAGCATGCGCACCATGGGATCGACCAGATAGGTGAAGCGGTCGGAGAAGTCCGCGCGGTAGGCGAGGCTCGTCTCCTTGTCCGGCCCGCCGGTATCGAGGATGGCGATCGCCTGAAGCTTCTTCGCGGTCTGTTCGAGCGCCTCGGCAAGCGGGTTCTTGGCATTGTCGATGCGGCCGGCCGCATAGCCCGGCGCGATCAGCAGGTCCGGCTCGATGCCGACGTGACCGAGCGCGTATTCCAGCGCGTGAACGCCGGTCTGCGAGGCCGCGGAGCCGACCATCGCCGTACGCGTGGCGGCCGCATCCTCACCTTCCTCGACACGCACCATGACGATCGAGGCCTCGATGCCCTGCGCCTTGACGGCGTTGATGACGTCGAGCGCGGTTCCGGTGGACCCGAGCGCGGCGATCTTTTCGGTTTCGTGGGTATAGAGATGAATAGGCTCGTCCGGCGGGAAGAGACCGGCATCGGCCTCGGGCGCGGTGACGATGGCGCCGATGGTGGAGACGTCGGAAACGGCGATCGGCCGCGCCTCTTCGCCGAGCCGCAGAACGCGAACGCCATGATTGAACGGGGCTGTTGCCATGTGTCTTTCCTTCGATCCGGGCGGAGCGGCCGCGAAGGCCGGTCCGATCGAGAGCGAGACTAGGAAACGACAGGGCAACCAACGCCCCTGACGGTGTCAGTCGACGGCGTTTTTTCGCGATTTTTCCCGGACGGAGGTCGGCGGCGGCGAACGGCGGGGCATAAGAAAACGGCGGGAACGCGAGCACGGGCAATGCGCCGCGTCTCGTTCCCGCCGTTGATGTTCGGGAGCCTGCGAGCCTCAGGCGTTCGAAGCGGTCTCCAGGGCCCCTGCGAAGGCCGCATCGATCTCCACCTGCGTCGTCACGGTGCCCGCATCGACCGCCTGCGCCGTACTCTCCTCTGCCGAGAAGCACGCCGCCACGTGGGCGAGCACGGCATCGGACAGCGCGACGATCGCGGTCGCATCGAGCACAAACCAGCCGTTCAGCGCCTTCCACGTCGTGGTGAAATCGGGATCGTCCGCCGCCTTCACCCGTGCCGCCAAAATCTTGCCCTGGCTGTCGCGGTCGGTGGCGATTTCCATCGTGCCGACGGTCAGGCCGCCGGTCTCCACATCGAAGCGGAGGGCGGCGAGATGGGCCTTGAGATCGTCCGCCGTCGGTGCGGGTCGCGATAGCGCAATCCAAGTCCCGCTTGCTTCGTCCCACTCGTAGCCTGGTCCGGGCTTAACCGGGACTTCGACTGTCCCCGCAGGATAGGTGGCGCGAACCGTGGTACTCGGCCGCATGATGGTTTGCCAGTATCCTCTGGCAGGATGATAGAATCCAATTTCGCTCATTATCGCAGCTCCCACCATGGCCCCAGCCCACCAGAAATAAAACGGTAGTAGAAACCGTCTGGAACGATGAAGCAGAAAAAGGATCTCCCACCGGACCCTCCTTTATCCGCGACTGTATTCCATGTCTCCCCATCAAACGAAATCTGGAACTTCGCATTCGAGGTGGAACCAATCTGCCCCGATACCGCAATCGGAGTACCAGTCGTATTCTGGTAGGCCGTATCTGATGTGCGGCTGCCGGTAACATCTTGCCAAGTCTGTCCGATTCCGATGCCCTGGGGCCCCTGCCCTTCCAGCGCATCAATCCTCAAGCCATTTTGCGCCACATCGCGAATGACATCCGCCGCCGCGACCTGGGCAGGATCCGTTACCGCATCGAACACCTTGATGCAGTAGAGAAGCGCGACGTTGCGGGGGCGGGTTTCTGTGCCGCCAGTGTTCTCTATATATGGCTGACCGTCCCATGCCGTGTCATAGTAGGTCAGACCGCTGACAGCCGATGTACGGGATGGCTGACCTAAACCGGAGTTGTTACTATTGCCAAATCCGCGGGTGTCCGTAGAGTAGCCGTCCTCAGACAATACCGCGTGGGTGTGTCCCTCGATCTGTCCTGCCTGCCATGACCCAAACACACGATCTGCATCCACGCCGCGCCCATGATCCCAGCCGCGCACGAACTCGCCGCGCAGATCCGGCAGGTTGAACGTGGTGGAACCGTCGCCATCGCCGAAGGTCGTGCCGATGCTGGCGAAGAGCGCCGCATAGGTCGTCCGGCCGATCGCCGCGCCGTTGCATTCCAGCCAGCCGGAAGGCGGCGTATCGGCCGCAAAAGCCATGATCGAGCCGACCGGAACGGATGCCACAAGCGACGGCAATGCAGCCTTGAGTGTTGCCGCGTCGGGGAATTTGCCATTGGCTCCGTTGAGGACATCCGATAGCGAAGCCTCGGACGAGGTGCGCAGGAAAGCCGACGGCGGATTTCCGCCAAGCTTGTCGGCATCGATGCCGCCCGCCCCGTTCAGCGTGGCAACAACCTGTGCCGGCGTGGACGGGCGCAAGTAATTGTTCGCGGAACCCTCACCAATCGCGATCTGTGTCGCGAAGTAGTTGATGTCGGCATTAAGAACCGTGAATTCCGGACGAAACAGTCGAGCACGAATATCACCTTGCGCATCGCGCTCTACAACCGTCGTGACCGCGGCGGCCGACGTCGAAAACTTGCCGCGCAGCTTGTCCGCATCGATCTCCGATCCCACTCCATCAACCGTCTTGAGCTTGGCGAGCACGTCGGCGGCCGTATAGCTCGCCGCCGGCAACTTGGTCGCCAGGCTCGACTGGATCGCGGCGATGTCGCTGTCGTTGTCCTTAAGCGCATCCGCCAGTTCTGCGATATGAGCGTCCACATAGGCGGTATCGGCGAGGCCGTTGATTGCCGACGCGATTTCGTCGGCAATCTGCTCCGCCGTGCGCCCGTCCGCAATGCCGTAGCCGGCGAGCGTCGTCGGCGTGCCGGTCACCTCGGAAAAGGCGTGGGTGTGATCGCTGTCGGCTTTCGTGGCGAGCCCGTCCGACAGGGCCGTCGCGGCCGCGGCCGCCTGCGCGTCGAGCGCGGCCTTGATCGATCCCAGCACCCCCTGGACCGTGTTGCCGTCAAGACCGGCGACCGCTGCGGTGATCTTGTCGGCGGAATAGTCGCCAAGCTTCGCGGACACGTTGCCCATGCGGCCGAAGATGGAGGTCACCTCCGAGCCGACCGGCACGTAGGAGACCGTCCAGCCGGAGCCGTCGTAGATCTTCTTGATGCCGTCGGTCGTGTTCCAGTACTCGGCCCCGGCGACCAGCGGGTCGCCGTTGAGGTCGCTTGCGGGGTCGGCCGCAAAGGCCCCCAGATAAACACGCGACTGCGCCGCGTAGATGTCCTCCAGCGTTCCGACGGCCGCCTGCGAACGATCCGCATCGTCGGAAGCCGAAGCCGCGAAGGCGCTCGCCTCATCCGTCTTGCGGATGGTGAGGTCGGCCTTTTCGCCTGCGACCCCGGCGGCGATCTCGGCCGCCTGTCTGTCCATGTTGACCGCATCGACGGCCGCCAGAACCTCGGCGATCGCCTCCGCCGTGTCCGACGGAGATGCGGCCGTGATGGTCCAGCCGCCATGGTCGCCGGAACCGGAAACCCGGTCGATATCGACCGTCAGCTCCCCGGTTCCCGCGTCCCAGGAAACCACCTCGCCCAGCATGGCGGCCCGTGGGTTCTCCATGCGATAGACCGCGACATAGGCCGGCGGCGCGTAGCGCAGGCGCTGCCCCTCGTCGACCACGAACGTCTTGCCGCCCGTGGAAACCTGATGCTCGGTCGCGCTCGTCACCCGGAGCATCAGGCCGACATTTGCCGCCTCGTAGACCTCGTTGATCAGCGGCAGCAGGACGTCGTTCGCCTTCTCGCGAAAGACCACGCGGCCTTCCTCGATGACGGCGTCGAGCGTGTTGCGCTGGTCCTCGTTGGCCGCGATGCGCGCATCGACATCCTTGAACCGGCGGTTCCAGAACGAGGGATCGCCGAGGTTGTCGCCGCGTTTGACGAGATAGTCGCCGTACCTATTCGGCATAGTCGCTCTCCGGGATGGATCAGGCCGAAACCGGCGTCGCGTTGGCGATCGCTTCACTCGGCAGTTCGTTCAGGACCCTGCCCTTCACGGCCGGATAGGTGCCGCGCGGGCGGAAGGTCGTGCGATGCCAGCTCACGACCTTGGCAAAGGTCACTTCGTAGCTCTTTTCCGGGACATATGCCGGAGTGTCCGTTTTCTTGGTCGCCATGGATGTCTCCTAGAATTCGATATCGACACGCTCTTCGATGTGAAACACATCGAGCGCGGTGGTGGTGGTGCCGGAGGCAACGATCTGGAAGGTCGAGATGGGAGCCGCCAGTGACCAGGTCATGACACGCCGCAGCCGGTTGTCCGGCAGCGGGCTGTCCTCGACGACGTCGGGGGCGACATCGCTCCCGCCGGCCCGGATGACGGCCGCGAAAGCGTGGTGCGCGGCGTTCCAGTTGCCGAGTTCCCAGGCGATCCGGATCGTATCGGAGGCCGACGCAAGGATGCGATCCGTCGAGATATGCTTGAACTCGGTGCGCGGGCGCTCCACGGTCACCTGGGAGCCTGCGAGGAACACGCCCGCGTGGAGATCCGGCGTGCCCTGAAAGATGGCCTGGAGCGGCAGCAGGGGAGGCAGACCGACAAGCGCGTTGGTGGAGATCTCGGAAACCGGCACCCAACCGGTGTTGAGCTGTACCTGAAAGGTGAGATCGCAGGCATCCGGCACCACCATCGAGGAGAGCAGATCGATACCGGCAATGCCCCCATTGAGGTTGAGCGGCTGCAGGTCGACGGCCACGCGAGAAGTCGCGAATTTCGCGAAGCGCAGGCCGAACATCATGTCCTTGGTGATGTCGCCGGCGTAGTAGGCGCCATCGGTGGAATAGAAGAACGTGCCGGCCAGATAGTCGCCGCCGTCCGCCATGCCGATATAGTGGTCGCCCTGCGTCGTCAGCACCGCCGCGTAGCGCTTGCCGGCGGTGAGATAGGTCGGCGTGAAGGCGACGGTGGTCGCGGTGGGATACTGCTTGAGGTCGAGGAAATCGACCGTCACCTGCTGGATCGCGTTCGACAGGTCGGGCGTGCCCGACGGCGTCAACTCGCACAACGTCAGATGCACGTTGCCGGAGGTGCCGCGTCGCGTGAAATAGAGGTCCACGCCGGTCAACCATCCGGCCTGGCTGTTGAGGAAGGTCTGCGCCACCTGCGCACCGTTGAGCGTGTAGGTGTCGGTGACCACCTCCCAGTACGGGTCCTCATACGTATCGACCCAGAACTGCTGCAGGCGGATCGACTGGTGGTTCCTGGAGGTGTTGCCGGAGAGCACCTGGAAGGTCTCGCCGTTGCGGGTGAAAATATTGGTCACCGGGTCGTAGTTGCCAGACCTCCACCAGGCGGAGTTGGTGCAGTAGTTATAGACCTGCCCCCAGCGGATCCGCTCGCGGCTCATCGTCTTCTGCACCACCTCGTAAGAGGTCTGCGTGTACTGCGTGATCGATTGCTCGCCGACATAGCCGTCGACGGAAACGCGCAGTTCGGACGTGAACTTCGGCAGCAGCAGCCCGTTGGTCAGCGTCACCTGCGCATTGATCGACGAAAACAGCGCCAGTTCCGTCGTGTTCTTGTTTTCCGGGGCGAACCGCACACCTTCCTCGACCTTGGCCAGGAACTCCACATCGTCCGTCGCGCTCTCGTCCTCGTCGAGGTAATGGTCGGCGCCGTAGTCCGCGTAATCGTCGGGCAGTCCGGCCGCCTCCTTCAGACGGGCAACATCCGCGGTGACGGAGAAGAGGTCTTCCATTGTCACGCGGCCCGTCTGGGCGTTGGAGAGGTTCGCGACATCGGTCGCGATGGTGGAGATCCGCGGCTCGGCCAGCGCCTTCCAGTCCTCGATCACGTCGAGCCGCTGGTCGTTGCGCCGCGAGGAGGCCAGATCGTTGTCGGTGTTGGTGATGATCTCCTCGATGCCGGTCGGGCTGAGGATCACGTAGGCGACCGCGATGCGGTCGAGCGGGATCGTCGGATACTGCGGATCGCCGCTTTCCACGCCGCCGATGGTGCCCAGATTGGCGATGCGGGCGCGTTCCAGGTTGACCTGGCGGGCTTCGGTTTCCTCGGTTTCCAGGTTCACCACGAAATCGCGATATTCCGGCGACTGGTCGACGGTCGAGCCCCAGACGACGATGGCGACGGCGACCTTGTTCGCCACCGGCTGATATTCCACCAGATCCCGCGTCGCGGCCGCGCGGGCTGCGAACATCTTGCCGGCGCTCACATAGATGCCGGGCTGGATGGTCACCTCGAAGGTGCCGGAGCCGGTGACGGTGAAGCCCGCATAGGCCTGGCCGTCGTGGATGGTGTACTTGACCAGGGCGTCCACACCGTCTCGTGCGTAGTCCTGCATCGCCATGAAATCGGAGGCCGGAACCTCCTGGTAGTCGTTGATGATCACCTGACGGTCGGTCATGCGGGGCTCCTCAAGCTCGTGTCATCTGACCGGCGCGGATCTCCTGGCCGGCGAAAAGGGTTTGCCCGGCCTCAAACGGCCGGTAGGTGCGGGTGTCGATCAGGATGCGATCGGACAGCCGTTTGGCGGATTTGAGCGCGGCGAACGTCTCCGTGAGCCGTGCCTTGTCCACGCGGACGGCAAAGGCGCCGGTGGGGCTGGCATTGGCAAAGAAACCGTGTTTGAGCCCGCGCCCCGGGATCGAGGTCTTCAGCTCCGCCGTGTGCGCGGGCACGGCAAGGCGCGTGACGCCGGCAAAGGCCGTCGCCTTGCGCGGTTCCGGCGGCGCCAGATCGTCCTGGATCGGAATGCGCTCGAAGATGCGTTCAACCGCGCTCGGATACCCCGCGTAGCGCCTGAGCGACGGAGCGGACGCAAACCAGGCACGGCCGATGGCGCGCGGGTCCGATCCGATCGCGGGCAGAATGCCGTTGCCGGTACCCGCCGGGCGCAGCGGACGGGCAAGGGCCGGATCGTCGAGGCCCGGATCGGCCGAGATCGGGGCAACGGTCGATGCCGCCGAGCTTCCGAGCGCGAAGCGGCGCCCGGCGGCGAACGAGGCGGCCAGACGGCTCTTCAGTGTACGCCGCAGGATCACGCAGCGCCGGCCTTCCGCATCCGTCGCGATGCCGATCTCCGTCTCCGCGCCGTCGCGGATGAGTACCGCGCGCGGGCGGCGGCGTGCGGCCGCCGTCGAGGGCCAGGCGGCGCGGCGCGGCAAGAAGAACGGATGGGCCGCGCCGCCGGCGTAGATCGCCTTGCGACGGCCGAGACCGGGGGCCGCGCGGTAGATGCGCACCTGCGGCAGGCTTTCCAGCCAGGCAAGCCGCTGGGCCTGCGTGTCGGAACCGCCGGCGAAGAACTTCTCCGGCGGACGATGAACGTCCAGGATCTCCGCGCCGGCCATTGCAGCGTAAGCTTGCATTCCGGCCAGCGTGCCCTTGATCCGGTGATGACGGACGGCGGCGCGGATCACGTTGCGCTTCTTCGCCTCGTCCCAGTCGCTCGACCAGAAATCGACAGAAAGCGCGGCTGCCAGATGCGGCAGGAAGGCGACCGGACAGCGGTCCGGGCTCCACAGATCGGCAAGCGGGACGGGTATGTCCAGGACGCGAGACGCAACGCGGGCAAGCGAACGTTCGAGCGCTGTCGCGTTGGTCGGCAGGATGGTGGCGCCATCGAAACCATTGGCAAAACTCATGGCAGCACCTCCATCGCAACCGTGATGCCAGAGCACCACAACGCCTCGTCCGCGGCCGCCACGAGATCAGAGGCCGGAGACACCACGCGCACGGCCTGCACGTTGGAGACATGCGCCGCCGCGACAATCGAGGAGAGATAGACGGCCTGCCCGACCTGATGCCGAGAGGTAGCCAGCGTGCCGAGCGCGGTCTTCGCCGCCGCCTGCAATACGGCCGGATCGGGTCCGGCGGGAATGACGAGCGTGACGGCGATCTCGAAAGCCGTGATCGTCGCCGGCTTGACGGTGACGGCATCGGTCAGCGGACGGATATCGTCCTGCATCAGACGGGCCCGCACGGCGGAAACCAGATCGGCCGAGGCCGTCCCATCGCCTTCGCGCGAGAGCACCGCGACCGTCACAGCACCGGGCTGCGGCACGGATAGTCCGACGCCCTTGACGCGGGCGTCGGCCGCCCTTGCGTGATACTCGTAGGCGCCGGCCGGTCCGGCGGCTGCGAAGGCTTCCAGCGCCAGCAGAACGCGGGCGCGGAAGTCGGCATCGCTTTCCCCGGCAAAGCGGGACGTACCGAAGAGCGCGGCGAGATGATCGAGATCGGAGCCCGCGGCGTGGGTAATCAGCACAGCGCGTGCGGCATCGTTCACCCGGCCACGCAGCAGCAGCTCGAAATAACCTTCGGCTTCCTGCGAGATCCGGAGCGGGTCCGTCTCCAGAGCGCCGACATCGTAGCCCGGCCAGAGTTCGACGAGCCGCGCCAGGCGCGCCGCGACGATAGCCTCGTAGTCGAGCGCCTCGATGACGTCGGGCGCGGCAAGAGCGGTCAGGTCGGGGGCGGCGAAGCGGGTCATGCGGCCTCCGTCAGAACAAGGCTTTCGCCGGTTGCGGGGATCGCGGCCCTGCGGTCTTCCGAGATCGAGAAGTCGCCAAGGTGTCCGCGCGGATAGAACGTTCCCTCGAGAATGAAGACGAAGCGTCCGTCGCGGCCGCCGACCGCCATCTCTATCGAGCGCAGCGAGTAGCCGGGCTCGCCCGTGTCGGGATCGTCGATCGCTTCGGCAAGCGCGACATAGAGTTCGAAGAGGGTCAGCGGCGAGGCGTTGGCGTCCTGCAGCTCCGGCACGCGGGAACCGAAATGCCGGCGCATCACCCGCGTGTTGACGCGGGTGCGCAGGATCTTGGCGAGCGACTGGACGCAGTGGTCCCAGCCCGTCAGCACCTCCCCGGTTTCGGCGTTCATGCCGGTGCGCATGGTCAAAGCCCCTTCAATGCCGGATCAATCGGCCGTCTTGTCCCTGGCGGCATTCCCGCTCGCCTTCCCATCAGTCTTGGGGGACGCCTTGGAAACCGCTTCGATCTCGCCGCAAATGAGCGGATAGCGCGCCTGTTCCTCGGTGAGCTCGATCGACTTGCCCTTGCCGGGGTTGCGGACGCCGGCAACGAAAACGCCGGCTTTCTCGGTGGTGCGGTACTTCATGGTTCTCTCCTCAGACGTAGACCTCGGCCCCGTCGATGGCCCGATCGCCATCGCTGTCGAGGCCACCGACGTAGTGGACACGGCGCTCGCCGTTGTTCAGCCTGGTCCTGACCGTGGTCAGGATCTCCTCGGCCGTGATCTTCAGTGTCGCGCCGCCGACGCTCAGCTCGATCGCGTCGCCATCAAGCGCAAGCGACGTGCCGCCATGCTTGATCACGAGGCGGTCGTCCTGGTCGGTCGGGCACGGGTTCGTGTTGGTGTATCCGTCGCGAATGGCGATGGAGCCGGGGCCGATCTCGCCATGCGGCGACAACAGCCGCATGGTCTCGCCGACTGCCACGGGAACGTGGGTGGAATAGCCGCCCGAACCGTCGCCGGCGCTTTCCTGCACCTGGACCCACGGCGACAGGAACGGCTTGCCGGTGCGATCGTCCCTCGGCAACAGCTCAAGCCGCACGCGCTTTCCGCTGATCTCGACCACCTTGCCGACCATGTGGCTGGCGGCCAGGCGCCGGGACAGCTCGTCGTGGCGCTTGTAGAGGGTGCGGAATTCGCGATCGATGAAGGGGATCATGCCGCCGCTCCCTCATCATCCGACAAGATGAGGTCCTCGCCGTTGAGCGCGAAGGACAGGTCGATGGTCGGCTCGCTGTCGAACATGCTCGCGCCGATGCCGTTGAGCGATTGCGTCCATTGCGTCGCGACGATCGCCACGTCGAGCCCGCTGAGCTCGGACGGCTGCGAAGGCGAAACGACGATCTGTTCCGGGGCGCCGATATCGGCGAGGCCGAAGCGCTGGTTGCGGCGCAGAAGGGCGGCAACCGCTTCCGCGATCGCCCAGGCGTCGTCATCCCTGGTGCTGCCCGAACAGATGGCATAGGCGGCGCAAGCCAGCTGTGCCGTGGAGGTATCGTCGGAGCGGGCCTCGAGCGGCGCGCTCAGCACGGCGCAGCGCAAGGCCGGCGTCGAAATGGACGAGATGTCCAGCAGTTGCGGGGCGAGGTCGCCGAGCTGGGCCGCGCATTCGCGCAGATCAGGCATGGCGGCCTGGAAGGCCGTTTCCATCGCATGCCGGAATTCGTTGAGGCGTCCGGTCATGGCATCAGGCTCCGTACCCGGTCATTACGGGCGACGAGGCCGGGCCCGACCGGAAACAGCCCGATCCGTTCCGGAGCCTTCGCGGGCATCCCGGCGGCGAGATCGATATTCGGAATGGTGGTTGCGGTGCGCTTCGTCATGCGCAACAAACTGGACGCGAGCCGCGATGCGAACGCCCCTGACAGTGTCAGGCGGAGTGGAATATCGCGGCGATCGTCCCTGCCCCGCTCGCCTTCTGCCTGCTGCAGTGACGCCAGAGCCGGGTTAGAAGGCTCTTAAAAGGCCGTGGAAAGGCCTCCGCCCTGACGGAGGAACCATGGGGCCCCATTTGACGAGAGCATTCGACAACGCCATAGGCCCGGCCAGAGAACCAGCCAGAGAACCGGCCGGCAACAGCGCGCCGCCCGATCGCTCGAATTGATTGTGGAGATTGGCGCGCATCGGACAGACGACCGAAGCCCGCGAAATGCGCGACGACGGTCGTGGAAATATCGCGGCTCAGAAGGTGGCGGGCGAGAAGCGGAACGAAAACCGCGCATGTCAGGAAGAGAGCTCACGGCTCTGCGCATGCTCCCGCTCATCCCCTTCCATCGTCATCGACCGGCGAACGGCAAAGTCCGGGGGATGCAGCACGTGCAGCAAATGCTGCGGCTGGCGGTGGATTGCCCGGGCTTCGCCGGACAATGACGACGGGAGACATGGGGGGAATGGTCGAATGCACGCAACCCGATACCGTTTTAGGGGCCAGATACCCCGGGAGAGACGTCGGCATGACCGGCCGTGCTTCTTCGCCGATCGCTCGTTCCAGACCGCCTATAGCGCTGCGCGCTTCGTCTTGGCTTCCTCAAGCAGGAATTCCTGGAGCCGGTGGGAAATATCCGAAACGGGTTTCAGGCGTTCGGACAGGACTTCCATTTGCCCCCGCAAGGCTTCCAGGGCGACCTCCGTCCGCTGATAGCTGTCGGCCGACGGCATGTGCCGCAACTCGCCCTCGATCGCGGTCAGACGGTCCGCGATGCCGCGCCTTGAGGCGGCCCCCTCGTCGACGTGCTGCTCAAGCCGCTTCGAGACAGCATCGATGAGGGCGCGCAGTTCGTCGGTCTCGTCCTTTCGGGCCGACAGGCGAAACTGATAGACGCTCCAGACGAGCGTCGCAGCCATGATGATCAGCGGACCGTAGCGCGCCAGGAAGTCCGCGAATGTCCAGGTGTCCTGCATTGCGCCCTACCGCCGCCTGTTCAAGAAGTTCGATCCCGCGCCCTTGACCGCGCCGAGGCCGGCAAGCCCCAGCGCCCCGCCGACCAGCGCATAAGCCCAGCTCAGCATGTCGTCGCCGGTACGCGGAAAGGTGCCGCCGAATGCCTTGATCCAGAACGGCAACCCGATCTGGTACCAGAGCAGGACGAGCGTCTGCGACCACACGACGAACGCCCAGGCGCGCCGCACCATCAGATCGTCGCTCTGGAACGAAGCCCGGATCGTTTCCTGGGCGGCTCCGAAGATCTCGGAGGCGGAAGCAGACAGCGCCCTGGTCATCTCCGCCTCGGCCCCCGCTTGCGCTTCCGCGATCCGCGCATTTGCCTCGTCGGCCGATATGTCGCCGTCGGCGAGCGCCTGGACGACATCCTTGATCGCCCCGGAAAAGCCGTCTGCGCGCAGAACGGCGGAGACGACGCTCACCACGGGAGCGACGAAAGCGAGCGGTCCCATCACTCCGCACGCCCCATCGCCGTGTTGGTGATGCGGCGCAGGAAGATGTTGAGGCCGCCGACGATCAGCATCGCCCAGAGCGCGTCGCGCGGCTCCAGATAGGCCTGCCAGTCGAGAACGGCGAGATGCCTCAGCACCTCGGCGACGACGGGCACGGCGGCGACAAGGCCGTTGATGAGGACGGTTCGGAAGCCCTTCATGCGGTCATCCCCCGGTTGAAGGCGGCCCGCACCTCGTCGCGGTAGCGCCACGCCAGACAGAGACCCGCCAGAACGGCGAGCGCGGCGGCGCCAGCGCCGACCCAATAGACCCACTCCGGCGCCCCGCCGGCCACCGCGGCGGCCGCGCCGGCACCCGACAACACCGTTCCGATGCCCGCGGCGGCACCGTCCTGCGAGGCGGCGCGCGCCCGGTCGAGAGCGGCCGCGGTCGCGGTACCGAGAATGCCGTCTTCGGTGAGGTTCGGCTGGCTGCGCTGGAAGGCGCGCACGGCGGCCGTGGTGCGCGGCCCCGCCAGACCGTCGATCTGGCCCTTGTAGTGGCCGAGCCCGGCGAGGATTTCCTGATAGTGCTTCAGCTCGTCATCGCTCGCCGCCGTCCGCGTAACGCTGGAAGCGGGCGCGACGCGGATCGCCTTTTGCGTGGCGTAGACGCCATATTCGATCAGGCGCGCCTCGGCTTCACGGCGCCTGACGAGGCCTGGCAGGCGTCTCCCGCCTGCGGTGACGCCCGTCTTGCGCAGGATCGCGGCCGAGCGCTTCACATCCCCGGCAGCAAGCGCCTTGGCCCATTTCCAACCGGCCGCACGTGGGCCGAGATTGTAGCAGACCGACGAGGCCCCATCGAAATGATGCTGTCTGGATGGCGCGATCTTGTCGGCAACCGCGGCGCCGTATTCGCGATTGACCAGCTCGATCAGGAGCTTTTCGGCCTCCTCGCGCGTGATCGTGTCGCCGGGCTTCAGCCCGCGGCCGTACTTGGTCCGCCAGTAGTCGGCGAAGACCTTCGAGCGCATGGTGAAGCCGAAGCCGATGGTGAGGACGCCTGCCTGGCAACGATAGGTGCGGGAGACGAAGCCCTCGTGTGCGCCGAGATCGGCGGCACCGGCAGGGCTCAATGTGTTGATGACGGTCATTATCCGGTCCCGGTCGCAACGTGATGTTGCGCACCACGGTGCCGGATCGGCCTTCCCGAAAGCAGGCTGACACTGTCAGGAAGGAGAGGATTTAGAAAAGGTCGTCCTGGTTGCCCGAGCCCGATTTGAGGCGCCGACGGGCCCGAAAGGCCGTGCGTTCATGGACGCCGGCCGCTGCGGCAGCTTCGCGTGCCGAGGCGCCGTTTTCAAGTGCCTTCATGAGGGCGCGCTGCGCGCTCGAACGCCGGGCGATCGGGATCAACAGACGGGCGCCGCTGTCGCGCACGCGAAAATGATCACAGATCCTGACCGCCGCGGGAAGTCCGACGACATCGCTCAGCCAGTGGTCGGGGGTGGCGTGGCTGGGGATATAGACCGTCTGCCCGCCGCGCACGGCCGCCAGCTTCAACGCCGCATCGAGCCCGGCCGCGTCCGCGATCTCGGCCAGGATTTCGGGGAGGAACGAATAGTCGGTGGGCTCGGCGTCGCTGCGGGTCATGCCGGCGTCTCCTTCTTCACAAGCGCCGCCCGCAGAAGCCCGCCCAGCTCGTTCATGGCGGCGATGCGGTTGGCCTTCGCGAACTGACCGACATCGGCCATGCCGAACCGGTCTTGCATCCACACGGCGAGGGCCGGAGCCGGAACGGCGTCGAGCGCAACCAATCGCGCCCACTGAGTTGTCAGGATCTGGAAGCGATCGTCGTTGAAAAGCGCGGGACGCCCTTTCTCGCGACGGAAAAGGTCGTCGTTTCCGGCTTCCCGCCGCACCCATTTCTTGAGCGCTTCGATTGCCTTTGCGGCGTCGGCCGGTTCATGCAGAAAGCGGGAGTGATCGACCCCGGTCTGGCGCTTCACGAATGCGATCATCGCGGTATCGGAGCGATCGCGCACCACGCCAAGATTGTGCGCCGCGATCCACAGCGCCTGCAGCTTTGGGGCATAGGGGCCGCTCGCACGATCGCTGCGGTGGCGAGGCGTTCCGGGTGCGCCGAGCCGGTCCAGCTCGGCCGCGACGGCCCGGCGCTGATCCTCCCGCATATCGCGGGAAGATCGCAGGCCCGTCACGCGTTCCAGAATGGCCCGGTAGGCGGCGTCATCCAGATCGAGCTGGCGGCGTTTGGCATGGATTGCCTTCAGGGCGGCGCTCATGATGCCCCCTCACGCCTTCGCCAGATCAATCGTGATCGCCCGCCACTGGGCGTCGGGCGCTTCGCGCTCGTAGAAGCGGATGTAGGTCTTGGAACCGACCACCCGCATCGCTTCGCGGATGGCATCCATCGCGCGGCGCCAACGCGCGTCCTCGATGTCGAGGCGCAGCAGCATGAAGATCTCCGACTTGTTGATCTGGCCTTCCTTGTCGGTGTTGAAGGCGCGGGTCACGATGGCGCGGATCTCCGGCCGGCTGTCGGCCGCCCACTCGTTGAGGCATTCGTCGATCAGCGCCTTGGCGTTCTGGAGTTGCGGCCCGAAATCGACCGTATCGGCGACCTGCACCTGGATCTTCTGGCAGCAATCGAAACTCATGAAGGTCTTGTTGCCCTTCCGCCCACCCTTGGCGCTGTCGTATTCCTGCGCGAGCAGGGCCTCGAATTCGCCGAGATCCTCGAAGGTGTGGCCGCGAAACCGGGCGATCTGCGCGGAGAGTTCGCGGGCAAAACCCATGATCTTGCGCACCGTCTCGTCCTCGAGCGCGGCTTGCGGCTTCACCAGTTCGACCGGCACGAGCGAGCAGGCGCCGTCCCGCATGTAGGTCTTCCCGCCGATTTCGATCCGGCCGGCGGCGACCACATCGCTCGCCGTGTTCTCAATCATTCCCATCTCTCGATCCTCCATCCATTCCCGTCTGATGATCGACGTCATGCCCCACCGCCGTCGGCCGCGCCCGGCACCGGACGCGGGACGATCGGAAACGGCGCCACATTCGAATCCCGATCCTCGATCGGGATCTGTGCTGCCTGCGGCACGTCCGAAAGCCGGCCCTGAAGCGCCTTGTTTTCCGCTTTCAGACGCTCGATCTCACTCTCCTGACGGATGGTCAGTTCCTGCAGATCCGCGAGCGCCTGCTCCACCTCCCGGACGACAGCGGGCATGAGGGTTGCGCCCTCATTGCGGAACTGCGCAGCGACATGGCGCCAGATATGGAGAGCTTCGGAGAGCCTCATCACAACCGCTCCCCCGCCCGGTCCTTCCAGGCCGACCGGATGTGCTGCGCCGACAACGGTTCGCAGGAACCTGCGGCGAACATGCTCGCAAGCCGGATGGACTTGTCGACCTGACCGAGAGCGCCGGGCTTGTGGCCGATCACGCGCAGCAGCTTGCGCACCTCCGCGTCCTCGATGCCCCAGGCATCGATCAGCGCCTCGATGTCGTCTTCGTGCGGCGTGAGCCTCTCGATGCGCTTGCCGACGCGCCGGTGAAACTGCGCCTGTCCCTTGCGCGGATCCTTCCGGCCGAAGCGGCTCGCCACTTCGTCATTGCCGATCAGCGCGATGCCGGCGCCGTATTCGTCATGGAAATAGCGAAGCTGGTCGGCCGCATCGTCCTTGAGGTTCTGGGCCTCGTCGACGATCAGCAGGGTCTGGCGCCCGTTGCGCTGCAGCCGCATGCCGATGGCGCGATCAAGGCGGGCGGGATTGCGTTCGATCACGTCGAGCGCCAGGGCCAGTTCCTGCAGCATCGAGTGCTTGCCCGAAGTGGTCGGGCGCATGGTCACCAGGAAGGCGTTGGGACGCTCTGCCACGTAGCGCCGCGCCGTCTTCGTCTTGCCCATGCCGGCGCCGAGGGTGACCACGGCGATCTCCGGCATCATCTGGGCGTAGACCAGCGTGTCCCAAAGCTCGCGCGCCGTTCGCGTCGCCACCCATTCCGGCCCCGCCGGCATCGACGCCGCGGCCTCGCGCTGCTCGTCGAGACCATCCAGCCAATGCACGACGCGGGCCGTGACATTGGCGATCGAGCCGGCATAGGTGCCGTCGTACCAGGCCGAAAGCGTTCCGAGCGGAACGTCGGACCGCCGCGAAACCTCGGAGCGGGAAAGCCCGTCCCGTTCCGCGACCACGCGGAGGCGTTCCGTCGCGCGCTCCCACGCTTCAAGCGTGGCCGGGTCCACCTCGGGCCGACCCTTCGGCACGCCCCAGACATGCGGGGAGGCATGCGGGGAGGCTTGTGCAGTCTCTTTCGTCATCTTATCCTCTTCCTTGCTACACACTGACGTCAGACGCTCCGTGCGGTTGCAGCCGCCGGGGCGTCACTCGTATCCGGGCTATCCGCCGGACCGGGATCTGATCGGCACGATGTCCGCGCCAGCCAGTCGCTTCATCGCGCGCGAGAACGCCTCCGCATCCCTGTCTTCGTCATGCTTGAGAGCCGCATTGCCGGCGGTGACGAGCTTCGCCACCTTGCGCTTGAGGTCGGGTGCCTCGGCCGGCGCCGGCAGCATGTCCGCCAGATCGTCGATGGAAAGCCGCGTCTCCAGCCGGAGCATTTCCCGCTGGGCCTTCATCCAGGCGCGCCGGTCGCGGCCATGCCTTTGCGCGGCCGCCATGTCGTTGAAGCCGGTCGCCTCGATGCACGGCGCTTCGCAGACGAAGCGGCCGTCTGCCGCGTAGACGGCGATGCCGGCCAGCAGATCGTCAGGATCGAAGCGCACCGTGACCTTGCGGCCCGCGAGATCGACCAGCGGTTCCGCCCAATAGCGGTTCCCGGCCAGCATCACCTCGCCGTTGCGCCTGGAGGCCGTCACGCCTTCCGCCGCCATCAGCAGCATGCGCCGCTGGGCCTCCGTCGCCCGCTGGACGAGGGATTGTTCGTAGGAGGAGCGGAACGTCTCGGCGAGGCTACGGCCGGCGCAGACCGTTGCGCGGCGGCCGGGGCGTTCGTTGTGATGGCGGATCTCTTCGGCAACGACGGCCCGGAAAGTCTCGATCGGGATTGCCTTCGAAGCATAGTTCTCCGGCTTGGCGTCCGGCCTGTTGCCGGTATAGGCGCCGGCAAACCTGGGGTGCTTGGCAATGTCCTCGCAAAGGTCCCGGAAAGCGCGTTCGATCGGCTTTGCCTGGCCGTGATAGGGCGTCGCCCAGTTGACCTTGATGCCGAGCGTGGTCAGCACGCCTTCCGGCTCATCCTCGCGGATCTTGAACCGGAAGCGGCTCTTCTGCTTGCCGGTCAGCCACTTCGAGGCAAACGCCCGGCCATTGTCGAGCGTGGCGCTTTCCGGGATGCCCCAGCTCTCGACCATGTCGGCAAAGGCATGGCGCACGAGCGGCCAGCTTTCGCTCTCGCCGATGCGATGGGCGAGCATCATCCCCGAATAGAGATCCTGGATCGCGACCATCAGCGGCCGCGAGACGGAGCCGTCCGGCCAGCGCACGAACACGTCGAACCTGTGGCCATCGGCATTGACGGCCTGCATGGCGTGGAAGACCGAACGCTCGCGCGTCTGGTGGGGATAGATCGCCTGAAGCGCTTTTGTTCCCCGGCGCGCCAATGTCTGCACCGCACGCGGCAATTCCCGGTCGAGCCGGCGACGAAGCGTCTTGGCGGACGGCAAGGTCCACCCGTGCTCCCCCGCCGCCCGCTCCAGCCGGCGGAAACAGGCCTCGAAGTTCGGTGCTTCCGGCCGCAGCCAGTCGGCCTTGAGAAAGTCCCATGCCTCGGGCGAAACCGCCGCGGTCGCCGTGCGGCCCTTGTACCGGGGCGCCAGCGCGGCAAGGCGATCGGCCGCGGCGACCTTGGCGGCAGCGCGTACCCAGTTCCACAGGGTGGATGTGGAGACCCCGACATCGCGGGCGACGAAGGCTACCGCCGCCTGCCGCGTCGCGCCGTAGGACATCTGGTCGACGCGCTCAATGGCATCGAGCCGCCGTTGCGCTTCGGCTTTCTGCTTTGCGGGCAGGCGCTCGAAGCGATCCCACAGGTCCCTGGTCCGGGCAGATCGGGCGGGCGGGATCTCGGCCGGTGCGGAATGGCGCGCCAGATAGACCGCGCGCGCATCGAGCGGCAAGAGCTGGATACTGTATTCCAGCCCCCCGCCACGCCCACAACGAGGACGTGCAAGGTGGCTTTCGTTCCAGCCGGATGCCTTGGCGCGCCGCACCACCGCACTCGCGCTCGCCGGCATGAAGGGAAGGTTCTCGGCTGCGATTTCGGCCGCTGTAAGCCATTCTTTCATCGGCCGGTTCTCCTTTTTCCACCAGCTTTCCGGGCGCACCGGTCGCTTTCCGCGCTCGGCAACCGTCTCCAGATCGACGGTCGTCTTTTCAGGCCGTCCTGACAGCAGGTCCACGGTTTGGGCGGCGCGCCTGGACATCAGGCATCGTCCTCCGCCACCCAGGCTTCGATCCGCTTGCGATGCGCTTCGAAGAACCGTGTCTGGTCCGTCTTCGACAGCCGGGAGAAGGTGTCGGCGAGCGTCACCCAGCGCTCGGGCTTCACCGGCTTGCGGGGAGGCTTTCGGGCGATGGTGTCGATGTGCTGCCGCATTGGACTGTGCCTTTCGCAGTCGTTTTCGCCTGCCTTGCATGTGCCACGATCAGTCAAGACAAATGGCTGCCCCCGGCTGCGTCCGGCGGCCTGGGCAGGCGGCGTTTCCCTTAAGCTTGCAACGGTGCGAACCGGGAAACGGAGGGCTTGAAAGAAGGTGGGGGCTGCATCACAACCGCCTCGTCGCGAAAGCGAACCAGACCAGGGCCGAGGCCAGAAAAAGCGTTACAGCGACCAGTGCGGCGAGATCTCGCGGCAAGGTGGTGCCGCCTGAGACGTGTAATATGGACAGGAGACGGCTCATGCGGCGTCCCTCATGTCTGCGGTGGACGGCGTCTTCTGGCTTTGTCGCTTTTCGCGGATCGCGTTAGTATCGCGGCCGGTCGGTGCCTTGGCGTAGCGCTCCGGCCACAACTTGGACGGGTGGATATCCAGAAAGTTGGCGATGATCCACTCGCCCTTGCGGTAACAGCGCAGCAATGCCTGCCGGCATGTGCAGTCCGGCTCCCCCGCCTCGCGGGCAAGCCGGCTGAGGTTCGATCCTCGCCTGCGGATTTCGGCGGCAATGGCGTATTTGTCCCATGAGCGGGGCATGCGCTGATCCCTGTCATTGCTGGCTGGCCCGGTGTGCAAGACCGGCCGGCCAGTGCGTTAACGGTTGTGAGCAACGAACGGGATGAGGTTCGCACTATTTGACGAGCATATCAAGCGTCAAAGTTCGAATTTCTCGCGTCATAGTTCGAAGTCGGCGGTTATGAGGCGAGGCCCGAATTAAATGTACGAATATCAATCGTTTATGACCCATCCGCCGATCCGGCACCGAACAATGTCGATTCGTCAGGGTTCGGCATGATGGATCTCGAGGGATTCCCGGTTCGAATGAAACAGCTGATCGGGCACGATAGTGCGAACTCCTTCGCACGCCAGGTCGGCATCTCCGAGAGCCTGATCCGCAAATATCTCGCCGGCGGAATGCCAGGTATCGAGAAGGCGGCGCAGATCGCGCAGGCAAAGGGCGTCTCGCTCGACTGGCTTATTGGAGGGGAGGAAGCCGCACGGAAGGAGGCTGCGGTGGTTTCCGACGATTTCGCGCTGATCCGGCGCCTGTCGGTCTCTGCCTCAGCCGGCAACGGCGCGTTGGCCGAGCATGAGGACGACATCGGCACATTGGCGTTCAGAAACGAATGGCTGCATCGCCGGGGCATAAATCCGCGCGCTGCACGGGCGTTGACAGCCCGCGGCGACAGCATGGAACCGACGATCCGGGACGGCGATATCCTGCTGGTCGACACCTCGATCGACCGGGTTATCGATCATGCGATTTATGTGGTCGTCGTTGCCGGTCTTGTCCTGGTGAAGCGGACGCAGCTTCGCCTCGACGGTTCGCTGCGCCTGGCGTCGGACAATCCCGTGTTCGCGCCGGAAGACATTGCCGCGAGCGAAACCGACCAGGTCCGCATCGTCGGCCGCGTCATGTGGTTCGGTCGCTCGATTTGAAGGCAACTGGAAGCGCGCTGGAAGCCCCCTCGAAGGGCTCGGGGAGCCCCCTTTGTGATGGCAAGATCAAGTGTCTTCGGTGGTGGCGCCTTTAAATCCAAATGTCCTTCGTCGCATGAAATCGGGGCGGCCCGGATGCCCGGTCAAAGCCGGGATTTTCGGCGCTTTTCGTCATTTGCCGCCTTTTCCCGCCAAGTCCCGCCTACTCCGATTTCATATGTCCCCTAACACGCGCCGCCGTTCGCTCAGCCGGCCGTAGACGCTGCGCGCCAGACGAAGTTCGCCGCGCTCGGCCTTCGCGATAAGCCCGCGCAGGTAGCCGCCGGGCGAGGCGACGGAACCTTCCGCCACCTTGTCCGCGATCAGCGCCAGCGCGGCCGCCGCCCGGCGTTCGCCAAGAGCCGCGCGCGCGCCCTGCCAGGCATCGCCCGAGATGCCGACCATCGGCCGGATCGTGTCGGCCGCCAGCGCAAACTCGCGCCAGTTGCGGATATAGCGCCCGAGCCCGTGCGCGGTCTCGGCAAAGGCGGGACAGGCGAAAAGGATCGTCCGCAGGGTCAGCCCCGCCTCGCCGTCCGCCTCCCCCGCCCTCTCGCCGTTTCGACCATCTGGCCGCCCGCCTGTCGGCCCCTCTGGCCGCCGGCCCATTTGCCCAGCGGCTCCCGCGGCAATCGCCTCGCCTTCCGGCCCCGCCCCGTCTCGCCGCCCCATCTCGGTTTGTCGCCCCGTCTCGGGTTGTCTCTCTATCTCGGTTTGTCTCTGCGGCATGTCTTCCCGCTCCCCGCCGGCTGCCACCGGTGCCGGGGCCTGCGCCTCCGGCTTCCGGCCCGGCCGCGCGCACGCCGTTTCCAGGCTGTTACATCTTACCGATTGGAGGTGCGTTGTAATTGGTATGTGCGGGTCACGACCGGCCCCGCTGGGGTCCATATTCCGGAAATTCCCGTCGTCAGGGCAAGCACTTGGCGCCTCGGCCGGCTGAACTTCGGCACGCAGGGCCGCCTCGGCCTCCTCCCTCAGCGCCGTGAAGGCGTCATGCAGGTCACACAGCGCATCGGTCGTCATCGTCGCCGCGCCCTGAAGCCGGGCCATCAGGATGCCATAACCGCGCGCGACCCTCTGCCAGACCGGACCCTGCCAGACTGGGCCCTGCCGCATTGGGTCCTGCTCCCCCGAACGCTCCGCAAAACGCCCCGCAGCCGCCCCTGACGCCTCGTCCAGCATGGCGCGCACGCTGCGACGCAGGATGGTGATCCGGCGCTGCAGCGACTTGCGCAGGTCCCGCTCGGCCCGGATCGTGGCATGCAGCGCCTCGAATTCGGCCGTGCGGGCGGCCAGCGGGCCGAGGTCGAAGCCATAGGCCTCGCGGATCCGCCCATCCTCGTCGCGCCGGCCCCAGCGCTTGCCGTTGGAACTGTCCCGGTAGGCGATCACCCCGGCCTCGGCGAGCTTGCGCAGCCGGCGCTTGACGGCCGACAGGGAAAGCCCCGTCGCCTCCATCAGATAATCGTTGGAGGGCCACACGATCGGCCGTGCGCCGGCCTCCCAGTCGCAGGGCCGGGTGAAGACGGCGAGCGTGTCGAGCAGCAGCACGTCGCCCGGCCTGAGCCCGATCGCCGGCGCCACGCGACGCAGCGCCAGCATCGCCCTGTTGCGGGTCACGTCCTCTCCCTCGCCGTCGCTGGCAAGAGCGCTCGCCCGGCACAAGCCCGGCGTCGCCTTGCGCCACCCGCTGGGCGCCGGCGTGAAACCACCCGTTTCCATCATCGAAATTGCAAACCTCCACTGTGCGGAGGGCGCAGGAAACCGCCGCCCGGCCATGCCGGGCCCTTGACACGTTCCGCCGAAAGGTGTCCCTTCTCAACTGTCAGATATCAAAAGGAGCTTCCGGAGGCGTCTTCGGGGGCTTTTTTTGTGCCCGGCCGAATGCCCGGCCATCGCCGGGCGTGCGCCCGATGCGGCCGCCCCCGGACAAGATCTCCGGGATGCGCGGACCGCCCGACCTGATGAAATTCCTGTTCGCCTCTCCCCGGGCGCCGTCTCCCGGATCGCGTCTCCTCGTTCGCGTCTCCTCGTTCGAGTCTCCCCGGGCGCCGCCTCTCTCCGTCTATCGGGGGTGGTCAGCCGCCGCGTGCGGCGCGGAAAGCCTCCGCGAGCCTTGGCAGCTCGCCGGCCAGATAATCGGCGAAGGCGCGGTGATCGGCGCCGTCGAGTTCGATGCGCGTGCGCCGCGCTCCGCGTGAGAGGAAGGCGACGCGCCGCCCCTGCGCGTCGGCGATCGACAGGGCGCCCGAGGCTGGTCCCGCCTCACCGGCGGCGGCGGCGCGGCTGCGCTGCATCTTCGCCAGCCTGTTCAGCAGCAACTGGAACCGGGCGTCGCTGTCCGCCTGGCGGAAGCGGCCGGTGGCGCATTCCGCGCGCACCTGGAGATCGGCCCGCTCCGCCTTCAACAAGGCGCCCAGCGCCAGCCAGCGCTGGCGGCCGGCCCGCGGCGCCGGCCCGATCGCCCGAACGATGTCGTCCGGCACGCCCTCGGCCACCTGCAGCATGCGGCTCATCTCGGTCTTGTCGACGGAAAGCGCCGCCTGCGCCGTGTGCCGGTCGAAACCGCCCGCGATGATGGCGCGGGCAAAGCGCGCGCGCTCGATGTAGGAAAGATCGCGGCGGGCGGCGTTCTCGTTTCCCTGGGCAACCAGAAGGGCACGGTCGTCGAGCTGGCGCACGATCGCCCGGACCGGAATGGAAAGCTCGCGGGCGGCGCGAATACGGCGGTGGCCGCAGGCGGTCTGATAGTATCCGGCCCGCGCCTTGTCCGCATCGGGATGGGGGCGCACAAGCACCGGCACCTGCTGGCCGTTCGCCGCAATCGAGGCCTTCAGCGCCGCGAAATCGGCATCGCCCGGCCCCGACCTCGACCCCGACTCAGGCCCCGGTCCCGGCTCGCCGAGCCGGTCGGCAAGGATCGACCCCTCGATCATCGCCGGATCGAGATCGACCACGCGCTCGCCCTCACGCAGGCTTTCGCGCAGGCGCCGTCCCTCCTCCGCCTCCCGCGCGAGCGCATCCAGCGAAAGCCCCACGGCCCGCACCGCGCCCGTCGCCCCTGCCTGAAGCCGCCGCTGCGGCATGCCCGCATCCGCAGCACTTTCGCCGTGTCCTTCGTGCGTTGCCTCCGGGGCCACCGCGCCGATCATGTCCTCGGACGGAGACACCCCGGCGAAAAGCGCTTCGACAACATCCTTGCGTTTGCTCATTTTCAATCCTCCTGTCCCCCTATTCTCGCCCCGGCCAAGGGGGGCGGGGATAACGTTCCCGCTTCCAGGGTGCAGGCCCCAGAGTGTTTTCCGCCCGGACAGAGCCGCTCGGAATATGCTCTAGCCCGCCGCCGCCTCGTTTCCCCGGCCCCAGGCGGCCCGCAGCAGGCCCTCGATCTCGCCGTTGACAGCTGTCAACGCATCCATGGCCCGGTCGTAGGTCTGGCGGGTAAAATTCTCCCGGCCGACCTCGTAAAGCGTCTGCTTGGTCAGCCCGGCGTCGGAGATTGCGGTCGATTTCACCATCGGTGCGGTGAGCACGCGCGAGCCGAACTGCGCGCGCAGGAAGGCGGCCATCTGCGTCTGCGGCCCGTCATTCGGCTCGTAGCGGGTGATGAGATAGCGCATGAAGCCGAAATTCAGCTCGCAGCCGGCCGCGCTCACCACCGACAGAAGGTCGGAGGTCATGAACAGGAACTGGCTCATGGAGGCCACGTCCAGCATCTGCGGATGCACGGTCACGATCACCGCGCTCGCGGCGCAAAGCGCGCTGAGGGTCAGAAAACCCAGTTGCGGCGGGCAGTCGAGCACCACCACGTCGTAGGCGTCGGCCACCGTGTCGAGCGCGGTGCGAAGGCGCGTGAAGAAGGGATCCGCCGCCGCCACGCCGCCCGTCTCGCCCAGATGGCGCGGGGTGGCATGCTCGAATTCCTGAAGCTCCAGACTGCCGGGCACCAGATCGAGACCGGGGAAATAGGTGGAGCGCACGAGGCGGGACAGCTCCACCCGGTCCCCGTCATAGCGGATCGCGCCGTAGATCGAGGTATTCGGCTGGAAATCCAGCTCCGGCTGATAGCCGAACAGCGCCGACATGGAGGCCTGCGGGTCGAGATCGATGGCCAGCACGCGATAGCCCTGCAGGGCCATGTGCTGGGCGAAATAGGTGGCCGTGGTGGTCTTGCCCGAACCGCCCTTGAAATTGCTGATCGCCAGGATCTGCAACTCCTCGCCGGCGGCCGGATCGCGGCGGCGCAGATAGTTGCGCGCCTTGGCCCCGCCCTGACGGCCCAGATGCTCGCGCAGCGCGTTGACATCCTCCAGCGTGTAGGCGCGCCGGCCGCTGGCGCTGACGCAGGAGGGCTGCGGCCCCTCCCCCGACAGCGAGAGCTGGCGCAGATAGCCGTCCGACACGCCGATGAGCCGCGCCGCCTCCCCGGAGGAGAAGGTGCGCAGGCTCTTTTCCCGGTTGGGCGGGAAAAGTCGCTGGCGCAGGCTCGACAGTTGCCCCGAGAGCATCCGGGCATCGGCGACGATCTGGCGATCGACATCGAGGCCGAGCGCATCGCGCGTCCCCTCTCCGGCGCCGGCCCCCTGCCCCATCGCCGCTCCGCCAGCCAGACCGCCAGCCAGACCGCCAACCTGACCATTCGGCCGCTGCCGGGTCAGGTCCATTGCCGGACGCGGTGCCGGCCCGTTCGCGTGTGCCGTTTCGATGCGCATGTACCCCTCCTGGAAAACTTACGTTTTCAAATGAAGAATTCGATGGAGGGAGTTTTCACCAATTTGCCGATGGGCAGAAATGCGTATCGGCTATACCTACATATGCCAGGCGACGACCTGCCCGGCATCCGCGATGCCCTTCAGGCGCCTTCCAGCACATAGGAGGCGATCATGGAGCGCACGCCGGCATGGATGGAGCTGCGGTGCCAGCGCTCGTGCCAAATGAGCGAGACCTGATAGCCGGGCGCGGCCACCTCGCCCGGCGGCGCAAGGGCACGCAGGCTGTAGCGCGAGGCGAGATAGCGGGCCGAGGGGCCGGGCAGCACAAGCACGGCGTCGGTGTCCTGCACGAGCTGGGCGGCGGTGTGGATGTCGGGCACCGACAGGGTTTCGCCGGCCTGCGGGCGCAGCGCCTCCAGCCCGTCATGCACCTCGCCGAAGCCCGCATTGGCCCCCGACCCGATACGGATCGACAGGAAGCGGCCGAGATCCTGCCACGAAAGGGCCCCCTCCCCCGCCGGATGCCCCTCGCGCACCAGTGCCACGGCCGGCACGGCGGGCAGCTTGCGGCAATAGAAGCCGGCCGGCGCGTCTTCGGCGAGCCCCAGCGCGATATCGAGGCTGCCCGCCTCCAGTTGGGACAGGATGTTGCGCGACCCGATCACCGGCAGGAACACGGTGGAGGGCGAGACTTCGCGGAAATAGCCGGTCAGGTTGCCGACCAGCAGCAGCGCCAGATAGTCCGGCATGGCAACGGCAAAGCGTTCGGGCCCGGGAATGTGCTCGGAAAAGATCTCGCCGATGTTCTCCAGCGCCGCCGCCACCTTGGGCGCCAGCATCTCGGCCAGCTCCGTCAGTTCGAACGCCCGGTTGCGCCGCACCAGCAACTCGTCGCCGAACATCTCGCGAAGGCGCGTCAGCGCGCGGCTCGTCGCCGGCTGGCTGAGCCCCACCTCGCTGCCCGCCCGGGTGATGTTGCGACAGCGCAGCAGCGCATTCAGCACCAGCAGCAGATTGAGATCGAAATCGGCGAGATCGAACGCATGTCCAGCATCGTCGGTGCGCAACACGAGCTTCGCCGTCATCCGCGTCACCCCCGCGCCATTGCGGCCGGCAGCAGGCGCAACGGTGCCGCATCGGGCGCGATCGCGGCCCGCGTCGCCCCCGCGATGTCGGCGATGAGATGGCGCCGGGCCGCATCCGCCGGCCCGGCCAGCCACGACAGCACGACCTCGTAGCCGGGAATGTCGAAGGGAGGGTGAAAGGCGGAGAGATTGAGCGTGCGGGTCAGCCACACCGCGATCGAGCGCGGCACGGTCAGCGCCATGCCGCCTTCGCAGACCATCAGCGCGGCGGAGGTGACGTCCGGGACATCCAGAAGGCGCGACCGGGAGAGCCCCTGTCCGATCAGCGCCTGGGCGACCTCGGGATGCGCCTCGCCGCCCGGCCCGGTCAGGTTGAGATGGGTGAGATCGAAGAACGCCTCACGCGTTGCCGGCGCCGCAGCCTTCGCGTCGTCGCCTTGCCGTCCCGTGTCCGGATCGCGGGCGGGGCCGGAGCCACGCGGCGGGGCGACGAGGGTGACGTAGGATTCCACCATCACCGTGGCGCGCTCGATATCCTCGCCCGGCTCGGCCGCGCCGCCGAGCACATAATCGGCCGCGCGCGTGCGCAGCTGGACGAGACCTTCGCGCGAGGACAGATGCGTGTTCACCTTGAACATGCCCTGGCCGAAGCGCGTCGACTGCACGATCCGCGGCATCAGCGCCGGGGCGAGGTTCGCGTCGATGCTGACGCGAAAGCCGTTGTCCACCTGGCGCAGGGACACCACGTCGCGCAGATGCGCCATGGTGGCCGGCAGCGTGCGGGCCAGATGCTCTCCGCGCGCGGTCAGCTTCATGCCGGCAAGACCGCGCACCAGGATATCGTCGTCGAGAAGATCGCGCAGACGCGACAACGCCCGGCTCATGGCCGGCTGCGTCTGCCCCACCCGGCGCGCGGCATGAGTGACGTTCTGGCAGATGAGCAGCGCCTCCAGGGCGACGAGAAGGTTCAGATCGACCCCGGCGAGGTTCACCGCCGATCCATTCATTCCCGGCCCGTTCACTGCCGACGCGTTCACTGCCGACCCGGCCAATGCCGATCCGGTCTCTGGGCTTGCGTCCTCGCCCGGCCGCGCATGGTCTCGAAAATCCCCGACCACATTCGCCTCCTCGCTGCTCCTTCCGGCCGAACCGCGACCTTCGGCAAGACATCCCGGGGCCGCCAGACGTTCTGGGGCCGCAAGACGTTCCGGGGCCGCAAGACGTTCCGGGGACCCTTTGCGTCAGCTTCACCAGAGATGCCTTGAAACGGCCGCAGGGAAAAATGATTAACATTGTTATTTGTACATATGAACATTTATAAAATGGCCTTTTTTCGATCACGCATCAACACAGGGCATTTCGCACGTGCCTGAACGGCAGATGAGGCAGAGAACCGGACGGTGCGAAAATGCCGGCTTCGCGCCGCGCACAGGTGGCGGAGCATGACCCTACAGACCTGCCGGCGCCTTTAAATCATCACCGTGTGCATACCGGTATAACGGCTGTGCATACTGCTTTACGCAGGGGTTTCATGCATAAGAGTGCCCTGACAGACGCCGGAGCCACGAGCACGCCGGAAAGGGGAGAAGCATGACGAGGGACGCCCGCAACGGCCCATATCGGGATCGCGCGATCACGCGCCGCGCGCCGCTGCCCAGTCGTCTCCCGCGCGCGTTCATCCGCCCGTTCACCCGCCCGTTTCTGGCCCTTCCGCTTTTGGCCCTTCTCTTTCCCGCCCTGCCTCTTCCGGCCGGCTCCGCGCAGGCCGAGCCCGCAGGCGCCTCCGCCCTGGACATGGAACCCATCTCGCCCATTCCCCTGAGAGGCGACTACGATGAGGCCAAGGCTGCGCTCGGCGAGCGGCTATTCTCCGATCCGCGCCTGTCGGCGGGCAACGGGGTTTCCTGCGCCAGCTGTCACCTGCCCGACCACAGCCTTGCCGACGGATTGCCCGTCTCCGCCGGCCTGCCGGGGGCGCCCGGACTGACCAACACGCTGTCGCTGTTCAATGTCGGGCATGCCGCGAAGCTGGGTTGGGACGGACAGACGCTGACGCTGGCCGAACAGCTCGACACCATCATCCAGAAGAGCAACACCATGGCCGCGCGCTGGCCGGACCTGCTGGCGCTGCTGCGCCGCGATGAGGTCCTCAACCGGAACTTCGCCGCCCTCTTCGACGGAGGCATCGCCCGGGACAGCGTGCTCGAGGCGCTGGCGCAGTACCTCAAATCCCTCGACACGCCGAACGCGCCCTTCGACCGCTACCTGCGTGGCGAGCGCGACGCGATCAGTGCCCAGGCGCGAGAGGGCTACCGGCTTTTCAAGGATTACGGCTGCGTCTCCTGTCATCAGGGGGTCAATGTCGGCGGTAACATGTTGCAGGTATTCGGTATTTTCGGCGAGCCGAAAGCCGCCGCGCTCGGACCCGAGACCCCCGGATCGGCGCGTGGAACCGGCATTTCGCAGGACCGTCCGGTGTTCCGCGTGCCCGTGCTGCGCAACGTGGCGCAGACCGCCCCCTATTTCCACGACGGTTCCGCCGAAACGCTGGCGGAGGCCATCTCCATCATGGCCCGGTTCCAGCTCGGCCGGGAGATCAGCGACGGCGACATCGCCGCCATCGAAGCCTTTCTGCGCTCGCTCACCGGTCTCTATCGCGGAAAACCCGTAGGGGATATGTAGATATGGCAAGGGAAGCGCGACGGAATGCAGCGGGAGACAGCGTCTTGACCTCTTTCTCCATCAGCGATCGCCGCACGAGCCGCCGGATCTGGGTTCTGTGCATCGGCCTGATCGCGGCGATCCTCGCCGGGCTCGGCCTGCTGATCTGGTCGATCGACCGGGCCGGGCAGCCGGCCTCCGATTTCCGCGCCCGTTTCGACCGGTTGCGCGGCCTCGATACCGAATGGGACAAGGAAATCCTGTCGTTGCAACTCGGCATGGCGCCGAATTACGACGCGGTGACCAACGCCGCACGCGATCTCAAGCTGGAGTTGCGCGCGCTGATGAGCGTGAGCGCGCACCGCCCTTCCCTCGCCCCGCTCGTCGAACCGCTGGAGACGTTCGCGCGCACCATCGACCGCAAGGACGTGCTGTCGGAGCGCATCAAGGCCAGCTACGCGATGCTGCGCAATTCCGTCGCGGTGCTGCCCGCCGCCATCACCGACGCCTATGACGATCCGGAGATCGTCGCGCCGGTGCCGGGCCTTGCCGGTGCCGACAAGCGCACAGCCGACCTGCTGACCGAGACCATCACCGCCATGGTGGGCTTCATCACCACCCCCACCCCGCTGCTGCAGCAGACGGTGACGGCGCGCATCGCCGCCGCCCGCGAGGCGACCGGCGCCCTCCCCCCGGAGCTGGCGCAGACCGTGGAGCGCTTTCTGGTACAGATCGAGGTGGTGATCCGCGAAAGAGCCCGCAGCAACGACCTGATGGTCGCCGTGACCGCGCTCGATTCCGAGCGCGTCGCTGGGCGGGTGGAAAGCGAATTGCAGACGCTGGAGGCCGCCAGCGCCAGCCTTCAGCGTCGCCTGTCCGATCTGGCCATCCTTCTGGCCGGCGGGCTGGTTCTCACCCTTGTTGCGACCGCCTTCCTGCTGTGGCGCCGCTTCTCCCGCCTCAGCCGCGACAACGTTCTCCTGAAGCAGGCCAACGCCGACGCGGAGGAACAGCTGGTGCAATCGGCCAAGCTGTCATCCCTGGGGCAGATGGTGGCCGGCATCACCCACGAGATCAACACGCCGCTGGCATACGTCAAGGCCGTGTTCGAGCTGATCAAGGAACGGGTTCTGGCGTCGCCGGAACTGCTGGAGACGCCCCGCGGCCTGCAGGAGCCGGAGGACGAGGCCGAGCGCGCGGCGGCGCGCGAATGGCGCGAGGACATGACGACCCTGCTCGACGACGGCCTGCACGGCCTGGAGGAGATCGCCACGCTAGTGCGCACGATGAAGAACTTCTCCCGTCTCGACAAGGGACACGTGGAAAGCGTGTCGGTGGAGGAGACCATCGACAGCGCCCTGCTGCTCGCCCGCGCCAAGATGGACCCGGCCATCGAGGTGCGTCAGGAATTCGGGTCCGTTCCGCCGATCATGGCCTCCGCATCGCAGCTTCGCCAGGTGCTGCTGAACCTGATCGTCAACGCGGCCGAGGCGATCGGCGAGAACGGGCAGGGCGCGGCGTCGGGCGTATTGGAGCTGCGGACGCGGCTCACCGCCTCCGACATGGTCCAGATCGACGTCAGCGACAACGGCCCGGGCATCGCGCCCGACGATCTCGCCCGGGTGTTCGATCCCTTCTTCACCACCAAGGCGGTGGGCGAGGGCACGGGAATGGGCCTTTCGATCTGCCATCGCATCGTGGAGAACCACGGCGGCACGATCGCGGTGAATTCGCAGCCCGGCAGGGGCACCGTCTTCACCGTGACCCTGCCGCGCCAGGGCGGCCCCGTACCAGGCTCCAGCGAGGACGCAAGCAAGGACGCTGACATGACGGAGGGCGCATCGGGGCACGGCTCCGACGCCTCGCGCGCCGCATGAGCCGCGCCACGTCCATAACAGCCCAGAAGACGGCCCCCATACCGGGAGAGAAACCGAGATGACCGACAAGCCCGTCCTCCTCTTCGTGGACGACGAGGAGCGGATCGTCAGACTGCTCCGCATGATGTTCCGCGGCGAATACGAGGTTCACGGCGCGCACGGCGCGGCCGAAGCGCTCGCGATCCTCGAGACGACCGCGGTCGACGTCATCGTGTCCGACCAGCGCATGCCGGAGGTGACCGGCATCGAACTGCTGGCCACGGTGCGCAAGCGCTGGCCCGCGACGGTGCGCATCCTGCTGACCGGCTACAGCGACCTCGTCGCCATCATCGGCGCTGTGAACGAGGGCGAGGTGTACCAGTTTCTCAACAAGCCGTGGGACCAGACGGAACTGCGCGCCGTGGTGGCCGAGGCCGTGGAGGCCTCCCGCGCGACGCGCAGGACGCGCAAGGCAATCGAGCCGGTGTGGCGCCGCGACAGCGATGCGCCGCAATTCTCCATCACCTCCCAGCTTCTCACCATCGACGGCGTGGACAGCGACCGGCGCGAGGTGATGGAAATGTTCACCTACGACTATCAGGTCCACGCCGCGGCCTCGATCAGCGAGGCCTTGAGGGTTCTGGAGCAGGAACAGATCGGCGTGATCGTCACCAATGCCGAGGTGGACGGCGTCGACATGACGGATCTTCTTTGCGAGGTGGCGCGGTTCGACCCGGCGATTACAGTGGTCGTGATGACGTCAGAGCCGCAAAGCGACACGGTGATCCGGCTGATCAATTCCGGCAAGATATACCGTTTCGCGATCAAGCCGCTGAGCCCGAACCTGTTCCGCCTGGCGGTGAACGCCGCAATGCGCGAGCACCACCGCCGGCTGGCGGATCCCCGCATCGTCCGCGTCCGCATGCGCAACGAGGCCCTTGCGAGCGAAGACAGCGCCTATTCCGCCTTCACCGACTGCTTCTCCCGTTTCACCAAGGTGACCTGAGGCGGTTCGGACTTGCCAATTGGCAAGTTTCGGTCGCGGGGAGGCGGGGAGGGCAAACTTGCCAGTTGGCAAGTTCCCCACAAGGCGCCCGGACGCACGCGCTGCAGGGCGCACGAAAGGACACGACATCCGCCCGTCGCGCCGCGCGGAACCGGATCAGAAGCGCCGGGGATCGAAGGGGGCGAGCGAAATATCCGGCTCGCGCCGTGCCGCGAGTGCGCGCACAAGCTCGGCGGTTCCCGCCGACTGCGTCAGTCCCAGATGACCATGCCCGAAGGCGTAGATCACCCGGTCCGCCTTCGGCGCGCGCGCGATCACCGGCAGACTGTCGGGCAGCGACGGACGGAAGCCCATCCATTGCGTGCCGCCGCTGGGATCGAAGCCCTGAAGGAAGTCGGCCGCCTTGCGCACCAGGATCTCGGCCCGCCGGTAGTTCGGCGCGAGCTTCAGCCCGCCGAGTTCCACCGCCCCGCCGACCCGCAGGCCCTCGCCGATGCGACTGACGACGAAGCCGTGATTGGCGAAGGTCACGTGCGTGCGCAGATCGAAGCTGGCGGTCGGGAAGGTGGTATTGTAGCCGCGCTCGGTATCGAGCGGGATGCGGTCGCCGAGCATGCGCGCGATCTGGTGCGACCACGCGCCGGCCGCAACGAGAAGCTGGTCGGCCCGGTGTGTGCCAGGTCCGGCGCCTGAACCGGTGCCAGTATCTGTGACAATCTCGACCCCGTCCTCAAGCTGGCGCACGGCCAGAACCTCGGCGATCTCGATCTCCCCGCCGGCCGCCACGAAGGCGCGGGCGAGGTGCTGCGTCCACGCTTCCGGGTCCACCGTGTTCATCCAGTCCGGCGTGAAGCCGGCATGGGTGAAGCGCGGGCTCAGGCCCGGCTGGATCTCGGCGATCGCATCGGGGCTTTCAAGCAGATCGAAGGCGATGCCGTGGCGGCGGCGCTGGTTCCACGCCGGTTTCGAGGCCTCGAACTGCGCGCGGCCCTCATAGACCTGAAGCTGACCTTCGCGCCGCATCAGGGGCTCGCCGGAAACCCGGACGATCAGCCGCTCCAGCGCCGCGCGTGACAGCCCCATGAGGCTCGACTGCGCCGCGACCGAAGCCTCGAAGCGCGATTTCGCGGTGGCACGCCAGAAATGCAGCATCCAGGGCATGATCTTCGCCGCATAGGCGGGGCGCAGCGACAGCGGTCCGAGCGGATCCAGCAGCCATTTCGGCGCCTTGCGCATGATGCCGGGCGCGGCAAGCGGCTCCACCTCGGCAAAGGCGAAGGCGCCGGCATTGCCGCGCGAGGCTTCCGCCGCAATGCCCTTCCGGTCGATGACCCGAACCCGGTGCCCGTCGGCCTGCAACGCCAGCGCGGCGGTCACCCCGATGATGCCCGCGCCGATGACAATGATTTCAGCTTGTGTTGACTGCGCCAAGACGGACCTCGATCGATCTCGATTGGAACGAAGCCCCCGACGTCGGACCGGCGCCGGGGAAGGGGAGTGGCACGAGGGGAGGGGATCAGGGATCGATTCCCTGTCGGAACGGATCTTCCTTCAGGAACAACAGGTTGCTTTCGGCCATCACGTAGGCCTTGCCGGTGATCGAGGGGATCACGCCGCCGTTCGGCCCGTTGCGATAGGAGAGGCGATAGGTGCTGCCGATGATGCTTTCCTGGACGATCTCCTCGCCCTCGGCCAGGCGCCCCTCGGCGGCAAGGCAGGCGAGGCGGGCGGAACTGCCGGTGCCGCAGGGCGAGCGGTCATAGGCATCGTCCGGGCAGAGCACGAAATTGCGGCTGTGCCCTTCCGCCGTTTCCGCCGGACCGTAGAAGATCACGTGATCGACCGGCATGCCGTCCGCGCCGCCGAGCCCTTGCGCCAGCAGCGTTTCGCGTATGGCGACCGCCGCGTCGGAGAGCCGGCGAATGTTCGACGCGGTGACCGGGATCGGGCTCGGATCGACGATGAAGAAGCAGTTGCCGCCATAGGCGATATCGCCGGTGACGGTGCCCAGACCCTCGACCTCGACCGAAACGCCCTTGCGGTCGCGCCGGCTCTCGATATTGGTCACGGTCACGGTGTTGGCGTCGCGCACATCGACGGTGACCACGCCCACCGGCGTCTCGATCCGGTGTTTGCCGAGCCCGATGCGTCCCATGTGAACGAGCGTTGCGGCAAGGCCGATGGTGCCATGACCGCACATGCCAAGCACCGCCTCGGCGTCGAAATAGATCACGCCGGTCACGCAGGTCGCATCGACCGGCTCCACCAGCAGCGCGCAGACCATCGCGACCTGCCCGCGCGGCTCCAGGATCACCGAGCGGTAGAACGCGCGGTGCTCGGTTGCAAGTCTTGCGGCGCGCTCGGCGAGCGGCCCGGATCCAAGATCCGGCCCCCCGTCGAGGATCACCCGGGTGGGCTCGCCCCCGGTGTGGCTGTCGATCACATGCATTCGGCGATCACTCCCCCCTGCTTCGACCAGTTCGCAAACCACGCGTTGAACTGGTTGAACTGCGCCTCGCAGAACCTCGCCTGGGAGGGCGACAGCGCGTCGGTCTCGTTGATGTTGAGCGCATATTCGCGCTCGCCCTTCAGCATCATCAGGTGCTTGAAGTAAAGCACCAGATCGACGCCCTCGTCGAACTTGGCGAGCACCGAGAAGGCGTCAGTCAGCTCGCGCGCGCGCAGATCGGCCTCGGGGCAGCCCTCGGCCGCGCGGCGCGACAGGGCGACCAGCAGCAGCGCCTCCTTCGGCAGGATGCTGCCGATGCCGGTGATCGTGCCGACCGCGCCGCATTTGACGAAGCCGTGGTAGACCTCGGTATCGACGCCCACCATCAGGATCACGTCGTCGTCTTGCGAGGTGATGTGCTCGGCCGCGTAGCTCAGGTCCGCCTTGCCGCCGAACTCCTTGAAGCCGATCAGGTTCTTGTGTTCCGCGCGCAGGGCGAAGAACAGGTCCGCCTTGGTCGAATAGCCGTAATAGGGGCTGTTGTAGATGATCGCCGGCACATCCGGCGCGGCGTCCAGGATCGCCTTGAAGTGGTTGCGCTGGGCGGCGACCGACAGTCCGCGCGAGAGCACGCGCGGGATCACCATCAGCCCGGCGGCGCCGACCTTCTGGGCATGGGCGGCATGCGCCACGGCCGACTTCGTGTTGATCGCGCCGGTTCCAACGACGACCGGCACGCCGGCCCTGGTCAGGCGCTCCACGCCCTCCATGCGCTGTTCGTCGGTCAAGAGCGGCCAGTCCCCGCAAGAGCCGCAATAGACGACGCCGGACATGCCGGCCGCCCTCAGCTCCTGCCCCTTGCGCACCAGCGCGTCGAAATCGGGTTCGCGGTCGGCGGTGCACGGCGTCAGCAGCGCGGGGATGGTGCCGAGAAAGACGTCCTTGTTCATGGTTTTGTTCGGGGATTGGGTCATGGGGCAAGCTCCGTTCGTTATTCGTCTGGGCGATGGCGCCAGAAGGGCGCGGCGCGGTTCGTTCAGGTCGCGATCCATGCGGGCGGCGCGGCGGGCGCGCGGCCGCTGCGCGCCGTCTCGGCGCATTGCGCCAGAGAGCCGAAGCGGACGGCACGGTCGCTCAGGCCCGGCGCATAGTGGGCATATTTGCCGGAGTTGGTCATCAGCATCCGGGCCTGCGGCGGAAAGACGGGTTCGGAGATCGAGCACCAGCACAGGTCGGGTATGATCCGCACACCTGCAGCCTCAAGCCGGGCCTTGACCCCGTTTTCGGCGATCTGCGCGAGCGTGCTGCGACCGAGGGTGACGATGGCGGTGATGTTCGGGCCGACATGCGTGCCCTCCATCAGCTTCGCGAAGGCGGCGCATTCGGCGGCCGAGAAATGCGGGCTGCCGAGTGCGACGAGATCCACCTCGGCCCCGCCCCGGTTGAACTCCGCCCAAAGCCGGGCGAACTCCCGTCCGCCGATCGCGACGCGATCGACATCCGGCGCCGGCGCGAGATCCGCCTCCGGCGTGAGGCCGGCGATATGGAACATCGGCGCCGCCGAGGTGGTTCCGAAGGCGGCGCACAGCGCCTTGAGATCGTCTTCGGACGGGCAGGCGGCTTCCAGCCCCCGGATGAGCGGAATGCGGTCGGGCGCCGCCTGACCGGCGAGCCAGCCGAGCATCGGCCAGAAAGCGTCGTCGGCGCCTGCGGGCATCGTGACGTCGAGGATGCGGCGCGGCGCGCGGTTCTTGTCGAGATAGACGCCGGCCTGGGCTGCCCGGCCGGTCAGCGCGATGCACAGGTCCATGAAATCGGCATGCTTTTCGGTGCGCGCGCCCAGCACGCTGTTGGCATAGACCACCGCGTTGCTTTCCGCCCAGGCGATGTCCTCGCCCGCCTTTGGTCTGTCGGCCAGCAGGTAGGGCGCGCAGGTGAAGCTCGGTTTCGCGCCCATCTCCACATAGGCATCGGCCAGCCGGGCGGCGGGCGCGCCGAAAGCCTCGTCCACGCCCTGGGCGCGCCAGTTGGCATGGTCGACCGAAATCGCGTTCATCGTCGTCGGCACCCGCACCCGCCCGCCCTTGTCCGCCATGGCGCGGGCAAAGGTCAGGAAGGCGGGGCTTGCGTAGATGCATCCGTCGATGTGGACGCGACTGACGTCGGTCAGCCGGAGCGCGCCTTGCGCCCTCGCCATGGTGACGATAACCTCCATCGCAAGTTGTGCCGCCGCGCCATATTCGCCGGCCAGAAAGGCGCGGTCGGTGTCGCTGAGTTCGAGTGCCCCGGTTTCGGGCGTGTCGGGCTTTGGTGCATTGGGGGGCACGAGCGGCCATGCGTGCGCGCCGGCCTTCAGATGCGTGGCGTTTATTTCGGCCGTCTTCTCGCGGGCGAGCGCATCGTATTCGGCGGGAGAGAGGCGCAGGACCGCGATCTCGCGGCCGAACAGCCGCCCGGCGACCAGCGCGCCGAGGGTCAGGATATCCTCGGCCTCGCGGAAAACCAGCGCACGCGGTGCGGTTCCGGCGAAGGCAAGGCCCAGCAGGACACCGCTCCCGGTGCAGGAACCGCGGCTCGTCGGCATCATGACGATGTGCCCGGCGAGCGAACGCCCGCGCTGAGGGTGATGCGCGTCGATGATCTCGCCGGTTGCGGGATTCACGCCGCCCCAGACACTGAGCCCTTCCTCGCACACAAGAAGCGGCCCCTGAACGGATGCGGACACGATCGATGTCGCCATGATTCTTCCCGTCGCCTCCGCCGGCCCCTCGCCGGCTTATCAACTTCGGCGTGTTGTGCGACCCGTCAACACCCGAAATGATGCCGGAAGGCGCAAGTTTCGGGGATTGCCCGCCTCCGGCCGGTTGCAAATATTGCGCATGTCGCGAAAATATGCTTAAACGATCACAACTGGTAAGAAAAGAAAAATATGGCACAAATGGAAAAATCCTCCGCCGATGACGCCGGCACCGAGACCGATGCCGCCACCGGGGCCACGGGCGACGACTGGGAAGCCGAGCGCATGCAACTGCGCTCCGACCTCGGCAGCCGGATGAAGGCGATGCGCCAGGCCTGCGGCTTCACGCTCGAGGTCGCGGCCCAGCGCACGGGGCTTGCGCTGTCGACGATCCACAAGATCGAGAACGGACGCGTCTCGCCGAGCTACGAGAACCTGGTGCGGATCGCGCGCGCCTACGACATCGGCATGGAGCGGCTGTTCTCCTCCGACCATGACGCGCAGCAGACGACCCGGATGACCGTGACCAAGGCGGGCGAGGGCCGCAAGGTGCGCTCCAAGAACTTCGAATACGAGGTGCTTTGCAACGCGCTTGCGGAAAAGAAGATCATCCCGCTTGTCACCCGCGTGGAAAAGCGCCCGCCGCTGAAGCCGGACGAGCTTGAGTCCCACGACGGCGAGGAAACCCTCTACGTGCTGTCCGGGCGGATCGAGCTGGTCGTCGAGCATTACCAGCCCGTCACGCTGGGCCCCGGCGACTGCGCCTATTTCGACAGCACGCTCAAGCACGGCCTGCGCGCGCTGGACGACGAAGAGGCCCGGATCTTCTGGGCCTGCACCTATATCGACGTGGACAAGTAGGCCCGGAAGGCCCCCGGGCAGCGCAGGGTAGGGCAGGGCGCGCCGACGATTGCCGGCCCTCCGTTCGACCGCTTCCGACCACTTTCGACCACCACCCGCACGGCACAAGGAACCTGACCAAGCATGGCCGAACCTCATGTCCTCTCCGTCGACGCGTTGCTGCAGCGTGTCGAGACGATCTTCGAGCGCGCCGGCGTTCGCCGCGAAAGCGCCAAGGCCGTTGCCGGCGTCATCGTCGCGGGCGAGCGCGACAACTGCAAGTCGCACGGGATCTATCGCATCGAGGGCTGTCTCAAGGTGCTTGCCGAGGGCAAGGTGGAGCCGGATGCGGTGCCGCAGGTTCATGACGCCGGCACGTCGGTGATCGAGGTCGATGCGGGCGGCGGGTTCTCCAACCCGGCCTTCCATGCCGCCAGGGGTCTCCTTGCCGAGCGCACGCGAACAAACGGCATCGCGGCGCTGGTGATCCGCGATTGCCTGCATTTCTCCGCGCTCTGGCACGATGTGGAGGCGCTGGCCGAAGAGGGGCTGGCATCGCTTTCGATGTGCCCGAGCTATTCCTTCGTCGCGCCGGCGGGCGGCACGGAGCCGCTTTTGGGAACGAACCCCTTCGCCTTCGGCTGGCCGCGTCCGGGCGAGGACCCTTACGTGTTCGACTTCGCGACAAGCGTCGCGGCACGCGGCGAGATCGAGCTGCACCGGCGCGCCGGCACGCCGATCCCGGAGGGCTGGGCCATCGACCGTCACGGCAATCCCACGACGGACCCCGACGCCGCGCTCGACGGCGCGATGCTGACCTTCGGCGGGCACAAGGGATCGGCGATCTCCACCATGATCGAGCTCATGGCCGGTGCGATGCTGGGCGAATTCATGAGCAAGGAAGCGCTCGACTTCATGGGCGGCAAGGCTTTGCTGCCGCGCCACGGCGCGCTGGTGATCGCGCTCGATCCGCGTGTGTTTGCGGCCAGAAGCGGCCGCGATCCGCTGGCCGAGGGCGAGAAGCTCCTGACCGCGATCGGCGCCCAGGGCGCACGGCTTCCCTCCGAGCGCCGCTTCGCCGCGCGCCGCAAGGCGATGCGCGACGGGATCGCCCTGAGCGAGGCCGAACTGGCGCAGCTCGACCGCTTCGAGAAAGACGGCCTCGCCGCCCTCGATGCCTGAGCCGTGAAACGCCCTAGCCGGCACCGCCTTCATGATCCCGGGCAAGTCGGGCGGCCTGGCGGGCGACGTCGGCCACGTCGAGGCTGAGCGCCAGGCTCGCATCCTCCAGTTCCTCAAGGTCGAACCAGCGCGCTTCCAGCGCATCGTCGCCGGCGACCGGCGTTCCCGAAATCCGGCGGCACAAGACCGCCACCAGCACATAGTGCTGGCGCAGGCTGCCGTCCTCGGCATGGTCGAAGACATCGACCGCGGTGAAGACCTGAAGGGCCTCGCCCTCAAGCCCCGTCTCCTCCATCAGTTCGCGCACCGCCGCCGCCTCGATCCGCTCGCCGCGATCGACCTTGCCGCCGGGAAAGCCCCAGTGCCCGACATCGGGCGGATTGGCGCGCCGCACCAGCAGCACCTTTCCATCCTGAAAAACCGCCGCGATCGTCGCCACGATGGGGCGCGGCGCATTGGTGAAATCGGACGGCGGGGAAGACGTGGTCAAGAGAACGGCCCATCCTTGGAGACGGCCCATCCTTCGAGACGGCCTTGTCAGGCCTCCTCAGGATGAGGTTGCGTTTGTGGTGGGTTCACCGAAACAACACCACGAAAACGTCATCCTGAGGAGCCCGCACAAGCGGGCGTCTCGAAGGATGGGCGGCTTGCTTGTACCAAACCATGATAGCTCCAGAGCGCTATCCGTCCAAACCTCATCGCCCGTCAGGCCGCGATCGCGACCTTGTCCTTGATGCGGCGGAAGGCGTCGTTCGCCTCGCGGAAGACCCGGTCCTGATCGACCCGCGTCAGCCGGCGCCCCTGCATCACGATCTCGCCGTCGATGATCGTCGTGTCGACGACGCTGCCGTTGGAAGCGAAAACCAGATGGCTCATCAGATGGGCGGGATCGTCGTGAAGCAGCGGCGTGAAATGGGCGTTCAGCGTATCGACGAGGATGACGTCGGCCTTGGCGCCCGGCACCAGATGGCCGACGTCGAAGCCGAGCGCCCGGCCGCCGTTGCGCGTCGCCATGCCCAGAACCGTTGAAGCCGGCATCAGCCCGGCATCGCAATGGCGCGCCCGCTGCATCAGCGAGGCGTATTTCATCACCTCGAACATGTCGGCGCTGTTGTTGCACTCAACCGCGTCATGTCCGAGACCCACGTTGATGCCCTTTGCCATGTATTCGGGAACCCGGGCGATGCCGTTGCCGAGCTTTGCGTTGGAACTCGGATTGTAGGCGATGTGCGTCCCCGTCTCCGCCATCATCGAGATCTCGCGATCGGACAGCCAGACGCAGTGCGCGGCGACCGTGTCGGGTCCCAGAAGCCCGGTTTCGTAGGCAAGCTCCGTCGGGCGCCGGTCGAACTTCTCGACGCAATAGTCGACCTCGGTCTGGGATTCGTTCAGATGGACATGGATCCCGGCGCCCAGTTCATCGGCGGTGCGGCGCG
>NZ_JBANCG010000011.1:0-136620 GCF_037026715.1 Breoghania sp. JC706
GATCAGAAAACCCCAAACCGATGTGCGGACCGCCGTGTCCGCCATGTCAGCAAAGCAGGAGCCCTCCATGCAAGACCACATGTTCATCGTAACCGGCGGTCCCGGATCGGGGAAAAGCAGTCTTCTCGATGCGCTGAACCGGCGCGGTCTTGCCAGCATGCCCGAAGCGGGACGGGCTATCATCAAGGACCAGGTCCGGATCGGCGGAACCGCGTTGCCCTGGGCCGACCGGGAAATGTTCGCCGAACTCATGCTCGGTTGGGAGCTGCGCTCTTATCACGAGGCAGCCCGACTGCCGGGACCGGTCCTGATGGATCGCGGGATACCCGATGTGATCGGCTATCTCACATTGTGCGGCCTGCCTGTTCCGGCGCATGTCGAGACGGCGGCACGGCTTCATCGCTACAACAGGCGCGTCTTCCTCGCCCCGTATTGGGAGAGCATTTTCACGCAGGACAGCGAACGCAAGCAGGACCCGGCCGAAGCCAGGGAGACAGGCAAGGCGATGTTCGAAACCTACACGCGACTGGGCTACGAAATCGTGGAGCTGCCGCTTTCGGGGATCGAGGCGCGCGCGGACTTCGTAATCGACAGTCTTCCCGAAACGCTCCTCTCGGCCACGTGAAAATCGACCACACGCGTCACGCGCCCCCTCCCCTCAGGCAACCGCCCAGCCGACAGTATCGACGACATGTCGATCACCGACGGTGCTCGGGCTAGAGGAAAGGATGAAAACAAGCTCGGTCGCCTCGTCGTTTCGCACCAGATGCGGCAGTCCGGGCGGAACGTGAAATCCCTGCCCGGCACCGACACGCACCACCCCGTCAGGTGTACGCATCGTCATGGAGCCGCTGAGCACATAAAAGAACTGGTGGGCAGCCCGGTGCATGTGCGGCTCCTCCGCGGCGCCTGCCGGCATCGCTTCCTGCCTCACCTGGAAATGATCGAGTTCAAGCAGACGCCACCCCGAGCAATCCCCGCCCCAGCAATAGAAATTCGCCCTCGCCGCCGTGACAGGGGTCATTCGAACGCCTCCGACACGTCCGCGCCGTAAAACGCTTCGCCATAGACCTGCCGGCCATCCTCGAACCGCATCAGCTCGCATGCACGCAACGTCTTTCCGCCGGCATGCGAGACGTAGTGGACCACGACGGTCTGGCTTTTTTCGTCGCACACCGCCGTTTCGAACGTGAACACAAGGTCGGGAACGGCCGCGAGCGCCCTTTTCCAGTAATCGTGAAGCGCCTCCCGCCCCCGCACCGTGGCTTTTCCAGTGACGACCGCGGCCCGAGGACTTACGAAAACCGCTCCGGATGCGAAGGGTGCGATCACCGCATCGACATCGTGACGGTTCCAGGCGTCGATCCATGTCCTCGCATGCTCTTCGAGGTCGGCGCGTGTCAGCAATGTCATAGCCAGAACAATCCTGCCGTCAGGGCCGCGAGGCCGGCCATTGTACGATTGATGATCAGAAGCTTTGCCGGATCGTGAAGCACGCGCCGCAGCCCCACGCCAAAGGCCGCCCATGTCGCCAGGCAGGGAACGCCGATCACCACAAAAGCCGCGCAGGCGAGCAGTAACTGTGTGACGTATCCTTCGCCCGGCGAGACAAAGGCGGCGATGACCGTTACGGCGATCAGCCATGCCTTCGGGTTGACGAACTGAAACGCGGCCGCCTGAAAGAACGAAACCGGTCTGGCGAGCGATGCATCGCGCACCTCCGCCGCGCGCCACAGCTTGTAGGCGAGCCAGAGCAGGTAGAGCGTGCCGATCGCCTTCAGAAAGAGCTGGATCCGAGGCTCAAGGGCGAAAACAGCGCCCAGACCGGCTCCGACCGCCGTGAGTTGAACGGCAACACCAAAGGGAATCCCGAGAATATGCGGCCAGGTTCGCGCCATGCCGAAGATGAGGCCCGATGTCGTGAGCATCAGATTGTTCGGCCCGGGCGTGATGGTCATCACGAACGCATAAAGCGCAAGGGCTGTCAGAGGTGCCGTTTCCATCCAGCGTTCCTGCAGGCCATATCGTTGCGGGATCAGGTCCCGCTTGTTTGCCACGGAATGGCGAGGCGGCGTGCTGAGATTTCGTCACGCAAGGATGAGCGCTATTCTCTCGCCTGCAGGCCGCCCCGATGCACGATGCTGGAAGAACACCGCAAACCAAAGACGGGAGGGCCCATGCGGCTGGCTATAACCGCAAGACTGGATGACATTCTCTCGCGACGGATCGACAGGCTTTGCAGCCAGATTGAAAAGAGCGAGCGCGGTTTCGAGCCGCGCCCGGACTACGCCCCGCACATCACCCTGGCCGTGCTGGAGAACGGGACTGACGATGAAGCGCTGATCTGGCAGCTCTCCCGAACGAGCCTCGGCATTTCCCGGATCCCGGTCGGGATCAGTCATCTGGGCATCTTCCCCGGAAGCCCGGCTTATGTCTTCCTGGCGCCTGTCGTCACCCGGCCGCTTCTCGATCTGCACCGGCAGATCATCGAAACCCTATCGGGGCCGGTGATCCATGAGCACTATCTGGTGGGCAACTGGGTGCCCCACATCACGCTCGCGACGATCGATAAGAAACCGGAGGCAGCCGCGAAAGCCGCGTTGCATGGCATGACCGCCCATCGCGGACACATCGCGGCGATCGAGCTGGTGCGCTTTCCTCCCGTGCAAACCCTCGCAAGCTTTCCGCTGCCGGACGCAAGATCGCCGGTCTGCGCGAATGCTACCGGACGAGGTTCAGCGATGTGACGTCGACTTGCAGCGGGCCGGAAAGATCCTCGATGGAATCGTACAGCAGCTCCAGCGCGTAATAGGGATTGTGGGCATAGACGCCGGGATCGGCGGTGATCAGTTTCCAGTTGAAGGCCGCGCGAAGCATGCGCGGCGTCCACGCATTGTAGCCGACCGCCTTGCCGTCAACCTTGTCCGCAAGCCCGTCGCCGTTGGCATCGGCGAAGAAATAGGGATAGTGGCTCTCGCGAACCATCGGCGTGCCTGCCACCTGTGTTGCGTAATCGGTGATCATCTGCATCAGAAGGTCGGCATTGGCCTGAATGTCGGACCGGATCCCCACAGAGAGATCGCCGCTGCCATCGTAGCTTTGCCGGGCAATGCGGATTTCCCGCGGCTCGGGATTCTCGTGACACGTGGCACAGGTTTCGGTGGACACCTTCAGGCTGTGCGGCTCGTGACACGAGACGCAGGAGGCGACCGGGCGGGCATGGAAGAACCGGCCCGAATAGTCCTTGCCCGGATACTGGTAGCCCGCCTTGCCGGGCCCGCCGAACCAGTTTGCGGCCGCGGTCAGATAATGGGGATTGATGAAACGCAGATCCTTGACCGGCGTGTCATTCTCCATGCCGGCCGTCGCCTTGGCGACGGAGGCGCCCGCCTCGCGCCCCTGATGACAGGTCATGCAGGCAGCTTCAACGCCCGCGACGGGCTCAACCACACCGCTGGGAAACGTCACTTTGGTGATCTTGGAAAGTCCCGGACTGTGGCACGTTTCGCAATCGACCACCCCGCCCGTCGGCAACGGCTTTTCCGGCACCCCGGGCTTGCTGCCGTCAAGGCCATGGAAACTGCGAAAACCCGCTCCGGAGTGACACACGGAGCAAACCGGAGGCACTGCCCCTTCCGCATCCCAGTGCGTGAACGCCTCTGCCTTCGCATCGGAATGACCCGAGCGGTGCCAATCGGCGATCGCTTTGGTCTGCTCGGGTGACAGGGATTTCGGGTTGAACGGCCCCGTTTCAGGCAGAACGTAGGGCTTCAATGCTTCAGGCGCAGCGGGATCATTAGCCGCGTTCGCCGAAGACGCAGCGGGCTCCTGAGCCTCGGAAACGTGCGGATTGCCGACAACGGCAACGCCCGCGACGAGTGCAAAAACCAGAAGGAGACCGGAGACTTTGCCGCGCATGTTGCCTCTGACTGCTGGATTTCGATCGGGACATATAAGAACATCATAGCCGCGATTCTCGAACTTTTCGACACATGACGCAGTTGCATTCGCCGAAATCGGAGAGACGATGCCCCTGAGTTCCAGGTTCTCCGGGCTGAGCCCAACGGTCCCGACCCCGCCACTGGCGTCGGATGCCGGAGGGGAAAGGCTGACCGACGAGGCTGCGGTGACGTTCGGAACCCTGCGCGCCCCGCGCATCGACGTGATCCTTCAGGAGGATGTCGTCGTCGCGCAAGGAGCGCCCGTCGCCCGGCTGCGCAAGCATCCCGAAATCGCTCTTACCGCCCCCATGCCGGGGCGGATCGCCTCGATCTCGCTGAAGCCCGGCCACCGCCTCGATCAGATCATTCTCTTCCTGGAAGCTGACGCCGACCGCTATCGGCATAAGACAATCGGCGCAGACACGAAACAGGACGATACGCGCTTGCGCGCCCTCCTCCAGGGCTCAGGGCTTTGGCTTGCGTTTTTGAGCCGGCCGTTTGCGCGTCTCCCCGCCCCGGCAGAGCGCCCTGCCGCCATTTTCATTATGGCGAGCGACACCCGCCCTCTCGCTCCTGACCCGAGGAAGGCGCTTGAAGGGCGCGATGAGGCATTTTCGCGCGGGCTTTCCGCGCTGCTCCGGCTCTGCGACGGCCCGGTCTTCGTGTGCCAGAGCGAGGGCGAGCCGCTCGTGGATGCCGACAACACGGGGGGACGGCTCAGGATTGTTCGCACCGGCGCTCGGCACCCGCACGGGCAGGCCGGGTTCCAGATCCATCGCCTTCACCCGGCACGGATCGACGCCCCGGTTTGGGACATCCACGCCGAAGACGTCGCCGCGATTGGAGCGCTCCTCGCAACCGGCTACCTGCCGGGAACGAGGCTCGTCTCGGTCGCCGGCCCGGCACTTACCGAGACACGGCTCGTGCGCTGCCAGCCCGGAGCGAATCTGAAAGGTCTTTGCCACGGCGCGGTGCGGCCCGGACCCTATACGCTGCTCAACGGCTCTCCGCTCGAAGGACGCGAGGCCGAATGGCTTGGGCCAAGGGACCGGCAGGTCAGCGTCATGCCCCGCAAGCCGCACACGGGCCGCAAGCACTGGTTCCGCGCCGCCCTCACCAAAGCGGCGCGACCGCTGCCGATCATTCCGACAGCCGCGCTCGACGAAGCGATGGGCGGAGCCGTGCCGACCGTTGCCCTGGTACGCGCCCTGTCCTCCGGCGACCAGGAGACGGCCGTCAGGCTGGGCGCGCTGTCGTTCGTCGCGGAAGACCTCGCGCTCGCGGATTACGTGACCGCCGCCGAACCGCGGCTCTCCGCGCTGCTGGCCGGCATGCTCGCACGGATCGAAGCGGAGGAAGGGGCATGATCCGGGGACTATGGGACCGGGAAACCGTGGCGCTGCTGTTGCTCGCGGCCTTCATGCCGTTGGCGCTCGCGTGGCTTTGGTTCGGCGGAACGGAGGCGATCGGCCGGCTCGCGCTGGCGCTCGTCGTCTCCGGGCTGTGGCACCTCATCTTCATGGTCGCGCGCGCGCAGGCGCCGTCCTTCGCCGGAGCCCTGACCGCGCTTGCCGTGGCCATGCTGGCGCCGGTAGGGCTCGGCCCCTTCGCGGTCATCCTCGGCATCAGCTTCGGGTCCGTGATGGCGGAACTCGTCTTCGGAGGATGGGGCCGCAACGTCGTCAATCCGGCGACCGTGACGCTCGCCTTCCTCGGCTTCAGCTGGCCGGCGGCTCCGTGGCCTGATCTGGTCCTTCCCGTTGCCTGGGCGGCGATCCCGGCAGCCGCACTCGGCGTCGTCTTCGGCCTCCTTTCCCTGCGCATCATGGCGGGTGCTGCCGTGGTAGCCATCCTGGCACTCGCCGCCGGCATCGACCTTTCCGAAGTCCTGCCCGTCGCCGGCATCGTCCTCGTGCTGTTGGTCTGCGATCCCGTTGCCAGCGCAACGACATCCCTCGGGCGCTGGCTCAACGGCCTTCTCTTTGGCGCACTTATCGTCCTGTTCACAGCCACCTGGACAAATGCCGCGCCGACGCAGATTGCGGTTTCCGCAGCGCTTCTGGCCTCGCTCGCAGCACCCGCGCTGGACGAGGTCGCCCTTTTCATCTGGTTGACACGACGCAGGAGACGGCATGGCTGATCTCAACCCGATCAGTGCCTGGCGCGGGCTGCTGGCGCTTCCCAACGAAAGCCGGACGAAGACGGTGGCCATGGCGTTCATTGTCTCCGCCGTCTGCGCTGTCCTCGTCACCGGCGCAACGGTGATCCTGCGGCCCATCCAGGCCGCCAACCGCGCTGCGGAGGAACAGGCCCGTATCGAGGCGCTCGTCGCCGGCATTCCGGGAATGGCGGACCTGTTGCAGCAAACGGGCGGAACGCTCACCACCGTCGTCGTGAACCTGAAAGACGGCCGCGCCGCCACGAACGTCACGCCCGCAACGCTTGCCTCAGCGCTCGCGGATGCGGCGAACTGGACGAGCCTGCCCGCCGGCGAGGATCTGGCGGGCCTCGGCCAGAGGCCGGATTACGCCCAGATTTACCTGCTGCGCGACGGCGACACCGTATCCCTTGCGCTGCTGCCCATCAGCGGCGCCGGCTACAACGGCCGCATCGACGCCATCCTCGCGCTTAAGGGCGACATGCGCACCATCGCCGGCATGGCTGTGACCCGCCAGTCGGAAACGCCGGGGCTTGGCGGCCGCATCGAGGAGCCGGCATGGCTGGCGAGCTTCGCCGGCACCCGCACCACCGACGACACCGGCACGGTCCGCTTTTCCGTCGCCCGCGGCCCCGCCGCCAACGAATATCAGGTGGACGGCATCACTGGCGCCACACGCACCTCCAACGCAATGACCCGGATCATCCGCTTCTGGCTCGGCCCGGAAGGCTACGGCCCGCTGATCGATGCCATCCGGCGCGGGGAGTTCTGAGATGACCGCCCCCTCCTCCCTCTGGTCGACGCTGAGCGAGCCGCTCGTCCGACAGAACCCGGTAACCCTGCAGATCCTCGGCATCTGCTCCGCGCTCGCCGTCACCACCTCGCTGCCAACCGCGCTCACCATGGCCGGATCACTGACCGTCGTGCTCGTCCTGTCGGCGGCGATCATCAGCATGATCCGTCGCCACATTCCCGATGCCATCCGCCTGATCGTGCAGATCGTCATCGTCGCATCGCTGGTTATCGTGATCGATCAGGTGCTGCAGGCCTATCTGTTCGAGATCAGCCGGAAGCTGTCGGTCTTCGTCAGCCTGATCACCACCAATTGCCTCGTGCTCGGGCGCACGGAATCCTACGCCCGCCTCAACCCGCCGCTGCCCTCCATGGTCGACGCGCTCGGCAACGGCCTCGGCTATTCGCTGGTGCTGGTGGTGATCGGCACGCTTCGCGAGCTCTTCGGGTCGGGCACGCTTATGGGAGCCCAGGTGCTACCGCTTGCCAGCGAGGGCGGCTGGTTCACGCCGATGAGCCTGATGCTTCTCGCCCCCAGCGCCTTCTTCCTCTTGGGCGGGCTCGTCTGGGCCATCCGCACATGGCGTCCGGAACAGGCGGAAGTGCCCGAATACACCCCGCCCGAGGCAATCGGGGAGCCGGCCGAATGAACGAGCTCCTGACCCTGTTCCTGCGCGCAACCTTCGTCGAGAATATGCCCCTGACTCTCTTCCTGGGGCTTTGCACCTTCCTCGCATTGTCGCGCCGGCCGGAGACGGCTGTGGGCCTCGGCATCGCGGTGATCGGCGTGATGGGCGTGACCGTTCCGCTCAATCAGCTCATCTATTCCGCGCTGCTGGCGCCTGGTGCCTGGTCATGGGCCGGCATGCCCGAGCTCGACCTCTCCTATCTCTCGCTGATCGCCTTCATCGGCGTGATCGCAGCCACCGTGCAATTGCTGGAAATGCTGCTCGACCGGTTCCTGCCGAGTGTCCATGCCGCCTTCGGCGTCTTCCTGCCGCTTCTTACCGTCCAATGCGCCATCCTGGCCGGCAGCCTCTTCATGGTGGAGCGCAACTACACCCTGGCACAATCCTTCGTCTTCGGCATCGGCGGCGGCACCGGGTTCGCCATCGCGGTCATCATGCTGAGTGCGGTGCGCGCGCGTCTGGCCTATGCGGATCTTCCGGCAGGACTGCGCGGCCTCGGCATCACTTTCGTCCTCGCGGGGCTGATGTCCCTCGGCTTTTCCTCCTTCGCCCAGATGGCCACGCAATGAACGAGATCCTGCTGGGAAGCCTGATCGTCATCGCGCTCGTCGTCCTCCTGACGGCAGGCCTTCTGATCGCGCGCCGCCGGCTCATCCCGCAAAGTTCGGTGCTCGTGACCGTGAACGGCAGCACGACGCTGGAAGCCTCGCGCGGCGATCGCCTTCTGGGTCTGCTGCACGATGCCTCGATCGGCATCCCGGCGGCGTGCGGCGGTTCGGGCACCTGCGGCCTGTGCCGTGTCACGGTGACCGGTGAAGGCGCGGGACAGGCTGGCGCGACGGAACGCGGCATCCTTTCGGCAGCGGAGCGACGCGCCAACATGCGGCTTGCCTGCCAGACCGTGCTGCGCGGCCCCTGCGCGGTCGAGGTGCCGCAGGATATCCTCAGCGCCGGCGGCGGCTTCACCTGCCGGATCGTCTCCAACCGGATGATGGCGCCGCTGATCCGCGAACTGGTGCTGGAATTGCCCGAAAGCCAGCCGTTCGACTTTCGCGCCGGCGGCTTCATGCAGCTCACCGCCCCGCCCTACGAACAGGATTTCGCCGAGATCGAACTCGACGCGCCGTTTCGCGAGGCCTGGCGCATCTCCTGTTGGGATCATCTGTACGCGTCCTCGGACAAAACCGTCACCCGCGCCTACTCGATCGCCTGCCGTCCCGAGGAGGCGGCGCGCGGACAGGCCGTCTTCAATATCCGGCTCGCCGTGCCGCCCGCCGGACGGGAGCGCGATCTCCCGCCAGGTGTGGTGTCGTCCTGGCTCTTTTCCAGAAAACCGGGCGATACGGTCGAGGCTTCGGGGCCCTTTGGCGATTTCCAGGTCCAGCCGGGCGAGCGCGAGATGATCTTCATCGGCGGCGGCGTCGGCATGGCCCCCTTGCGCGCGATGATCCACGAGCAGATCGGCAAGGGCACGAAACGCCGTATGCGCTACTTCTACGGCGCCCGCTCCGTCGCGGATCTCTTCTATGTGGAGGAGTTCGACGCCATTGCCGCCGCGCATCCGAATTTCATCTGGATGCCCGCGCTGTCGGATCCCGCGCCCGGCGATCGCTGGCGGGGCGCCACCGGCTTCATCCACGACATCGTGAACGCGCACCTGCGCAGCCACCCCGCCCCGGAAGACTGCGAATATTACCTTTGCGGCCCCCCAGTCATGATCTCGGCGGTGCTCGCCACGCTCGAGCGGCTCGGCGTGGAGCCGGCCTCCATCTTCAACGACGATTTCGGAGTGTGAACCATGCCTCGATCCATCATGTCCCCACTCCCCAGCCGCCCGACACGCCGGAGCTTCCTGAAGCTTACCGGCGGCGCGCTGGGCGCGACCCTGGCCGCTCCCGCGCTTCTCCGTGCCGAAACGTCGCCGCTCGAAACGATCGCCGGCACCGCATTCGCCACCTATTGGCGCTTGAGCGTCCCGTCCGGCCGGGATGCCGGCAGATTGCGGGGACGGATCGAGGCGGCACTGGCCGAGATCGACCACCAGATGTCGCCCTGGCGCGCCGACAGCGACGTCTGCCGTTTCAACGCGGCAGCGGAGGGCACCGTCGCCATGCCTAGCGAGACCGTCTCCGTCACGGCAGCGGCACTCGCAATCGCCAAGGCCAGCGATGGCCGCTTCGACCCGACCGTGGGCCCGCTGGTCGCGCGCTGGGGCTTCGGTCCGATTGAAAAGGGCGCGCCGCCCGACTGGCACAAGATCGGGCTGGCGGAGGATCACATCGTCAAGCGCAAGGGCGGCCTCACACTCGACCTCTGCGGCATCGCCAAGGGCTATGCGCTTGACCGGATGCTGGCGATCGCAAGCGAGGCGGGCCATGACGATCTGCTGATCGATCTGGGCGGCGAACTCGCCGCGAAAGGGCGCCACCCTTCCGGGCGGGACTGGTACGTGGCCGTGGAAGATCCGCGCCCCGGCGCCTCCGGCATCGTCGCAAAGCTGCGCCTCGACGATACGACTGTCGCGACTTCCGGCGGCCACATCCAGAGCTACGAGCTGGACGGGCGCCGATACAGCCATATCATCGACCCGCCGACCGGCGAGCCCGTCGCCGGAGGGCTGCTTTCCGTGTCCGTTCTTGCACCGCGCGCCACCGAGGCCGATGGTTGGGCGACAGCGCTTGCCGCAGCCGGCCCGATTGAGGGCCCCGCGCTAGCGCGGAAGAACGGCATTGCCGCATTGTTCTTGCGCGCCGACGGCGTCGACATTGCACGCGAGACGACAGGCGGGTTCGAAACCCATCTGCTTTGACGAGACGAAGAGGGAGAAAGCGGAATGGAATTCATCCTCACCATCGCGATCTTCCTGCTGGCTGCAGGCGGCCTCGCTCTTGGCCTCGCCCTGGGCAGAGGACCGGCACAAACCTCCTGCGGCGGCCTCGCCTGCCTCAAGGGCGCTTCCTGCTCCCACTGCCCCAACAAGGGCCATGAGAGCGGAGAGGAAGGCCGATGAACACGAGCGCACGTGTCGCAACCATCATGCAGACCGACTGGCCGGAAGTCTCTCCCGACACGCCGATCCGGCGGGCAGTCGCGCTGCTGGTGGAGACCCGGTCGGCTGCCGCCCCCGTCACCGACGACAGCGGCCAGCTCGTCGGCATCCTGACGCAGAAGGACTGCTTCAAGCCTGCCCTTTACGCCAGCTACTATCAGGAATGGAAAGGCAGCGTCGGCGAGTTCATGACCCGCGACGTGGTGTCCCTCGCCGCCTCCGACGATCTGACCAGCGCAGCGGAGGCCTTCCTTGCTCATCCCCATCGCATCTTTCCGGTCGAGGAAGACGGCCGGCTCGTCGGCATGCTGCGTCGCTCCGACGTGCTGGCGGCTCTTCTAAGCATGGGATAGCGCCAGCCAGACACGGTTGACAGCTGTCAACTCTGCGCGCGGATCCGGCTCCAGGGTCCGCGCATTTGTTCGCGCAACATGCCGATCATTCAAGCGGCTAGGATGCTCTGTTTCGATGAAAGTGCGGCTTGAACCGGAGCCGATGGGTCATATGATAGCCAAATGACCTACAAGATTGACAAGATCGATCGTCGGATCCTGGGCGAGCTTCAGAAGAACTCGGCCCGCTCGCAGCGCGAACTGGCCGAGGCCGTCGGCCTGTCCCAGAACGCGCTGTGGCGGCGCCTCAAGGCCCTTGAGGCAGACGGCGTCATCGAGGGATACGGCGCCCGCGTCCGCCCGGATGCGGTGGGCCGGCAGCTTCTGGTCTTTGTGATGGTCCGCACACGCAACCATTCGTCGGAATGGCTGAAGCGGTTCCGCGCCCACATCGAGGCGATTTCGGAAATCGTCGGCTTCTACCGGATCAGCGGCGACTACGACTACCTGCTCAAGATCGCGACCTCCGACATGAACAGCTACGATCAGGTCTACCAGAAGATCATCGAGAAAATGGAGCTGGAGGCTGTCACTTCGTATTTCACCATGGAGGCGATTTTTGATGACCGCCCGCCCCAGTTCTAGGCCCCAAACCGCTCAGCACGGCAGCCCCGGCGCTAAGTGCGATAGCGTTCCACCAGTTCCACGATGCGCTCGACGGCCGCCTTCGCGGCCGCATGGTCCTGCGAGAAATTGAGACGCATGCTGTCCAGCGTATGCGGACTGAACTCGCTGCCGGGCGTGACAATGACATCGGCCTGCCGGCGCAGGATACGCACGAAATCGAGCGGGGACACGTCAAGCGCCGGCAAGCGGGCAAAGAGATAGCTTCCCGCCTGAGGCGTCCGCACCGCGATGCCGTCCGCCGCCCGGAATGTCGCCAGCAGATCGTCGCGAATGGCCTGGTGAAGCCGGATCCGTTCCTCAAGCCAGCCTTCCGGCTCGCAGAGCCACGTGCGCAGCACCGACTGGTTGTAGCCGGCCGCCCGCAGCGAGACGATCGCCTGCAACCGCTCCATGCGCTCGATGAGCTTCGCAGGTCCGAACGCGGCACCAAGGCGGTAGCCGCTGAGGGACTCTGTCTTGGACGGCCCCATGATGGTCACGACATTCTCAGAGCCGGCAAGCGCGCGCAGGTGCGTATAAGGCCCACCATCGGAATAATGCAGGCGGGAATAGAGCTGGTCGGCGATCACCGTAACGCCGTATCGACTCGCCAGCTCCGCGATGGCGCGGATCTCGTCGGGCGAATAGATCGCACCGGTCGGATTGCTGGGATTGGAGAAGACGAAGACCTTCGCCCCCGCCTTGAACACGCTTTCCAACTCGTCGAGATCGAGCCCCGCCCGATCGGTGCCGGCAAGATAGTCGAGCTGAACGGGACAGATCTCGCCGTCGAAGAACTGAACCAGCTTGCGGTTGGCGAAGTAGTCCGGCTGGACGATTGCGACCTTGTCCCCGGCTCCGACCGTCGCGGCGATTGTCAGGAAAAGCGCGCCCTGCGTGCCGGGCGTGAGGATCAGTTCCCGCGCCCCCGACAGAGGCGCACCCGTAAAGTCAGCAAGCCGTTCGGCCAGGGCCTCGCGGATCTCTTCCTTGCCGCGATACTCGGTATAGGCCTGCCGCGCCCCGGCGCGCACGCCGTCGCAGAACGTCTCGAACGCGCCGGGCGCCGGCTCGAACGCATCGACGTCGCCATGCGAGAAATCGACAGGGCGCCCGACGAGGGTCTCCCCCTTTATCACATCATCAAGGTTCGCCGCCTGCTGCCGCGTTTCCTGACCGGGCGCGTTGTCGGTCTTGAGCGTTTCGAATTTTTCCGCAATCGAGGCCATGAATTCCGCTTCCTGAAAGGAGTGAGAGCAAGCGCTTCGGCAATGGGGGGAACGACCGCTCAGGCCTTTTCGACGGACCAGCGGAACGGCACGTCCGGGCGAAAAACGACGACCTGTCCATCCGCGCCGACATCGATTGCCCGAAAGATCGCCTCGTCCGGAGCGGTGCGGGCGAGAACGATCCGGTCCTCGTTGGGCGGCAGCCGGTAGAAGGCGGGACCATTGAGCGAGGTGAAGGCTTCCAGCCTGTCGAGCGCGCCCTCGTCCTCGAAGACCTGCGCGAGACAGGGCATCGTGACGGGCGCGTTGAAGATCCCGGCGCAACCGCAGGCGCATTCCTTGTTGCCGACCGGATGCGGTGCGGAATCCGTGCCGAGGAAGAACTTCGCGTTCCCCGATGTCGCCGCCTTGCGCAGCGCCAGACGATGGCTTTCGCGCTTGGCGATGGGCAGGCAGTAGAAGTGGGGGCGGATCCCGCCGCGGAAGATGTCGTTGCGATTGATGAGCAGATGCTGGGGCGTAATCGTCGCGGCGACGTTCTCGCCCGTACCGCTCACGAATGAGGCGCCCTCCTCCGTCGTGATGTGCTCCATGACGATGCGCAGCGCCGGAAAATCGCGGATCAACGGCGCCAGCACCCGCTCGATGAACACGGCTTCGCGATCGAAGATATCGACGTCCGGATCAACGACCTCGCCATGCACCAGAAGCGGAATGCCCGCCTCCTGCATCGCCTCAAGCACCTTGTGCACGCGCTTGAAATCCTTGACCCCGGCATCGGAATTGGTCGTCGCGCCGGCCGGATAGAGCTTCACCGCCGTCAGCTCTCCGCTCGCCGTGCCATTCCTTATGTCGGCGGGATCGGTCGTCTCGGTGAGATAGAGCGTCATCAGCGGACGGAATCCGCTTCCCTTGGGCACCGCGGCTTCGATACGTCCGCGATAGGCGCGCAGATCATCGAGATCGCGCACCGGCGGCACAAGGTTCGGCATGATGATGGCGCGGCCGAAGAGCCTGGCGCTGATCGGCAGGACGGCCTTCAGCATCTCGCCGTCGCGCACGTGAAGATGCCAGTCGTCGGGGCGGATGATTTCGATGCGGTCGATCATTGCAGTCTTCCTTTGCGCCTCTCGCGCCGCCTGGGCATGCGGAACCGACATGCTTTGAGCAAACCGGCGCGGGCCTGTCCAGCCTTGTCCGCACGATAACCGTCAGAATCGGCAGCCAAAACGGCGGCAGACCGTGCGTCACGCAACGAATTGCACAAGATACGAGAGGCCCGATACGAAAGGCCCGGCGGTGAGCGGAACCGAAGCGCTCAGGCCTTCCACTTGATCGAGCAGCCGATGGAGGGCACCTGATCCTGCGGCCCCTCTCCCGTCGCCGCGACCAGGCGCATCGCTTCCAGAAGTTCGCGCGGCGCTCCCGGGCTTGGCTCGCCCGTGCGCCCATCGTCCAGCCGACCGCGATATTGCAGCGATCCATCGGCGGCGAAGCCGAAATAATCCGGCGTGCAGACCGCCCCATAGGCCTTGGCGATCAGCTGGTCCTCGTCGTGGAGATAGGGGAAGGGAAAGCTGTGCTCGGCGGCGAAGGCGGCCATCTTGGAAAAACTGTCGTCTGGATAGGCGTCCGCATCGTTGGAGCAGATAGCGGCAAATCCGATTCCGTCGCCCTCAAGCGTCCGTGCATCCGCCACAAGGCGGCCGATCACCGCCTTGACATAAGGACAATGGTTGCAGATGAAGACGATGACCGTTCCCCTCGCACCGGCAATGTCGGTGAAGGTGTAGGTTCTGCCGTCGGTCGCCGGCAGACGGAAATCAACCGCATGCCAGTTCCGGTCAAGCGTGGTCGGCGGTTGTGCGGCCATGGTGTCCTCCGCATGTCCATTGCGCAGTGCAGCACCGGAAGTCTGCCTGCGACAGATGACGGCGACAAGACCCTTTTCGGGTGAGAACGCCTGAGGGAACGAGCAAGTCCGCAGTGATCGCACTGGTGTTGCCGATGCCGAATTGCCAGAATTCCTGCTGATTCGGGAAGGCGGCGGCGGGGCGCCACGTCAGACGAAACAAATCGGGTACGAAAGAACGAATGGCAGGCAAGGACGATCTGTTCGCGCAGCTGGAGGACGAGGTTTCGGCGATGAAGGCCCGGCGCAAGCGCGCGCCGGCAGCCGCACCGGCCGCCGCAGCCCCCTCGACCGCAGCTCCCGCGGCCGCCGATAGCGCACCCCGCACCTCCGATCGCGCGCCGAAGCAGACCCCGCCCCTGCGGGCCGTCCCCGGCGCGGACGAGGCCTACACGGCCGCCGACATCGAGGTGCTGGAGGGGCTGGAACCGGTCCGCAGGCGTCCCGGCATGTATATCGGCGGCACCGACGAACGTGCGCTGCACCACCTTTTTGCGGAAGTCATCGACAATTCGATGGACGAGGCGGTCGCCGGCCACGCCACCTGGATCGACGTGCGCCTGGAGGAGGACGGCATGCTGACCGTGACCGACAACGGCCGCGGCATCCCCGTCGACCCGCACCCGAAATTCAAGGACAAGTCGGCGCTCGAAGTCATCATGACGACGCTGCATGCCGGCGGCAAGTTCGACAGCAAGGTGTACGAGACTTCCGGCGGCCTGCACGGCGTCGGCGTCTCCGTCGTCAATGCGCTGTCCGAAGTGCTCGAGGTCGAGGTCGCGCGCTCGCGCAAGCTCTACCGCCAGCGGTTCGCCCGCGGCATCGCGCAGGGGCCGCTGGAGCCTCTGGGCGATATCCAGAACCGGCGCGGCACAACCGTGCGGTTTCGTCCCGATCCGCAGATCTTCGGCGCGAGCGCGAAGTTCAAGCCCTCCACGCTGTTCAAGATGGCCCGTTCCAAGGCCTATCTGTTCGGCGGCGTGGAGATCCGCTGGCGCTGCGCGGAAAGCCTTCTCACCGAGAAGAACGCCCCGCCGGCCGAAGCCTCGTTCCATTTTCCCGGCGGCCTCAAGGACTTCCTCGACGAGACGCTGAGCGGCGAGAAGCGCGTCGCCGACGAGATCTTCGCGGGCAAGACGTCCAAGACCGGCAGTCACGGATCGGTGGAATGGGCGGTGGCGTGGTTTGCCGGCGATGGCTTCCTGCATTCCTACTGCAATACGGTGCCGACGCCTGAGGGGGGCACGCACGAAGCCGGCCTTCGTCTGGCGCTTTTGCGCGGGCTCAAGGCCTATGGCGAGCTTGTCGGCAACAAGCGCGCCGCCCAGATCACCGGCGACGACGTGCTGACTTCTGCCGGCGGCATGCTCTCCGTCTTCATCCGGGAGCCGGAATTCGTCGGCCAGACAAAGGACAAGCTGTCGACCGGCGAGGCGAGCCGCATCGTCGAGAACGCGGTGCGCGATGCCTTCGACCACTGGCTGACGGCCTCGCCGCACCAGGCGGACAAACTGCTGGAATGGGTGATCGACCGGGCCGAGGAACGCCTCCGGCGGCGCCAGGAAAAGGACGTGGCGCGCAAGACCGCCGTGCGCAAGCTGCGCCTGCCCGGCAAGCTCGCCGATTGCTCCACCTCCTCAGCGGCGGGCACGGAGATCTTCATCGTTGAGGGCGACTCGGCCGGCGGCTCTGCCAAGCAGGCGCGCAACCGCGCGAGCCAGGCGATCCTTCCCCTTCGCGGCAAGATCCTCAACGTCGCCAACGCGGGCCGCGAGAAACTGGCGGCCAACCAGCAGCTTGCCGATCTGATGCAGGCGCTGGGCGTGGGCACGCGCAACAATTACCGCGACGAAGACCTTCGCTACGAGCGCGTGATCGTCATGACCGACGCCGATGTCGACGGCGCCCACATCGCCTCACTGCTGATCACGTTCTTCTACCGGGAAATGCCGAAACTGATCGAGAACGGCCACCTCTATCTGGCTGTTCCGCCTCTCTACCGCATCGCACAAGGCGACAAGATCCGCTACGCGCGCGACGACGCCCACAAGGACGAGCTCCTCAAGAGCGAATTCAACGGCAAGGCCAAGATCGAGATCGGCCGCTTCAAGGGCCTTGGCGAGATGCTTCCCGCCCAGCTCAAGGAAACGACCATGGATCCGACAAAGCGCATGCTTTTGCAGGTGCGTGTGGCCGCCGACGAGGAGGAAGTCACCGGGGATACCGTCGACCGACTGATGGGCACCAAGCCGGAAGCGCGTTTCATTTTCATCAAGGAAAACGCGGAGTTCGCGACCGATCTTGATATCTGACCCCGCCCGGTGCGCACCGCCCCGGTGCGCCTGTTTCCTTATCCTTGAGCGGACAGGCAAAACGGCAAGCCTTCACGTCCGCCACGTCTTAAGGGAGGGCTGTCGTTTTCTGCATCGCACCGGCCCGCGAAAGGAACGGCGACAAAAACGCACGCGTAAAACGGCGGCTTAGAATTGTGCGCCAATGTTTGTGAAGGCGTTTTTCTCTTCCCTCCGGAGCTTGATGATAACGATCCGGGAAGTATTGCGGCCGATTTTTCCATGTGGTGATTGACATGGAACGTCTCCGCCGTATTGTGCGCGCACTATCCCTCCGTTCATGAGCGGCCGTCGTCATCCCGCAACGGTGATGGTGGTCGCGAGACATCCTGGTGAATACAAAAGGCATGAGTTTTTCCAATCTCGGACTGAGCCAAAAGGTGCTGGATGCGGTCGTCGCGGCCGGCTACACCGAACCCACGGCCATTCAGGAGCAGGCGATCCCGCACGCTCTGGAGCGACGTGACGTGCTCGGCATCGCCCAGACAGGCACGGGAAAGACAGCCTCGTTCACCCTGCCGATGTTGACCCTTCTGGAAAAGGGACGCGCCCGCGCACGCATGCCGCGCACGCTCATTCTGGAGCCGACGCGCGAGCTCGCGGCCCAGGTGGAGGATGAATTCAACAAGCTTGGCGCCAAGCACAAGCTGACTGTTGCCCTGCTCATCGGCGGCGTTTCCTTTGCCGATCAGGACCGCAAGATCGACCGCGGCGCCGATGTGCTCATCGCCACGCCGGGCCGCCTGCTCGATCACGTGGAGCGCGGCAAGCTGATGCTCCAGGGCGTCGAGATCCTCGTCATCGACGAGGCCGACCGCATGCTCGACATGGGTTTCATCCCCGACATCGAGCGCATCTGCAAGCTCATCCCCTTCACGCGCCAGACGCTGTTCTTCTCGGCCACCATGCCGCCGGAAATCCAGCGCCTGACCGAGGCTTTCCTGCATAATCCGGTTCGCATCGAAGTGGCCCGCGCCTCCTCCACCGTCGATGCCGTGGCGCAGTCGCTCGTCTCCTCCGGCTCCGCGCCGCACGACAAGCGCGAAACCCTGCGCGAACTCATCCGCAATGCGGAAGACCTGAAAAACGCGATCATCTTCTGCAACCGAAAGCGCGACGTCGCCACGCTCTACCGTTCGCTGCAGAAGCACGGTTTCGACGTCGGCGCCCTGCACGGCGACATGGACCAGCGTTCGCGCATGCAGACGCTGGAGGGCTTCCGCAACAACGAGATCAAGCTTCTCGTCGCCAGTGACGTCGCCGCGCGCGGTCTTGATATTCCCGATGTCGGCCACGTCTTCAATTTCGATGTGCCGGTCCATGCCGAGGACTATGTCCACCGCATCGGCCGTACCGGCCGCGCCGGGCGCAAGGGCGTCGCGATGACCATCGTCACCCCCGAATGCGGGCGCCATGTCGAGGCGATCGAGAAGCTCATCGGCAAGAACATCGAATGGTTCAATGAACCGATCGACTTCGATGCGGCGGAAAACGAGCGCAAGACGCGGCGTCGCGGCGGCGGCCGCAAGCGCACCGCCGAGGCCGAAGGCGGCGAGGAAAAGAAGGCCGAGGCGGCGCCGAAAAAGCGCAGCCGCACTCGGAAAGACGACAACGCCCGGAAGGACGACAAGCCTCAACAGGACGTGGCGCCGGCCGCGGAGGCGGCGGCTCCCGCCCCCCAGCGCAAGCCTGCCCCTCGCGAGGAAGCCGGCCGCAATCAGGAACAGTCCCGACGCGGTGGCAACCGCGGCCCCGACAAGTCCGCGAGCAAGGACGGCAGGGACCGGAACAAGGATCGGGGCGAGCGCGGCGGCAAGGACAAGCCGGTCATCGGCCTTGGAGATCACACGCCGGCATTCCTGCTGCGCGAAATCCGCCCGAAAAAGGCCGCGCCCTGAACACGTCGGCACCGATCGAGTGCTCACCCGCCCCTGTGCATGACGCGGCGAGACCAAAAACCGCATAAGCCGCTCCACAGGACTTAACTTATGGTTAATCGATTTTATGTCACTATAAGGAAATTCAACAATACGAAGTTGTTGAGAAACTAGTTCACGCCGCTTGGACAGCAAAATGAGCCAGAGAAACGATTTTAAGCGAACGATCGTTTACGGCGATACGGCGCTGGCTTATTTGAAGAAAAATGAATTGCCGGCATACCCGCGCTATTATGAGCTGTGGTATACTTATTCTGCCGGTTTCAATTATTCTCTCAACAAGTCCGTGAACGATATTCTGGGCAGGAAGGGCGGCATTACGCCGGACGAAGTCCAGAACCTCTACAATCGTTTCCTCTGCCCGAGCCGGCTCGGCGACCGCATAGATTCCGTGGGCTCAAAGCTCTCCCGGGAAATCGGCGATGTGGTCGATATTGTCAAAAGCAGCCTCTCCGCAACGTCGGACTACGCCGATACGCTCGGAACCGCCGTCAATACGCTTGGCGGCACCAATAGCCGCGACGAAATTGCCGAAATCATTCGGACGGTCGTCGAGAAGACAAACGAGACGATCACACACAATCGCAGGCTCGAAGACCAGCTCAACGAATCCCGTGAGCTTGTCTATGAGCTCCAGGAGAGCCTGGAAGCGATCCGCTTTGAATCATTGACCGATGATCTGACCACGCTCGCCAACCGCCGTCACTTCGACGAGTCGATCGACCGTGCGGTCCTCCATGCCGCGCAAACGGGTGAGCCGTTGTCGCTGCTGTTGACCGACATCGATCATTTCAAGCAGTTCAACGACAATTACGGCCACCAGACGGGCGATCAAGTGCTGCGGCTTGTCGGCCTGTCGGTCAAGCAGAACATCAAGGCGCAGGATATCGCCTGCCGCTACGGCGGCGAGGAATTCGCCGTCATCCTGCCGCGCGCCGGACTTGACCACGCTTATTCGGTGGCCGAGCACATCCGCAAGTCGGTGATCTGCAAGGAGCTCGTCAAGCGCTCGACGGGAGAGAATCTCGGCCGCATCACCATATCGATCGGCGTTGCGAGTTTTCGCCCGGGCGACACGCCGAACGGGCTCATCGGCCGTGCCGATGCCGCCCTTTACGGCGCCAAGCGCGCGGGCCGCAACAAGGTGAAGTGCGAAGACGACACGGATGCACACGCCGCTGTCGCGTGACGGCGAACAGCCGGAAGAAGCCCCTTCGGCGCGACCACCTTATCGGGCGAGATCAAGCCCCATCTGCCAGAAGTCAATTTCCAGACGTGTCGCCTGCCGGAAAATGCGCGTGAGGTCCGCGAAACGGGCCTCGCTGAGCGTCCCGTCCGCCAGCCTGTCGAGCCTGTCGGCGGCTTCTTCCGCCACCTGACGATAATCGGGGCTGGAATATTCCGCGATCCACTCGTGGTACGGATTGGCCGGATCAAGCGCGCCGGGACGCGCGGCAAGCGCCTTTCCGATCTCCCAATAGCCGATCACGCATGGAACGAGGGCGACATGCAGGTCGAGAAGATCGCCGCGCATGCCCTCTTCCAGCACGTATCGCGTGTAGGCCATGGTGGCCGAGGCTTCCGGCGTTTTCTCCAGATCGGCTTCGCTCACCCCCCAACGTGCGCACAGTCGGACGTGCAAGCCCATCTCCATGTCGAGCAACGCGGCCATCGTCCGCCCGGCGGAACGCATGTCCGCAAGAGTGCGCGACTTGTAGACCGCAAGCGCGTAGGCCCGGGCGAAATGGATCAGGAACAGATAGTCTTGGGCGAGGTAATGCCGAAAGGAGGCTTCAGGCAGCGAGCCATCGCCGAGACCGCGCACGAAGGCATGGTCGATATAGGCGGACCAGTCGTCCAACGCCGCCTGCTTCAACCGCTCGAAGAGCCCCCGATCCTGCGCCATCAGTGTGCCAGCGCCTCCGGGTTTGCAGGCGTGATCTCCACAGACTCCCCGCAACCGCAGGCCGACGTCTGGTTCGGATTGTTGAAGACGAAGCCGTTGCGCAGCTTGGTTTCCTCGTAGTCCATTTCCGTACCGAGCAGGAACAGTACTGCGGAGGGATCGACGTAGACGCGCACGCCCTTCGTCTCGACCATGTCGTCGGCCGGATCGGCCTCGCTCACATAGTCGAGCGTATATTCCATCCCCGCACAGCCGCCCTTCTTGATGCCGACCTTGAGGCCGAGGGCGTTCTTGCCGGAATTTGCCATGATATCCCGAACGCGCTCTGCTGCCGCGTCCGTCAGCGTGATGACCTGAAACTTGCCCATCTGCGTCCAAGTCCTTCTTGTTACTGGTGCATTTGGTTCAAGGCGGAACGCTTGCCCACCTCTAGAACCAGTTAAGCGCCACGCGTGCCTCGTCCGACATGCGGCTCGGATCCCACGGCGGATCGAACACCATGTTGATGTCGACCGTGCCAACGCCCGCGACCGAGGAAACCGCGTCCTGCACCCACCCCGGCATCTCGCCGGCCACGGGGCAGCCCGGCGCCGTCAGCGTCATGTCGATGGTGACGGACCGGTCGTCCTCGATATCGACCTTGTAGACCAGACCCAGCTCGAAGATGTCGACCGGGATTTCCGGATCATAGACCGTCTTAAGGGCCGCAACGATATCGTCGGTGAGCCGCGCGATCTCCTCTTCCGGCAGTGCCGACCCGCTTTCGGCCGACGCCGCAACATCGCTCGCGCCAGACTGCACAGGCGCGGCCGCTTGTTGTGTCCCAATCTCCATCGTTTCGGCGGAGCCTTCCGGGATGCTCGTGTCTTCGGTCATCGCGTCTGTCCTCAAGAGAAAAATCTCTGTGCCTTTTTCAGCGCTTCGGCGAGGCGGTCGACTTCTTCCAGCGTGTTGTAGAGCCCGAAGGAGGCGCGGCACGTGGACGTCACCCCGAAGCGGGCGAGCAAGGGCTGGGCGCAGTGCGTCCCGGCCCTGACCGCGACGCCCTCACGATCGATGATGGTGGAGATATCGTGCGCATGAACCCCTTCCATCTCGAACGCAATGATGGCGCCCTTGCCAGGCGCGTTGCCGAAGATCCTCAACGAATTGATCTTCGAGAGCTCCGAATGTGCATAGTCGCGAAGGGCGTTCTCGTGCGCGGCGATGTTCTCTCGCCCCAGCCCCTGCATATAGTCGAGCGCAGCGCCAAGTCCAATCGCCTGGACGATCGCCGGCGTGCCAGCCTCGAAGCGGTGCGGCGGATCGTTGTAGGTCACCATGTCCTCGGTCACGTCGAGGATCATCTCGCCGCCGCCGTTGAACGGCCGCATCGCCGCAAGCCGCTCCTTCTTGGCATAGAGCACGCCGATGCCCGTCGGCCCGTAGACCTTGTGGCCCGTCAGCACGAAGAAATCGCAGTCGAGATCCTGCACGTCGACCGGCATGTGAACGGCAGACTGGCTGCCGTCGACCAACACCGGCACACCGTGCTCATGGGCGATCCGGCAGATCTCCTTCACCGGCACGACCGTGCCCGTGACGTTCGACATCTGCGTGATCGCGACGAGCTTGGTGCGCGACGTGATGAGCTTTTCGAATTCCTCGATGAGGAACGATCCGTCATCGGCAATCGGCGACCACTTCAACACCGCCCCCTGCCGCTCGCGCAGGAAGTGCCAAGGCACGATGTTGGAGTGATGCTCGAGGATCGAAATGATGATCTCGTCGCCCTCGCCGATCAGCGGCATGGCGTGGGAATAGGCGACGAGATTGATCGCCTCGGTCGTGTTGCGGGTGAACACGATCTCGTCCGTTGTCGGGGCGTTGAGGAACCGGCGCACGCTTTCGCGCGCCGCCTCGTAGGCCTCCGTCGCCGTGTTGGAGAGATAGTGCAGGCCGCGATGGACGTTGGCGTATTCCTCCGAATACGCCTTCATCATCCGGTCGAGCACCACTTGCGGCTTTTGCGCGGACGCGCCGTTGTCGAGATAGACCAGAGGCTTGCCGTAGATCTCGCGGGCGAGGATCGGAAAGTCCGCCCTCACCTTCTCGACATCGTAACCGGCCGTGTCCTGGATGGGGGCTGCGTCGTTCATCGCATCCGTCCTCAATATCCGAGCCAGGTCCGGGTGCGCTCTTCCAGCGCCTCCACAACCTTCTCGTCGCCGATTTCCTCGATTACCTCCGACAGGAAGGCAAGGATCAGCAGCGTCCTGGCTTCCGTTTCCGGAATACCGCGAGCCCGAAGATAGAACAGCAACTCGTCGTCGATCTGGCCCGAGGTCGCCCCGTGCGCGCATTGCACGTCATCGGCGAAGATCTCCAGTTCCGGCTTGTAGGCCATCTCCGCTTCATCCGACAGCAGCAGCGCCTGGCACATCATCTGGCCATCCGTCTTCTGCGCATGCGGGAAGACGTTGATCCGTCCCTGGAACACGCCCTTGGCCTTGCCGTCGATGGCGGACTTGTAGAACTCGCGGCTTTCGCAATTGGGCACCGCATGATCGACGACCAGCGTCACATCTGAATGCTGGTCCTCGGTGATCAGCATCGTTCCGCGCAGACCGGCGCGCGCGTACTCGCCGTTGAAGCGCAGGAAGACCTGCGTACGGGCGAGATGGCCGCCGGAATTGAAGACGAAGTGATCGAAACCGACTTCCGCCTCGAGCGCCGAGACGAAGGTCGAGAGGTGCTGCGCCTCATGTCCCTCGTTCTGGAGCTTGATCCAGGAGACGTCCGCCCCCTTGTCGGCGGAGAACTCGACCGCCGTGTTGGTCTGGTAGCGGCCCTTGCCGGAATAGACCTCGTTGAAGCGAACCTTGGCGCCCGCCCCCACATGGACGACGTGGCGCGTGTAGGTCGCCGCCGGCGCGCCGGCCGCCACGTGCAGGATCTCCACCGGCTTGTCTATCGTAGCTCCGGCCGCCACCTCGATCAGCGCACCGTCGCGCATGAAGGCGGTGTTGAGGTCGAGCGCAGTGTCGTTCACGGCGCCCGCCAGATCGCCAAGCCCCTGAGGTCGCGCCTCGGCGAGCCCGGCGGCCAGCGAGGAGATCGTCAGCCCCTCGACGCCGTCGATATCGGAAAGCTCCGGCACATAGAGCCCGTTGACGAAGACGATGCGTGCACCCGCCATGTCGCCGAAACCGGCAACGGCCTCGACGGCGGCCTTCGCAGCGCCGGCCTCAGGCGCCTCGGCGATCGGCAGCGCCTCGCTCATGCCGCGTTTGAGGTCGGTGTATTTCCACTCCTCGACGCGGCGGTTCGGCAGACCGCGCGAGCGAAAGCCCGCGATCGCCTTTTCACGCAGCAGCTTGACCGCATCGGCGGTGGGCGCTGCCTCATATTGTTCGATCAGCGCACGCTCGGCAGCCGTGCGCAGCGTCTCGTTGTCCGCTGTCATGTCGCTTGCCTCCGTGCCCGATTAAGCTGCTTCGCCGATGTAGTCGGCGTAGCCGTTCTTCTCCAGCTCCAGCGCCAGCTCCGGCCCGCCCGTCTTGACGATCCGGCCCGCCGACAACACGTGGACGATATCCGGCACGATGTGATCGAGCAGACGCTGGTAGTGGGTGATGACGACCATCGCGCGCTCCGGCGAGCGCAGCCGGTTGACGCCATCGGAGACCACCTTCAGCGCATCGATGTCGAGGCCGGAATCCGTCTCGTCGAGCACGCACAGCGTCGGCTCCAGCAGTTCCATCTGCAGGATTTCGGAACGCTTCTTCTCGCCACCGGAGAAACCGACATTGAGCGGACGCTTCAGCATGTCGGAGGTGATGTTCATGAGCTTGGCCTTCTCGCGCACCAGCTTCATGAAATCCGGCGTCGGCAGTTCGCCCTCCCCGCGCGCCTTGCGCTGGGCGTTGAGCGCCGCCTTGAGGAAGGTCATCGTCGCCACGCCCGGGATTTCGATCGGGTACTGGAAGGCCAGGAACATGCCGGCGACAGCCCGCTCGTCCGGCCCCATCTCCAGGATGTTCTCGCCGTTGAACAGGATCTCGCCCTCGGTGACCTCGTAGTCCTCCTTGCCGGCGAGCACGTAGGAGAGCGTCGACTTGCCGGAGCCGTTCGGCCCCATGATCGCGTGGACCTCACCGGCGTTCACGGTGAGATCGACCCCGCGCAGGATTTCCGTGCCATCTTCGGCGATGCGGGCATGCAGGTTCTTGATTTCGAGCAGTGCCATTTTCAGGTATCCCAGCTTCGGACTGCCAGTTGCGCGTCACCCGTCAAGGGTTCGCCGCACGGCCGCCACTTCGTTTCCAATGGGCTTCGCGAGCCCCGTATCCCTTGATTTCAGGTATCCGTCCGATCAGCCGACCGAGCCTTCCAGCGAGATCGAGATCAGCTTCTGCGCTTCCACCGCGAACTCCATCGGGAGTTGCTGGATGACATCGCGCACGAAGCCGTTGACGATGAGCGCCACCGCCTCCTCTTCGCCCAGTCCCCGCTGCAGGCAGTAGAACAACTGGTCGTCGGAGATCTTCGACGTCGTCGCCTCATGCTCGAAGACGGCACTGGCGTTTTTGCTCTCGATGTAGGGCACGGTGTGCGCACCGCAGTCCTGCCCGATCAGCAGGCTGTCGCATTGCGTGAAGTTGCGCGCGTTGGACGCCTTGCGATGAGCCGAGACAAGGCCGCGATAGGTGTTCTGCGACTTGCCCGCCGAAATGCCCTTGGAAATGATCCGGCTCGACGTGTTCTTGCCGAGGTGGATCATCTTGGTGCCCGAGTCGATCTGCTGATGGCCGTTGGAAATGGCAATCGAATAGAACTCGCCCCGGCTGTCGTCCCCGCGCAGGATGCAGGAGGGGTACTTCCAGGTGATCGCGGAACCGGTCTCGACCTGCGTCCACGAGATCTTGGAGCGCGCGCCCCGGCAATCGCCACGCTTGGTGACGAAGTTGTAGATGCCGCCCCGCCCGTCCGCATCGCCCGGATACCAGTTCTGGACGGTGGAGTACTTGATCTCCGCATCTTCCATGGCGACGAGCTCGACCACGGCCGCGTGAAGCTGGTTCTCGTCGCGCTGGGGAGCCGTGCAGCCCTCCAGGTAGGAGACGTAGGCCCCCTTCTCCGCCACGATCAGCGTGCGCTCGAACTGGCCGGTATTCTGCTCGTTGATGCGGAAGTAGGTGGACAGCTCCATCGGGCAGCGCACGCCTTCGGGCACGTAGACGAACGAGCCATCGGAGAAGACCGCCGAATTGAGCGTCGCATAGAAGTTGTCGGAGATCGGCACGACCGAGCCGAGGTACTTCCTCACCAGATCCGGATGCTCGCGCATCGCCTCGGAGATCGAGCAGAAGATGACGCCGGCCTTGGCCAGCTCCTTCTTGAAGGTGGTGACCACCGAGACCGAGTCGAACACCGCATCGACTGCTACGCGGTTCTTCGGTTCCACGCCGGCAAGAATCTCCTGCTCGCGAAGCGGAATGCCGAGCTTCTCGTAGGTCGCCAGCAGCTCCGGGTCGACCTCATCGAGGCTCTTCGGCCCGTCGCCGGCCTTCTTCGGTGCGGAGTAGTAATAGAGATCGTTGAAGTCGATCTTGGGATAGCTCACCCGCGCCCAGGTTGGCTCTTCCATGGTGAGCCAGCGGCGATAGGCATCGAGGCGCATCTCCAGCATCCACTCCGGCTCGCCCTTCTTGGCGGAAATGAAGCGAATGACGTCTTCGTTGAGCCCCTTGGGGGCCTTGTCGGATTCGATATCGGTGACGAACCCGTACTTGTATTGCTCGACATCGATCTCCCGTACCCGGTCGACCGTCTCTTGTACTGCAGGCATTGGCCTCTCCATCCAGCGCGGGTCAAGAACCGCGTGTTGTCGAAGTCTCACGTATTTGAACCGACGATACGCAAGCACCGCCCGTCCGGCCGAACCGGACGCCTCCTCAAGTTGCAGCCGTCAGGCCGCCTTCCCGGCTTCCGCCGGCTTCAGTCTCGCAACGAGCCCACGCCAGATATCGGCGAAGCGCTCCACGTCCTCTTGTGTACTCGTCCAGCCAAGGCTGAGCCGCAGCGCACCGCGGGCAAGATCCGCCGGCACCCCCATGGCCTGAAGCACGTGAGAAGACGAAACCTTTCCCGACGAACAGGCGGAGCCTGAGGACACCGCCGCGCCAGCCAGATCGCAGGCGATCAGTGTGGTTTCGGCCACCATTCCCGGAACGGCGAAGCTCGTCGTGTTGGGCAGGCGCGCCGTATCCCGCCCGAAGATAACCGTTTGCCCATATATATGAAGCAACTCGGCTTCCAGCCAGTCCCGCAGCGCCGCAATTCGAGCGTTGTCGTCCAGCGTCGTCGTTTCTTCGAGCGCCGCACCGAATCCTGCCAGCGCAGCAACGTTCTCGGTGCCGGCCCGGTGCCGCCCCTCCTGCCCGCCGCCGATGATCAACGGCGCCGCACGCAAGTCGTCACGGCCATAGACAAGCGCACCCGCGCCTTGCGGTCCGCCGATCTTGTGGGAAGACACCGACAACATGTCGCAATCCCATGCGCTGACCGAAACCGGGAGCCTTCCCAGCGCCTGAACCGCATCCACGTGGAAATAGCCGCCGGCAGAACGGACGATCCGGGCGATCTCGGCCACGGGCTGGATCACGCCCGTCTCGTTGTTGGCCGCCATTACCGAAACGAACGGAACACCGCCGGCCTCCGCCTCCGCGCGCACGAGCGTTTCGGCCTGCGACTTGTCAATGACACCGTCGCTCGTAACCGGCAGGATCGTAACCTGAGAAGAATCGAACCGGCCTCCGGAAAGCACGGATGCGTGCTCCGTGGCGCCAATGAAAAGTCGCGTGGCCGGCCGCATCTGGCCGGAAATGCTGATGTGCGGCGTCAGCGCTGTGACATTTGCCTCCGTCGCTCCGCTGGTGAACACGACGTTCTTTGCCTTGGCGCCAACCGCCGTCGCCAGAGCGCGCCGGGCAAGTTCGATGCGGGCTCGAGCGGCGCGTCCCTCTGCGTGAACGGAAGACGCATTGCCGGCCTCGACGAGCGCAGCCACCATCGCCTCGCGCGCCGCAGGCCGAAGCGGTGTCGTGGCGTTGTGGTCCAGATAGATGCGGGAGCTTTCGCTCATCACGTCGATTCCGCCCATTCCTGCAACCGGGACATGCCTGCCCGATAGCCTCCTAGCCTGAGGTTGTCACCGTCAGGCAACGGTTTTCACCTATTCCGATTCGCCTCGTAGTCCCATTGTCGCGCCAAGGCCATACGGAAAACCTTGAAATTCACCGCCGTCGTGACGATAACAGCACAGAGCTTCAAGGGACGCACGCCGAATGCTGCCACGGTGGCGCTTGGTCGCGCATCTTTCGAATTATTCTAAACAAGGTTTTAGGAAGGCTGCCGCTGCAAGTCAAGAAACGGCGCCCTAAAAAGAGACGACAAACCCCGCATCCGCCAGAAGGCGAGAAGGACGATCCGTATCTATGCCTGAAGTCATCTTCAACGGCCCGGCCGGCCGCATCGAGGGCAGGTTTCACCCCGCCAAGGAACGCACGGCGCCGATCGCTTTGATCCTGCATCTGCATCCGCAGTTCGGCGGCACGATGAACAATCAGATCGTGTACCAGATGTATTACATGTTCGCGAAGCGCGGCTTTGCCGTGCTGCGCTTCAACTTCCGCGGCGTCGGCCGCAGCCAGGGCTCCTTCGACCACGGCCAGGGCGAACTATCGGATGCAGCCTCCGCGCTCGACTGGGTGCAGAGCGTGCACCCGGACGCCCGCGCCTGCTGGATCGCCGGATTCTCGTTCGGCGCCTGGATCGGCATGCAGCTCCTGATGCGCCGTCCGGAGGTGGAGGGCTTCATTTCCGTGGCCCCGCCAGCGAACCTGAACGACTTCTCGTTCCTGGCGCCCTGCCCCTCCTCGGGCCTGATCATCCACGGCGATTCCGACAAGGTGGTGCCGACCAAGGACGTGCAGACGCTCGTCGACAAGCTCAAGACGCAGAAGGGCATCGTCATCGACCATCAGACGGTCCCCGGCGCCAACCACTTCTTCGAGGGCCATATCGACGAGCTCATCGGCTCGTGCGGCGAGTACGTCGACCGACGCCTGGCCGCAATCGACACCGCTGCCTGACCCATCCGGCCGGCAGTACGAAAAGGAAAAGCCCCTTTCTCGACCGAGGAAGGGGCTTTTTCGTATCGAGACGCGGGGAATTGCGATCCCAGGCCGGGCGCTTCACGGTTTGGCGGAAGTGCGTTGCGGGTCTTTACGCTGCAGCACGCGTCCAACTGACGATGGATTGCGCTAATCCGCCACCCATTCGTAGACGACGGCGCTCGGACAGTTTTTCGCGCAGCAGCACGATGTTCCGCCGCCGCAATCCGTGGGGCCGTGGCGGACGACGCGGCCCTTGCGTTCCAGCTGCTCCAGCATGGCTTCGACGGCCGACGGCGAAGAGCCACTGCGCAGCGCGAGCGTCTGAAGGGAAAGTTTCCGTTCGGCGCGCAGCGTATCGCGCAATTCCCTCAAGCCAGACATGAACTCTCTCCCGATGTGTTGGCGCTCACTCCGCCGCCTGAACCATCACCGGCCCCCGACGACGGTTGCCCTTCTGGCGCATTGCAAAGATCGCTGCTGCGAAGACCGCCAGAACGACCGCGATCCAGGCGAACGCCGTGGCAGGTGCATCGGCGATCCGGGAGATCTGGAAGGCGATGGTGGAGACGCCATAGGCGACCCACAGGGTCCAGCCGACGGCAAACAGCGTCCAGCGTCCGCCGACCTCGCGATAGATTGCCCCGACGGCTGCCGTGCACGGCATGTAGAGCAAGGTGAGGAGCAGATAGGCGAAGGCCCCCGCAACGCCTGCGAAGCGCGCCTGCATCTCTCCGAAGGTCCCGGCGGCCACAGCCTGTTCGGCCGCCGCCTTGTCAATGGTATCGACGTCGCCGACGCTGATCCCCAGCGGATCGGTCAGCGTATCGACCACCGCCAGAAGGTTCACAGGGATCGTCGCGAACGCTTCGGCGACACCGTCGCCGATGATCCCGAGCGTTCCGCGCGCACCGGCCTCAGCATCCGCGGCCCCGTCATCGGCCAGCGCGCCGTAAAGCTGATCGAGGGTTCCGACAACGGCCTCCTTGGCCAGAACACCGCTGACGATGCCCACCACCGCCGGCCAGTTGTCCTCTTCAAGCCCCATCGGCTTGAAGACCGGCACGACCGTCTTGCTGACAGCGGCCAGAACGGAATGCTCCGGCTCCACCTCGTTGAACGAGCCGTCGGTTCCCACAAGGTTCAGCACGGAAAGCACGGCGACCATGAGAACGATGACGCGCCCGGCACCCAGAATGAAGGTCCGGAGCCGGTCCCAGCTGTGCATCAGCACATTGCGCAACGTCGGCATGTGATAGGGTGGCAGTTCCATGACCAGGGGCGATGTCTCGCCACGCAGCAGAGTCGAACGCAACATGAAGCCGGTTCCGACCGCCGCCGCGATACCGATCAGATAAAGCCCGAAGACGATGTTCTGCCCGTTGGTGGGGAAGAAGGCTGCCGCGAACAGCGCGTAGACAGGCAGCCGCGCCCCGCAGGACATGAACGGTGCCATCATCACCGCCGCCTTGCGGTCGTTCTCGCTCTCCAGCGTCCGCGTCGCCATGATCGCCGGCACGTTGCAGCCGAACCCGACGATCAGCGGCACGAAGGCCTTGCCCGGCAGTCCGACGGACCGCATGAAGCGGTCCATGACGAAGGCGGCGCGCGCCATGTAGCCGGAATCTTCCAGCACCGACAGGAAGATGTAGAGAAAACCTATCACGGGGATGAAGGTCGAGACCGTCTGGATGCCGCCGCCTATGCCATCGGCCAGCACGACCACCAGCCAGTCCGGCGAACCGATCGAGCGCAGCATGTTGCCGAACCCGTCGACCATGATGGCGCCGACACCGATATCGAAGAAATCGATGAAGGCGCTGCCGACGTTGATGGTCCACATGAACATCAGGTACATCATCACGAGGAAGATCGGGATGCCGAGCGCCCTGTGAAGCACGATCCGATCGATGCGGTCCGTCAACGTGTGCGACGCCTCGCGCGGCCGGGTCACAGAGGCCTGAACCGCCTCGGCCGCGAACCGGTAGCGCCGGTCGGCAAGCAGGATATCGAGGTCCTCGCCGGTCTCGTCTTCCACCTCCGCCATGGTGTCGCGAACCATCGCGGCAAGCTCCCCCGGCAGGGCCGCGATCCGGCGCTCGTCCCCGTCCAGCATCTGTAACGCCTGCCAGCGCGCATCGCAGGAAGAGGCCGGCAGCCGGCTTGCGATGTTCTCCAGTGCGGTTTCGACCACCGCGTCATAACGCGGCGCGGCGTGCGGCAGCTCCTTGCGCTCGGCCGCCGCAACAATGGCCTGCTTCAGCGCATCCACACCCTGCCCGCGGCTTGCAACGACCGTGAACACCGGACATCCGAGCCGCCGCTCAAGTTCGCCGACATCGATGGCCACCCCGTTCTGCTGGGCGATATCCATCATGTTGAGCACGACGAACATCGGCACCCGCATCTCCAGGAGCTGCGTCGTCAGGTAGAGATGGCGTTCAAGATTGGAGGCATCGACGATGTTGACGAGAACATCGGCTTCGCCGGACACCGCATATTCGAGCGCGATACGTTCGTCGAGGGAGGTTTCTGACGGCCCCAGCGAATAGGTACCGGGAAGATCGACCACTGTAACGGTCGCATCGGGCACACGGAAAACGCCGGTCTTGCGCTCCACCGTCACGCCCGGCCAGTTTCCGACTTTCTGGCGCGTTCCCGTCAGCACATTGAAGAGGGTTGTCTTTCCGCAATTCGGATTGCCGACGACGGCGACGGTGAGGGTATTCATGGTCTCGGCCTTCCTTGCCGCGGCAGTCCGCAGCTGGGTACTTCCGTTAAGCCAGCTCTATGGCGACGATCCGCGCCTCTTCCTTGCGGACGCTGAGCGACGTTCCCCGCAGATCGATCTCGATGGGATCGCCGAGCGGCGCCTTGCGCACCACCTTCACCACCGATCCCGGCGTCAGTCCCATCGCCAGCAGCCGGCGCCGATAGGAACTCGTGCGATCCGAGTAGCCGGTCACCCGGGCCACATCGCCAATGCCCAGTTCATCGAGTCGGGTCATCGTTCCGCCTCCGTCTCCACGACCATGACCTTGTGGGCCAGCCCCTTGCCCAGACCCACCCGAACGCCGCGGACGCCAACGATCATGGGACCACACGGATCATTGCCGATCACGGAAACGGTTACCCCAACCGTCAGTCCCTGATCGGCGAGCCGACGCTGGGCATTGCGCCCGCAGCCGTAAGAGACAAGGCGAAGGCTGGAGCCGACCCTCGCCATGGCCAGAGGAAACCCGCGCACCTGCGCCTGCGGCGCCGCGGGCGTCGGATGAGCGGGCATCGGGGGAGAGGAATAATCGGACCCCGGGACGGCCTTCGCCGCCGCCTCTTCCAAACAGAGATCCGACGCGGAGCGAATGCTCATATCCATGGCAGCCAACCTGTGAGGCGAAAATGGTCTGAAGTGTTGTCACCACGCTATATTCTTGAAATTAAACATCAACTTTGCAAAATGCCGCAGTGAAAAATCCCCCTTAAGTACCTGTTTTCATGCCCCTTACGACTACATTTTAGTGGTTCAAAATTGCAACTGGCGCCTTCGAGGGCGGGTTGGCGTGACTGCCGCGAGGGACAACGCCCATAAGAGGCCGCCGATAGCGCCACGGTGGCTCGCCCACCATGCGACGCGATGCGGGCCTCGCCGGTTGCGGCATCGGAAAACAAAATACCCCCGGCAAACGCCGAGGGCTCAAATCCGAATCTCTCGTGACATCAATGCCTCGCCGCCCCCCCGGTCACGACCGGGGCAAACCGTCAGGCCTCCGGCGTCCAGGCGTCGTAGTCGGCACTGACCCGCGGCCGGGATTCCGGCGTCAGGATCGAGCCGTGCGGGCGGTAAGCGCGTGCGGTGCCGGTAAGGTTGGGCTTCGGCCCCTTCTGCCAGGGGCGGGGCTGATATTCGATTTCGGTGGGCGGGGTGTCGATGCGGTGATGCATCCAGCCATGCCAGCCGGCCGGGATCGTGCTCGCTTCGGCCGGGCCATTGTAGATGACCCAGCGCCGGGAATTGTCGCGCGTGCGGTAGTAGCTGTTGCCGAATTCGTCCTTCCCGACGAATTCGCCCTTGCGCCACGTGAAAAAGCGCGTCCCGAGCGTCTGCCCGTTCCACCATGTGAACATCTGAAGCAGGAAGGTCTTCATCGCGGCATCCGACTTGTCTTGAAATTTGCGCGGACTATGACGCGCGCGCTCGCCCCTGTCCAGTCCGGCGAATTCTGTTTGTCATTCAAACCACATCGCGGAAGGCCGTCGCTGCCCCCCTCAGATGCCTGGCGCCGGGCGACGCCGGCCGTGAGGCGCGCCGCTCGGCCCCGGCCTCACGGTCGGACGGGAAACACCGCCGGGCGTCGCGGTCTTGGCGTTGCCACCCGCTGCCGGCTTGGCCGATATCGTCTTTCCCGAGGGATCCGCACTCGCAGGCCTGCTTTTTGCCACAGGCCCCTGAGCCGCCGGCGCCGCGCTCCCCGGTCTGACGGTGCCTTTCTGCGCTGCACCCTGCGCCGGACGGGCCGTCGCCGCACGGATCTTCGCCACCTCGTCCTCAAGCGCGGTCTTCGCCTTCTCGGCGCCGGCCTTGGGGGTCACAAGATCGCCCATGCCGCGCGAACGTTTGGGTTCGACCAGTTCAAGCGGCTCTTCCTGGCCGTTCTCAAGAGCCTTCTTGGCCAGCCGCGCCGCGCCGTTATTGCGCGCATGGTGCAATCGTGCCTGATCAAGCGCCTGGCGCCGCTCGCTCTGCACCGCCAGCGCCTGCGCCACACCCTCGATGACGAAAAAATCCTTGCCCGGCTCCAGAACGAACTTGCGCGGATCGCGCACGATCCATTCCATCCGCTGATGCAAGGCGGCCGGGGCAAGAGGTTTCACCAGCACATGGTGGGCCCCTACCATCAGCGCCTTCTCCACCAGCGACCGCGTTCCGTGGGCGGTCACCATCAGCACCGGCACAAAGCACAGCGGCGCCATCTTGCGATGACGAATCGAACGCAAGAGCTGGTAACCGGTAACGGGCTCCATCTTCCAGTCGGTGATGATCAGGTGGGGCGGTTCGCTTAACATCGCCTGCAGCGCCTTCTCCGCGGAATCGAAGGTGCGCACGCGCTGAACCCGCATCGCGCCCAGAACGGACCGGATGATCGTCTGCATCTGCTTGGAATCCTCGACGACAACCACGTCGAGCGATTCGAGCGGCACGTTATAGGCTGTGCTGTGCCGCATGATTTTTTTCATCAGAGAATCGCCAGTCCCTCAAAGCGGCTTCAAGGATGCCCTGCGTGGATCTTTCGTACCGCCCATACATTAGGGTGCGTATGGCCGGCGGTCACCCCAACCAGGGCGGAGTATGCCCTGCGAGCGTTAATCCTTGCTCAAGAATCGGACTAAACTTGCACGGGCGATGACCGATTGTGGGCTCCGCCGGAATCCGATCCGCCGCGGCGTGACCGGACAATGCAGCCCCGGCCCTTGCGCGAGGTCGTTGCTGGCGGGAAGGTTAGCCACAGGCCGATATAAGGGCTAACCACAAGATGTGGGGATGCCCGGTGCGACCAATTCGCTTAAGCTGTTCGTCAACGTCGCTGGCCCGCCCACTGATATCTCGTCGCTTTTCGCCCTCTCCCCGACATTCACAGGCTGTACACAACATTTAGACGGCTCGATTTACAGAACCACAACAGCTTGACGGTTCCGGACGAGTCGGACTAGCTTCCGGACATGTCGCTGGACGGCGACGGGGATGGCTCTCGCGGCCAGCGTACTCCTCCTTCAACGGACCCTCGGAAATCGCATTCCGCCCGCTCCACGCGGATGGAATTTCCGTGTCCGCGAATGGGAGGTGCAGACGTGACTCGAGGCAACGACCGCACTATATTTAGTGGCGGACCCATCTCCCAATACCAGATGCCCTGGCAACGACCGGGACGTCATCAACAGGCCAGGTGTCTATGAGAACCCGGGAGTGGTGCGGCCAAACCCGGGATGCGGCGGAATTTTGCTTTTGTCGGCCTTGGATGTCGACGAGGGGGTCATAGAATGCGCATCGAACGGCGATACACGAGCGAGGGGCAATCCCCCTACGCGGCAATCGAGTTTCGCACCACCACGAGCGAGATCCGGAATCCGGACGGCTCGATCGTGTTCCATCTGGAAGACATTGCCGTCCCGGCGCAGTTCTCCCAGGTCGCGAGCGACATCCTGGCGCAGAAGTATTTCCGCAAGGCGGGCGTCCCGGCGCGCCTGAAGCGGGTCGAGGAGAATTCCGTCCCCTCGTGGCTGTGGCGCTCCGTCCCGGACGTGGACGCGCTCTCCGAGCTGGATGAGGATGCCCGCTTCGGCTCAGAAATGGATGCGCGGCAGGTCTTCGACCGTCTCGCCGGCACCTGGACCTACTGGGGCTGGAAGGGCGGCTATTTCGACGGCGAGGCCGATGCCCAGGCCTTCTATGACGAGCTGCGCTTCATGCTGGCGACCCAGAAGGTCGCGCCGAACTCGCCGCAGTGGTTCAACACCGGCCTCTTCTGGGCCTACGGCATCGACGGCCCGGGCCAGGGCCACTACTATGTCGACCCCGAGACCGGAAAGCTGACCAAGTCCAAGTCGGCCTACGAGCACCCGCAGCCGCACGCCTGCTTCATCCAGTCCGTCGATGACGATCTCGTCAACGAGAACGGCATCATGGATCTGTGGGTGCGCGAGGCGCGTCTGTTCAAGTACGGCTCGGGCACCGGCTCCAACTTCTCCCGCCTGCGTGGCGAGGGCGAGCGGCTTTCCGGCGGCGGCAAGTCGTCGGGCCTGATGTCCTTCCTCAAGATCGGCGACCGCGCGGCCGGCGCGATCAAGTCCGGCGGCACCACCCGCCGCGCGGCCAAGATGGTCGTGGTCGACATCGACCACCCCGATATCGAGGCCTACATCAACTGGAAGGTGCACGAGGAAGAGAAGGTCGCGGCCCTCGTCACCGGTTCCAAGACGGTCGCCAAGCACCTCAAGGCGATCATGAAGGCCTGCGTGAACTGCCAGGGCTCCGACGGCGACTGCTTCGACCCGAACAAGAACCCGGCACTGAAGCGCGAAGTGCGCGCGGCCAAGAAGGCACAGGTTCCCGAGAACTACATCAAGCGCGTCATCCAGTTCGCGCGTCAGGGCTATCACGACATCGAGTTCAAGACCTACGACACGGACTGGGATTCGGAAGCCTATCTCACCGTTTCGGGCCAGAACTCCAACAACTCCGTCTCGCTGCGCGACGAATTCCTGCGTGCGGTGGAAGCCGACGGCGACTGGAACCTGATCCGCCGCATCGACGGCAAGGTGCACAAGACGCTAAAAGCCCGCGAGCTGTGGGACCAGATCGGCTACGCCGCGTGGGCATCCGCCGATCCCGGCCTGCACTTCAACACCACCATGAACGACTGGCACACATGCCCGGCCGGCGGTCGCATCAACGCGTCCAATCCGTGCTCTGAGTACATGTTCCTGGACGACACGGCCTGCAACCTCGCCTCGCTGAACCTGCTCCAGTTCATGGACAAGGAAACGAAAGAGATCGAGACGGCGAATTACGAGCACGCGGTCCGGCTGTGGACCATCGTTCTCGAGATCTCCGTCATGATGGCGCAGTTCCCGTCCAAGCAGATCGCCAAGCAGTCGTACGAGTACCGGACCCTCGGCCTCGGCTACGCCAACATCGGCGGCCTGTTGATGACCAAGGGCATTCCCTACGACAGCGACGAGGGCCGCGCCCTTGGCGGAGCGCTCACCGCGATCATGACCGGCGTGTGCTATGCGACGTCCGCCGAGATGGCGAAGGAGCTCGGCCCCTTCCCGCAGTACGCACCCAACCGGGACAGCATGCTGCGCGTCATCCGCAACCACCGTCGCGCCGCACGCGGCGAGGCCGGCGGCTACGAGGGACTGGCCGTCAATCCGGTTCCGCTCGACCACGGCGCCTGTTCCGACCAGACCCTTGTCGAGCGCGCCGTCGCCGCCTGGGATCGCGCGCTGGAACTCGGCGAGGCCCACGGCTATCGCAATGCGCAGGTCTCCGTCATCGCGCCGACCGGCACGATCGGCCTCGTCATGGACTGCGACACCACCGGCATCGAACCCGACTTCGCGCTTGTGAAGTTCAAGAAGCTCGCCGGCGGCGGCTACTTCAAGATCATCAACCGCGCCGTGCCGGAAGCGCTGCGCACGCTCGGCTACACCGAGGCCCAGATCGCCGAGATCGAGGCCTATGCGGTCGGCCACGGCTCGATCGATCAGGCGCCGGCGATCAACACCGCGACGCTGAAGGCCAAGGGCTTCTCCGACGCCACGATCGCGACGATCAAGGGCGCGCTGAAGCAGGCCTTCGACATCAAGTTCGTGTTCAACCGCTGGACCATCGGCGACGAGCAGATGGCGGCGCTCGAAGTCCCGCAGGAAAAGCTCGACGACGCGGAGTTCGACCTCCTCACCCACCTGGGCTTCTCCCGGAAGGAGATCGAGGCGGCCAACATCCACGTCTGCGGTGCGATGACGCTGGAAGGTGCGCCGCACCTGAAGGACGAACACCTCGCGGTCTTCGATTGCGCCAACCCGTGCGGCAAGATCGGCAAGCGGTATCTCTCGGTTGAAAGCCACATCCGCATGATGGCGGCGGCCCAGCCGTTCATCTCCGGCGCGATCTCCAAGACGATCAACATGCCGAACGATGCGACGGTTGAGGACTGCAAGGAGGCCTACATGCTCTCCTGGCGTCTCGCTTTGAAGGCGAACGCACTTTACCGCGACGGCTCCAAGCTCTCCCAGCCGCTCAACGCATCCCTCATCGCCGATGAAGACGACGAGGAGGACGCGGTGGAGGAACTGGCCGCCCTGCCCGTTGCCGCGCAAGCCGCGAAGGTTGCGGAAAAGATCGTGGAGCGCATCGTCTACGAGCGCGAGCGCGAGCGGGAAAAGATGCCCGACCGGCGCAAGGGCTACACCCAGAAGGCCGTCGTCGGCGGTCACAAGGTGTATCTGCGCACGGGCGAATACAATGACGGCCGGCTCGGCGAGATCTTCATCGACATGCACAAGGAAGGTGCCGCCTTCCGCGCGATGATGAACAACTTCGCCATCGCCATCTCGCTGGGCCTCCAGTACGGCGTACCACTGGAGGAATATGTCGAGGCCTTCACCTTCACCCGGTTCGAACCGGCCGGCATGGTGCAGGGCAACGAGGCGATCAAGAACGCGACCTCGATCCTCGACTATGTCTTCCGCGAGCTGGCGGTCTCCTATCTCGGCCGCACGGATCTCGCCCACGTCAATCCGGACACGATCGGCAACACCGTGATGGGCGACGGCGAGAAGGAAGGCCAGTCGGGCCAGATGATCGTCTCCAAGGGCCTGGTGCGCGGCCATACGGACCGCTTCCGCCTGATCGGCGGTTCCGGCGAGCCGGCGGGTGCGGCCAAGCAGACCACGCCCAAGGCTTCCTCGGCACCGGTCACTTCGATCGCCCGCGGCGGCGCGGCAACGGCCTTCAAGCGCGACCTCGACACCGAGGAAGCCCCGGAGACGACCGTTCAGGGTGAGACGCAGGTGGAAACGGCACCGCAGGCGGAGGCTGCCCAGGCGGCCAAGGCCACCGTTGCCCAGCGCGTCGCCCAGGCCCGCATGAAGGGGTATGAAGGCGAAGCCTGCTCGGAATGCGGCAACTTCACGATGGTGCGCAACGGCACCTGCCTGAAGTGCGACACCTGCGGCGGCACCAGCGGCTGCAGCTGAGGCCCCGACACCTCGGTGTTTGTCTGAGATAGCAAAGGATGGTCTGAGAAACCGGGCCCATTCTTCCAGCCAAATGAAAACCCGCCGATCGGATCCGATCGGCGGGTTTTCTTATTCTTGGCCCATCGCTCACGCTGACGTTCCCTCGCAAGATAGCGGGCCCGCGAAGGGCGAAAGGGAAGCATTGAGCTCGATATGCTTTTCCGGGAAACGACGCCGGACAGACGGCTCCCGCGTACAGGTCCCGAATGGCCTTCTAACGTCGCCTGGCGGACGCTATTTCACCAGGAATACCGATAACCCAAAGCCCTGGCTGTGCATGTCGACATAGCCGTTGGTAAAATCAAAGAAATAGAATGCGTTGGGCACCATCGCTTCCGTCGACGTCCAGAAAGCAGCTCCTTCACCAAAGTCGGAAGCCGCGACATCGGGGAAAACGGTGCTGTCGATCTTTGGACCCTCGCACGTATCTACAAGCAGGGTTCCCAGTTCCTCCCCTGTCGGAACACGCCAACCATTTCCTTCTTTCCTCGCGTATTCCAGCGCCTCATTCAGCCCAAGGCCGAGGGGGTCTCCCAAACAGCGCTTTTCCTGCGGGGCCCACCGCATGCCAATCGCGCACCGTTTCCAGGTCAAACCATGTTTCTGGTCGATCGCCTCGTCGCCACGCAGGACAAAACCCGCACCATTACCTTTGACGCAGGCTCCATGAGCGGAGATTGGAAGAATAAGCACGAAAACCGCGCTTAAAATAACTCGTAACTGCATGCGAATTTACGTTCCTGCATTGGTTCATATTGCGGATCCTGAGTGGTGAAATAAGGATCAATCGGGTGGATTTATGGCGGGGGTCACCACCCATCTGACGGCCGCGAGGCAAAACCTTGCGCGGCTGCAGGAGATATCCACAACGGCTTCTCCGGCACCCGTCACCGATGGGCTCTCGGCACATCACCCCGACGGACGCTTCCCATGGGCGGGCCGATGCGATCGCCGTTTTCTTGCCCGAGCAATGCGTGCCCCGGAGGCCAATGCGGAGAAGCCGCCAACAGATGGAACCCCATCGCTGCAGGCGAACCATTGGCCTCCGGCAAATGCGCCGCAGCCCAATGGTTCCGCACATTGAGATCCAGTGACTACAGGAACGGCCGCCTGCTCAATTCGTAACCAGACATGACTATTTTCTTTGCATAAATTTCATTCTCAACTCCATCCAGGCAACATTCCACACAAACATCGTGGCGATCGAAATTTCTTCTGACACTTATAATCTCTGATTTACAGTTTGATTTCTGATATTTAACACCAAATTCCGCGACATTTAACATCGATGCCGCAAGACACGCCACGATTGCCTAAAAGTGAGCCTTGCGCGGCGGAGATCGCGCCTCACACAATGGAACCAATCGAAATTGGTTTCCCAAAGGCCTCCTTCTCATGCCGGACGACAGACCGACCCGACGGAATTCCAGCCTTGCTCTGGAGCGGCTCAGGATCCTCGTCGATCAACTGCATCGTCAGGGGCGCGACCAGCTTCCCACCGAGCGCGACCTGGCTGACGAGATCGGCGTTGGGCGCCGTGCCGTACGTCGGGCGCTGGAGGTGCTGGAGACCGAGGGTCGCATCTGGCGGCGTCAGGGAGCCGGCACGTTCATCGGCGAGGAACCGGCACGGCCGGAGGAAGACCTGCGCGCCCTTCCGGAGACCACCAACATGCTGGAAGTGATGGAGGTGCGCTTGCGCATCGAGCCGGCGCTTGCGCAGCTCGCCGCGCTCAGGGCCACCCCGGCCGACATCGCAGGTATGCGCCATCTGGCGGAGAAGGTTGCCGCCGCCGACGACATGGACGGTCGCGAGCTCTGGGATGGCGCCCTGCACAGGGCGGTTGCCGCCGCCGCGGGAAATACCTTGTTCCTCGCGCTGTTTGATGTGGTCGACCGCGTTCGTCAGGACGACTCCTGGCGTCACGTACGCGAGGCACTGCGCACCGAACAGACCATCGAACGCTACAAGATGCAGCACGTCCAGATCCTTGATGCCATTGAGCGGCGAGATCCCGTCGCCGCGGAAACCCTCATGCGTCAGCACCTGCTGGCCCTGCAGGAACGCCTGTTGTTTCGCACCCGGGAGGATGCGGTCGATGCACTCTGACACTGCTTCGAATCCGTCCCCGCTTCTGGCCGTGGACAACCTGACGCTGCGCTTTTCGGGCACTTCAGGAAACGTCGTCGACGGCGTGTCCTTTTCCGTCTCACCCGGTGAAACGCTCTGCATCGTCGGCGAAAGCGGCTGCGGCAAGTCGGTGACGGCGCTGTCGCTGATGGGCCTCCTGCCGATGCCGCCGGCGCAGATCACCGCCGGTTCGGCAATGTTCGACGGCAAGGATCTCTTCCGCACGCCACGCCGGGAAATGGCGGCGATCCGCGGCAATCGAATGGCGATGATCTTCCAGGAGCCGATGACCTCGCTCAACCCGGCCTACCGGATCGGCGACCAGATCGCCGAGGTTGTCCTGAGGCACCGCCCCGTCACCCGCAAGCAGGCCCGCGCCCGGGCTCTGGAAATGCTCGACCGGGTAAAGATCCCGGCCGCGGCCAAGCGGCTCGATGATTATCCTCACCAACTCTCAGGCGGCATGCGCCAGCGCGTGATGATCGCCATGGCTCTCGCCAACGACCCGGCGCTGCTCATCGCGGATGAGCCGACCACGGCACTCGACGTCACCATCCAGGCGCAGATCCTCCAGTTGATCCGCACCCTGCAGGAAGAAACGGGAACGGCCCTCATCATGATCACCCACGATCTCGGCGTGGTCGCGGAGGTCGGCGACAGGGTTGCGGTGATGTATGCGGGCCGGATCGTCGAACAGGGATCGGTGGACGATGTCTTCATCGATCCGCAGCATCCCTACACGCTCGGGCTCATGAGCTCGATCCCGTCGCTGAGCAGGCGCGAAGGCCGACTGACCACCATTCCCGGAATGGTCCCCACCGTCGACACCATGCCGCCGGGATGCCGCTTCGCGCCAAGGTGCCCGTTTGCCGGCGCAGAGTGCAACGCGGCCGTTCCGCCCCTCACAGACCTTTCGCCCGGCCATGCGGCGGCCTGCATCCATGCGCCGCTAGAGGCCCATTTTGACGGGGCAGCCGCATGAGCGCCGTGACCACATCCGAAAAGACGGTGGACCGTCCGCTTCCGCCGCGCGCGCCGCACATTCTGGAGACCCGCGACCTCGTTCGCCATTTTGCCGCCGACGGCTCGCTCTTTGGCGAAAAGGCCGTGGTGCGGGCGGTCGATGGCGTGACACTTGGGGTTCATCGCGGCGAAACGCTGTCGATCGTGGGCGAAAGCGGTTGCGGCAAGTCGACCCTCGCGCGGCTCCTGGTGCGTCTGATCAAGCCCACCTCCGGGGAAATCCTCTACAAGGGCCGCGACATCAGCGCGCTTTCGGAACGAGAGATGCGCGCCCTGCGCCGCGATCTCCAGTTCGTCTTCCAGGATCCGTTCTCCTCGCTCAACCCGCGCATGACCGTGGGCGCGATCATCGAGGAACCGATGCGCGTGCACCGGATCGGCACGCGAGGCGAGCGGCGGCGCCGCGTCCGCGAGCTTCTGGCCCGTGTCGGTCTGCGCCCGGAATTCGCCGACCGTTATCCGCACGAGTTTTCCGGCGGCCAGCGTCAGCGGATCGGCATCGCCCGCGCGCTTGCGAGCGGCCCGACCGTGCTGATCGGCGACGAGCCCGTCTCCGCCCTCGATGTCTCCATCCAGGCCCAGGTCATCAACCTCTTGGAAGATCTGAAGGAAGAGTTCGACCTCACGCTCATCCTGATCGCCCACGACCTGGCCGTCATCCGCCACATGAGCGACCGTGTCGCCGTGATGTATCTGGGCGAGATCGTCGAGCTGGCCGATACCGACGCGCTCTACGACCGGCCGCACCATCCCTATACGCAGGCGCTGATGCGCGCGATCCCGGTTCCCTCGCCACACGCGCGGGACATGGTCGCGGAGATCACGGGCGACGTCCCCTCCCCGCTGGCGCCGCCCTCCGGCTGCCGCTTTCACACCCGCTGCCCGCACGCCACAGAGCTTTGCGCGCAGAAGAAGCCGCATCTCGAAGCCTCCGGCGGCAACCGCTTCGTCGCCTGCCACCACTGGCGCAGCGTCGAGGAGAGCGCGGCAGGGTTGAGCGAGGAGCCCGCCCGTCCGGCCAACGCCGCGCACCGGCTCGCCCTTTACAGGGCCTGGACAAAGAAGCAGGGCCAAACCCCGGCAAGCAAGAACCCGGAAAATCAGGCCCCAACCGTTCCTTCAGAGGAGTAGACGGAATGAACAGGAAGTTTCTGGCAACGCTCTTGCTGAGCGTTGCCGCCATGACGGGTCAGGCATTTGCCCATGACCTCAAGATCGCGCTGCAATCCGATGCCGACGTGCTCGATCCCGACCAGTCGCGCACATTTGTCGGCCGCATTGTCTACACCTCGCTGTGCGACAAGCTCGTGGACATCACGCCCGGCCTCAAGATCATCCCGCAGCTCGCGACCGAATGGTCGTGGAGCGACGAGGGCAAGACGCTGACCATGAAGCTGCGCGAGGGCGTCACGTTCCACGACGGCGAGCCTTTCAATGCCGAGGCCGTCGCCTACAATATCAATCGCTCCAAGACGCTGCCCGAGTCGCGTCGCAAATCCGAGCTGACCTCGGTGGAGTCGACCGAAGTCGTGGGCGACTACGAGATCAAATTCCATCTTAAGCAGCCCGATGCCACGCTCATGGCGCAGCTCGCCGACCGCGCGGGCATGATGATCGCACCGCAGGCCGCGGAAAAGGAAGGCGCAGACTTTGGCGCGAATCCGGTCTGCTCGGGCCCCTTCAAGTTCAAGGAACGCGTCGCCCAGGATCGCATCGTGCTGACGAAGTACGACAATTACTGGAACGCCGACAAGTTCCACTTCGACAACGTCACTTTCCTTCCGATCCCCGACACCACCGTGCGTCTTGCGAACCTTCGCTCGGGCGATATCGACATGCTGGAGCGTCTGGCGGCGACCGACCTTGCCTCCGCCAAGGCCGATCCCAACCTGAAGGTGGAAGCGGCGACGTCGCTCGGCTACCAGGGCATCACCATCAACACCGGAAACGGTGAAAACGCAAAGACGCCAATTGGCGAAGACAAGCGCCTGCGTCAGGCTCTTTCGCTTTCCTTCGACCGCGACGCCCTGAACCAGGTCGTTTTCGAGGGCGCCTTCCAGCCTGGCAACCAGCCGGTCTCGCCGTCGAGCCCGTGGTACGACGAAAGCCACCCGGTCCCCGCGCGCGACGTGGAGAAGGCCAAGGCGCTTCTTAAGGAAGCCGGTTTCGATCGTCTGGAAATCGAGATGGCCGTGCCCAACAACCCGGTTCAGACCCAGGTCGTGCAGGTGCTTCAGGCCATGGCGGCAGAAGCCAACATCGATATCAAGATCGTGTCCAAGGAATTCGCAAAGCTGCTTTCCGACGACAGTTCCGGCGCGTTCATGACATCGCAGATCGGCTGGTCGGGCCGCGTCGATCCCGATGGCAACATCCACGGCTTCGTTACCTGCAAGGCCGGCCTGAATGACAGCGGCTACTGCAATCCCGAAGTCGACAAGCTGCTGAACGCAGCGCGCAGCGCCTCCGACGACGAGACGCGCAAGAAGGACTACGACGCCGCGAACGCCATCCTTCTGGACGAACTCCCGATCATCTACCTCTATCACGAGAAGTGGATCTGGGCGATGAACAAGAAGCTTGAGGGCTTCACCGCCTATCCCGACGGGATGATCCGGCTGGAGAACGTCACCTACGCGGACTAGGACGCCCGTCCGCGCGCCGGGACCCGACCTGGACGCCAAGTAGTCTCCAACTGTTCCGGGGTGCCCTCAAGGGTGCCCCGGACCTCTCCAATGGCCCGTAAGGCGCATCGGATACAGCCATGCTGTCCTACATTCTACGCCGGCTCGCGATCGCGATCCCGACCCTGATCCTCGTCTCGATGTTCATCTTCACGCTGCAGAAGATCCTGCCCGGCGATCCGGCTATTGCACTCGCCGGCGAGGAACGCGATCCCGCGGCTCTGGAGTTCATTCGCGAGAAGTACAAGCTCAACGATCCGGTCTACGAGCAATATCTCGCGTGGGCAGGCTCGGCGTTGAAGGGCGACCTCGGCATTTCGTTGCGCACCAATCAGCCCGTGACGGAACTGATCGGCCAGAAGCTGCCGGTGACGATTCAGCTCGCCGTGATGGCCATCATCATCGCCTTCATCATTGGCATTCCGATGGGCGTGCTGTCGGCCGTCAAGAAGGGAACGGTGTTCGACTACATCGCCAATATCGTCGCCTTGTCAGGGCTTTCCATTCCAAACTTCTGGCTCGGCATCATGCTGATCCTGCTGGTATCGGTGAACCTCGGCTGGCTGCCGGCCTCCGGCTACGTCTCCCCGTTCATCGATCCGCTGCACTCGCTCGAAACCATGCTCATGCCCGCCTTCGTGCTCGGCACGGCGCTCGCCGCGACATTGATGCGCCACACGCGCTCCGCCATGCTGGGCGTGCTCAGGGCCGACTACGTGCGCACCGCCCGCTCCAAAGGCCTGGGCGAGACCGTCGTCGTCATCAAGCACGCCTTCCGCAACGCGCTGCTGCCGATCGTCACCATGACCGCGCTGCTGTTCGGCGAGTTGCTCGCCGGCGCGGTGCTGACCGAGCAGATTTTCACCATTCCCGGTTTCGGCAAGCTCATCGTCGATGCCGTCTTCACCCGCGACTACGCCGTCGTTCAGGGCGTGGTGCTGTGCACCGCCGTCGGCTACCTCGTCATCAATCTCGTGGCAGATATCGTCTACTTCCTTCTCAACCCGCGCATGAGGAGCGTGCTGTGACCGACGTGCTCGATACCGAGGCAAGCGACCTTCTGCCCGCACGCTCCGGCAACCGCGCCTGGAAAAAGCTGAAGCACAACCGCAGCGCCCTTCTGGGCCTGATCCTGGTCAGCTTCTTCGTCATCGTCGCGCTCGCAGCCCCGATCCTGCCGATCGCGGACCCTGCGGCGACGAGCTGGAGCGCCATCCGCAAGGCGCCGTCCGCCGCCCATTGGCTCGGCACCGACGAGATCGGTCGCGACATCCTCTCGCGCATGATCTGGGGCGCGCGGGCATCGCTCATGGCCGGCGTCGTCTCCGTCATCGTCGCGACGATCATCGGCGTGCCGCTGGGCCTCATGTCGGGCTATTTCGGCGGCTGGATCGACCAGGTGATCTCGCGCATCACCGATGCGCTGCTGGCCACCCCCTTCCTCATCCTCGCTATCGCGCTTGCCGCGTTCCTCGGACCCAACCTCACCAACGCGATGATCGCGATCGGCCTGTCGGCCATGCCGAAGTTCGTGCGCCTGACCCGTGGGCAGGTGCTGAGCGTCAAGACCGAGGATTACGTGGAGGGCGCGCGCGCCGTGGGCCTCGCCGACTTCTCGATCATCTCCCGCTACATCCTGCCCAACGTCTTCGCGCCCGTGCTGGTTCAGGCGACGCTGACCGTCGCCACGGCCATCATAGCGGAAGCGAGCCTCTCGTTCCTCGGCCTCGGCCAGCAGCCGCCAGAACCCAGTTGGGGGTCGATGCTGAACGTCGCCAAGAACTTCCTGACCCAGGCCCCGTGGATGGCCTGGTGGCCGGGAGCCGCGATCTTTCTCGTCGTGCTCGGGTTCAACCTTCTCGGCGACGGTCTGCGCGACGCGCTCGACCCGCGCGAAGGCTGATCTTTCCGATACCCGCATTCCATTCAGAGGGAATACATGTCCAGTTTCACCACCCGGCCCGAAATAAGGGGCACCTTCGGCGTCGTCGCCTCGACGCACTGGATCGCATCGGCCGTCGGCATGAGCATCCTGGAAAAGGGCGGAAATGCCTTTGACGCCGCGGTCGCGACCGGCCTGGTGCTCAATGTCGTCGAGCCGCATCTGAACGGTCCGGGCGGCGATCTCCCCGTCGTCTTCTACAGCGCGCGTACGGACAAGGTGGAGGTGCTGTGCGCGCAAGGCCCCGCGCCTGCGGGTGCAACGATCGAGCATTATCGTAGCGAGGGACTGGACGTCATTCCCGGCGACGGGCTGCTCGCCACGGTCATCCCCGGCGCGTTCGACGGCTGGATGCTGATGGCCCGCGACCACGGCTCGCTGCCGCTGCGCGACCTCTTGGAACCGGCGATCTACTATGCCGAACAAGGCCATCCGACGCTCGCCCGCGTCAGTGCCACGATCAAGGGGCTGGACGACTTCTTCCGCACCGAATGGCCGACCTCGCACGCGACCTGGCTGCCGGGCGGCTCCGCGCCCGAGCCCGACGAGCTTTTCCGCAATCCCGTGCTCGCGCAGACCTGGACCCGTCTCCTCGACGAAGCGGAGACCAGAACCGGACGCGAGGCGCAGATCGAGGCCGCCCGGGACATCTTCTACCGCGGTTTCGTCGCCGAGGAGATCGACACCTTTGTGCGCGAAACGGAAGTCATGGACGGCAGCGGCAGCCGCCACAAGGGCGTCCTGACCGCCGACGACATGGCCAACTGGCAAGCGAGCTACGAGGCGCCGCTTACCTACGACTATCACGGCTGGAGCGTCGCCAAGACCGGCCCGTGGGGACAGGGCCCGGTGCTCTTGCAGTCGCTGGCGCTCCTCAAGGGGTTCGATCTCGCGAGTCTCGATCCCGCCGGCGCCGAGTTCGTCCACCTCGTGACCGAAGCCATGAAGCTCGCCTATGCCGACCGCGAGGTCTATTACGGCGATCCGGCCTTCACCGAGGTCCCGATGGATCAGCTTCTGTCAGATGCCTACAACGACGAGCGCCGCAGGCTGATCACCGAAAAGGCGTCGTTCGATCTCAGGCCGGGAATCCTGCCGGGCTACGAGGCGCAGGCCAGGACGACCATGGCGGTCATCGACAGCGCCGGCATCTCCACGACCGGCATCTACGAGCCGACCATGGCGCACCTGTCGGAAAAGCGCGGCGATACCGTGCATATCGACATCATCGACCGTTGGGGCAACATGGTTTCCGCGACGCCGTCGGGCGGCTGGCTGCAATCTTCGCCGACGATCCCGAGCCTCGGCTTCTGCCTGAACTCGCGCGCCCAGATGTTCTGGCTGACGCCCGGCCTGCCGACGTCGCTTGCGCCCGGCAAGCGGCCGCGCACGACGCTCACTCCCAGCATCGCGTCTTTCGAAGGCAGGCCGACGCTCGCCTTCGGCACCCCCGGCGGCGACCAGCAGGACCAGTGGCAGCTCTCGCTCTTCCTGCGTCTCGTCAATCACGGGCTGAACCTTCAGCAGTCGATCGACATGCCGCTCTTCCACACGACCCACTTTCCGGGATCCTTCCATCCGCGCCAGCGCCAGCCAGGCCATATCATGGTCGAAAACAACTTCGGTGACGACGTCATCGCCGCCCTGCGTGCAAAGGGACATTCGGTGGAAGAGGCCGGCACCTGGACAATCGGCCGCCTGACCGCCGCCAAACGCGAGCCCAACGGCCTTCTCAAGGCCGGAGCGACCCCGCGCCTGATGCAGGCCTACGCGATAGGCCGCTGAAGGTTCGCTGGAAAAATCGCCCAAAAATGGCCGTTCATTCTACGCCCGAATTCTACACGCCTTAATACCTCTCCACCGTCATCACCCGGCGAAGTCCGGGTGATCCAGCACGTACCCCAGCTTCCGCGGCTGCCGGTGGATTGCCCGGACTTCGCCGGGCAATGACGGCGGAGGGGTATGAGGGGGAATGGCCGAAAGCGCATAGCCCGATACCATTATCGAGCCAGACACTGAGGCGGCCCGAAAAGGCCATCTCGAAGGATGAGCGCCGAGGTCGCCGTCTCGCCGAGAGTTGCGCCGCTCAGGCGGAGGCGCGCAGGATCAGGTCGCCGCGCAGGAGCGTGCGCTGCGGCGTCTCTGGGGTGGTGTCGTCCAGAAGCGCGATGAGCTTCTGCATGGCGATGCGCGCGATCCCCTCATAGTTCTGCGCCACGGTGGTCAGCGGCGGACAGGTGTAGCGCGCAAGCGGATGATCGTCGTGACCGGCGATGCGGATGTCCGCGGCGCCCGTATGCCCGACGCGCAAGCCCGCCTCCCACGCCGCCAGCAACGCCCCGAACGCCAGTCGGTCATTGGCGCAAAGGACGGTGCCGGGGACCTTGCCAGACGCGAGTGTTTTCGCCATCACCGTATGTCCGAAGCGCTCGAAGTCCCATGTCTTTTCGTCCGGCACATCGAGAAAGACCGGCTCGCCCCCTACCTTCTGCATGCCCGCCGCATAGGCGCGGCGGCGCGCGGCGGCGTTGCGGTTGATTTCCGGCATGCCGAGAAACGCCGGCGGCGCGCCGGACCGGCTCAGGTACTCGACGATCAGATTGAAGCTCTGGGAATTGTCGGTCCCGACAAAGGGCGCCTCGTGATCGGGGCGGCTGTCCACGTAAACGAGCGGAATGCGCGCTTCGAGCCGCGTCAGTTCGGCGTTCGTCTCGTCCGCGCCAAGCGGGACGACGATGGCCCCGGCGACGTTCAGCGATTGCAGGCGGCCGATCGCCTCGGTCTCGATTTCCCGCTCGCCGTTGGAAGACAGTACGAAGGCAAAATACCCCGCATGCGCCGCGATGCTCTCGATGCAGCGCGTCAGCTCCATGTAGAACGGATCGGTCGTGTTGGGGATGATGACGCCCAGAACGCGCGTCCGGCTGCGCTTGAGGTTGGAGGCGAGCAGGTTCGGACGAAAGCCCGACTGCTCGACCGCCGCCTCGATCCGTGCGCGCGTCTTGGCGCGCACGGAAACGGGATCGTTGAAGAATTTCGAGACGGTGGGACGGGACAGACCGACGAAGGCGGCAAAGTCCTCCATCGTGCGGATTTCGGCAGGCTTTTCCTCGCGATCGTCAATCGCGTCGTCGCTGTCCAATCGTCCCAAGATCAATCAATCCCTGCTGGCAAAAATATAATCCTGCATCAGATTCTCGACCGCAGCCAGCGCGAGGTCCTCCGCCTTGGGCGCCAGTCGTCCTGCGCGCACATCCTCATAGCGCGCGCCGAGATAGGCGCCGATAAGCGGCTCCGGAATTTCGACGCCGGCGAGAAGGTCGAAAAGCGCCTTCTCCCCCGCCCGCGCCTCGGCGACCGGCCAGTAATAGCGGATGCGGTCGGAATAGGAGAAATGCCGCATCATGGCGCGCTCCGCATCGTCGCCCTCATAGTAGCGATCCCAGTTCGCGGGGGCGGCAAGCATCACCTCTTCCATGGTCTGGCGCAGGGTCTTGTCGCGTCTGCCGGGAAAGAGCTCCTCGGCGATAAGATCGAGGCCATAGAGGGCCTCGCGCCAGCGGAAGGTCAGCCCCGGACCGACCTTCAGGATCGCGAATCCGTCGCGCACCAGCGCGCGCAGGTTGTCGCGGGTCTGGTAGTCGGTGGAATGAGCTTCGAAGACCATGCCCGGCATGTCGGAAAGCGCCGCGCTCAAGGACTGGGCCTTGGCACTCACGTAGTCGACCACATTGTGGTTGCCGTATTCGACGCCCGGCTGCACCACCAGCCCGACCACACGGGAAAAGGCATCGCCGAGCCCGCGATCAAGGAATGCGGCCTTCGTGACCGCATGGGTCGTCTTGGCCGCTTCCGGTGTGGTGAGTTCCAGTTCGCCGATCTCCTCCATCGCACCGCCGGGGATCGGAACCTCCGTGCCGATGATGTAGACCGGTGCGGGAAAGTCACCGCCCGGGAGATTGGCTTCCGCAACTTCCGCCAGGCGCGCGGCGCGTGCCGCCGTCTCCTCGTCGGCGAGCGCCACCGGCTCGCCCTTGCAGCCCATGGAGCAGTCGAGGTGCAGCTTGGTGAAACCGGCGGCCGCAAACGCCGCAATCATTACCTCGGCCTTGGCCATGGCCTCTTGCGCCGGCAGAGCTTTCCATGGGTTCGGGCCCAGATGGTCACCCCCGAGGATCAGGCGTTCGCGGGGAAACCCCTCCTTGTCTGCGAGCGCGAAGGCGAAATCGCGGTAGTCGGCCGGCGTCATGCCGGTGTAGCCGCCATCCTGGTTGACCTGGTTGCAGGTCGCCTCGATCAGCAAAGGCAGACCGGTCGGCGCGGTCGCGCGCATGGCGGCAACCAGCACCTGCGGATGCGCGGTACAGATCGAGGGGATGCCCGACGCGCCGGCACGTCCGCGCCAGTCGGAAATGTCGTGGAGAATGTTCGTCGGCATCGTCTACCTCGTACGGTCTTTCATGAATTGATCGAGTTCGGCGCGGGTCGCGGCTCCCTCCATCGGCCCGACCTTCGTCACCGCGTGCGCGCCTGCGGCATTGGCGTAGGCGAGTGCCTCCTCCACCGGCCGGCCCATGAGCCACATCCCGACAAAGGCACCACCAAAGCAGTCGCCGGCGCCTGTCGGGTCGATTTCCTCAACGGCAAGCGGTGCAACATCGGTCCGTCCGGCGGCACAGAAGTGAGAAGCCCCCTTTGCCCCGCGCTTCAGGACGATTTCGGGAATGCCCCGCGCCAGCAGGTCCTCCACCGCGCCGGCCTCATCGCGGGCTTCGGTGAAGAGGAAGATCTCGTCGCCGGAGGGCAGGAACACGTCCGTCTGCGCCAGGATCTCGCCGAGAGCGGTGCGCAGGCCCGGCGTGTTCAGGATCTCCGGCCGCAGGTTCGGGTCGAAGGAAAGCGTTCCCCCTTGCGCCTTGATCCGCGCGATCGCCGTTCTCAGCAGTTTCGAAAGTCCCGGGGAGCTGAGCGCCGTACCCATCACGTGAATATGCGACGAGGCGTCGATGACCGCCTCGGCCTCTGCCGTCAGCTCCAGCTGGCCGCAGGCTGAATGCGCGATATTGAACACGAAAGCGCGCGAGCCATCCTCGCGGTAGCGCACGAAGGCGGAGCCCGTCGGCGCGCCGTCCTCGGCGATGGCGATGCCGGAGATGTTCACCCCGTCGGCCGCGAGCCGATCTAGGTTGACGCGACCGAAATCGTCGGCGCCGACACGCGAAATGATCGCCGCCCCCGCCCCGATGCGCGCCGCCTGATCGACGAAGATCGCAGGCGCGCCGGAGGGAAACGGCCCGATCAGCGGTTGAGCGGAGCGAAACCCGTCGCCCTTCGTCGTCGCGACGATCTCGACGAGAACCTCGCCGACGGTCAGAAGCTGCTTGTCAACCATTGCTCAGACTTTCCGCCGCTTGGAGCGCACGTCGAGCCAGACGGCGAGAACAATGACGAGCCCCTTGACGATCAACTGGTAGAAATAGGGAACGGACAGCATGTTCATACCGTTGTTGAGCGCGCCGATGATCAGCGCGCCGATCAGCGTTCCGATCATCGAGCCGGTGCCGCCGGAAAGCGACGTGCCGCCCAGAACGGCTGCGGCGATGGCGTCGAGCTCGTAGCTCATGCCGGCGTTGGTCTGGGCCGAATAGAGGCGCGAGGACAGCAGGATGCCTGAGATCGAGGCCATCAGACCGGAGATCATGAAGATCAGGATCTTCATCCGGTCGACCTTGATGCCGGAATAGAGCGCCGCTTCGCGGTTGCCGCCGGTCAGATAGGTCTTGCGGCCGAACGTGGTCTTGGACAGCAGAATGTGGTTGGCGATGAAGAGCCCCACCACGATCCAGATGATGATCGGCACGCCGAGGAAGCTGTTGGCTCCGATGGCGGTCCACGTCGGGTCCATGATCATCGCCGGAGCGCCGTTGGTCGGCAGGCTTACCATCCCGCGATAGATGCTCATGGTGGCGACGGTCACGATGAAGGAGGGCAGCAGCAGCTTGGCCGTCAAGAGCCCGTTCACGCCGCCCATCAGGATGCCGGACACCAGCGTCAGCATCAGCGCCGGCACGAAGCCCCAGCCGAGCCCGATCACCTGCGCCCCCACCATGCCGGCGACCGCAATGATGGAGCCGACGGAGAGGTCGATTTCGCCCAGCAGGATCACCCATGTCATGCCGAAGGCGGCAATCGCGATCACCGCCACCTGCTGGAGGATGTTCATCAGGTTCGCCACCGACATGAAGCGCGGATTGGCGATGGAGAAGATCACGCACAGCACGACGAGCGCGAGGAAGATGCCGCCATACTGGCGCATCATGGTCTTGAGAGTGGCCATGGGATCGGCCTTGTAGACGGATGTCTCGGTCATTTTTTCTGTCCCGTAGCAAAGCTCATGACGCTTTCCGGTGTCAGTTCCGCGCGCGGCACGATCGCCTGCACCCGCTTTCTCGACATGATCACCACACGGTCCGACATGCCCAGCACCTCGGGCAGCTCGGAAGAGACCATGATGATCGCTGTGCCGTCTGCGGCCAGTTGCCGGATGATGCGGTAGATCTCGAACTTGGCGCCGACGTCGACGCCGCGGGTCGGCTCATCGAGGATCAGCACCCGCGGCCGGGTCGTCAGCCACTTGGCGAGCACGACCTTCTGCTGGTTGCCGCCCGAAAGGGTGCCGGCGGTGGCCTCGATGGAGGCGGCGCGCACGCCCAGCCGCGCGCTTTCCTCCTCCGCAAGCTGGCGCTCGCGATGCCGGTTCAGGAACCCGCCGGACGAAACGCGACCGAGTGCGGCCATGGTGATGTTGGCGCGCAGCGCGTGGGCCAGCACCAGCCCCTCCTCCTTGCGGTTCTCGGTCACGAAACCGATGCCCAGGCGGATGGCGTCCGTCGGATCCTTCAGCACCACGTCCTTGCCGTCGAGACGGATGGTACCTTCGTACCAGTGCATGCCGAACAGCGCCTTCATGACATCGGAGCGACCCGAGCCAACAAGGCCAAAAAATCCAAGAATTTCACCAGGCTTGACCGAGAAGCTCACAGCCTGGAAGACGCGCCCGCCTGACAGGTGCTCCACTTCCAGAACGGGCGCCACGTCCTCGCCCGGCTCGTCGCCGACGCGCGGCGGATAGATCTCGTTCATCTGCCGGCCGACCATCAGCGCGATCAGCTCGTCGATGGAGGTCCTGTCCTTTTGCAGCGTCGCCACGTACTCGCCGTCGCGCATCACAGTGATGTCGTCGGAGAGCCGCATGATCTCTTCCATGCGGTGCGAGATGTAGATCACCGCCTTGCCCGCCTCCGTCAGCCGGCCGACGATCCGAAAAAGGATTTCCGCCTCCGCGTCCGACAGCGACGAAGTCGGCTCGTCGAGGATCACGATCTTGGCGTCGTGGCTGAGGCCCTTGGCGATTTCGACGAGCTGGCGCTGGGCGATGGAGAGATCGCCGACACGGGCGCGCACATCGATGGGCAGGCCGAGTTCACGCACCAGCGTTTCGGCACGCTCCACCAGCTTGCGGTCGGAGATGAAGCCGAAGCGGCTCGGCTCGCGGGTGGCGAGAATATTCTCCGCCACCGTCAGCGTGTTCACGAGGCTGAGTTCCTGGAACACGATAGCCAGCCCGCGGGCGGCCGCCTCCTGCGGTGAGCGCGGCGCAAACGGCACGCCATCCAGCAGGATGGTTCCCTCGGTGGCCGGCTGGACCCCGGCCAGGATCTTCATCAGCGTGGACTTGCCCGCGCCGTTTTCGCCGAGAAGCGTGTGAACCCGCCCCCGTCGCACGTCGAGCTCCATCCGCTGGATCGCGGTGATCGGCCCGAAGGTCTTCTTCACATCGCGCATCGACAGCACGACATCAGTCGGGGTCTCGGTCACTCCGGGCACCCTCACATTGGTCTGATAACAAAAGCCCTCCGCAACCAGATACGCATATCCGGTGCGGAGGGCAAAAGGCTCCGGCGGTGTCGTTACTTGCCGGTGTAGACGCCCGGTTCGATCGGCTGCTCGGCCGGCACGTCTTCGCCGTTCATCACCTTGATGGCGGTGTCGACGGCCTGCTTGCCCATCTCGCCCGGGAACTGCTGGATGACGCCAACCATGACGGGATCGTTGTCCACGGCGTTGCGCGCCTCTTCCATGCCGTCGAAGCCGATGACCTTCACCTTGTCCTGAAGACCCTGCGACTTGACGGCAACGGCGGCGGCCAGCGCAGCGTCGTCACCGAAACCGAAGATGCCGGTGATGTCGGGGTGTGCCTGAAGCATGTTCTGGGCAACCGCCAGAGCCTCGGCACGCGTGATGCCGGTCTGCTGGGCGACGATCTCGATCTTCGGGAACTTCTCGAGCGCCTTCTTGAAGCCCTCGACGCGGGCGACCACGGACTGCACGGTCGGGTAGTCGATGATCGCGACCTTGCCCTCGCCATTAAGCACCTTGCCCATCAGCTCGCCGGCCTTCACGCCGCCGGCGTAGTTGTCGGTGCCGATGTAGGAGGTGACGTCGATGCCCTTGGCCGGCACGTCGACGGTCAGCACCTTGATGCCGGCCTTCTGCGCCTTCATGATCGCCGGCAGCACGCCCTGGCTGTCGACCGGCGAGATCACGATCACATCCACGCCCTTGACGATGAAGTCCTCGACATCGGCGAGCTGCTTGCTCAGATCCTGGTTGGCGATGGAGACCTCCAGCGGCACCTTCTTCTCCGCCGCTTCCGCCTTCATGGCGTCGGCAAGCTCGATGTAGAACGGATGCTGCTGGGTGAGAAGCGAAGCGCCGATGCCATCGGCCCAGGCGCCGCCGACGGAAGCCGTACCGAGGGCGAGAAGCGCAGCACCTGAAACCAGAACGGATTTGAGAACTCGAGAAGCGAACATGGATCCTCCCTTGCGTTTGTTGGGAACGCGACGGGGTCGTTATCGCACAGCTGCCCATCGCAGATTTTTCACGCGATAGCATTTTATTTTACTCGTGTAAAATACTTCAAAAAGCGCGCGACAAGATCACGCGCGGCGGCTCTCTTGCAGCAGCGCGTCATGGTCCGAACGGCCTCTCACGCGAGAAAAGCAGGCACCGCCGGCGGGACGGATCCGCCGACGCGAAAAGTCCCCGTCGGACGCCCGTGGTGGCGTTCCACAAGCGCCCGGCCCGCCCCAGGGTTCAGCCGGCAAACGCGGCCAGAAGCGGCCGGGCGGAGGTGATCGCGAGGCTTCCGCCCGCGAAGGCGAAAAGCATAGCGATGAAAAGATTGATCGGCACGGTCGCCCGAAGGTACCCGCGCATCATGGCAGGAGCGGAGAAGACAAGCGCGTAGGCGCAGAAGATGATCACGCCAAGGACTGCGCAGCCCCCCACGATAACGACCGGCAGCAGGAGATTGTCGGCCCCCGCAGGCAGGCCGATGGCGATAATCGACATCCACACGAGCATCGCCTTCGGGTTGGTCAGATGCAGGCCAAGCCCGTAGAGATAGAGATCGCGGCGCCGCCCCCCCGTCTTGCCGGCAGCATCGGAAACGCTCCCCAGTTCCGCCGGACGGCCGGCCCGAGCGGTTTTCAGAGCTTTCCAGCCGAGAAATATCAGGTAGCAACCGCCGACCACGCCCAGAAAGTTCAGGAGCTGCGGCATCCGCGCGAGCGCGGCGCCAAGCCCCACGGCACACAGGATGCCCCAGATCAGCGAACCGGAAATGACACCAAAGGCCGTCGCGAGGCCTCCGGCCCGGCCGTGCGACAGGGCATTGCGCATGATCGCCATGTTCGCCGGGCCGGGGCTCGAGGTGCCCACGACATAGGTGCCGTAGGCCATCGCCAGGTTGGGCAGGAAAATGGCAAGGCCCTCGCCCATCATACGACGCTCCGGTGTTCGGGCATGTCCGCTTTGGTCTTGGCGAGCCAGGCGTCGATCTCCCGCTGGCGGTAGAGACGATCGCCCCAGCGCTCCGGCGAACGCGGCAGCGGATTGCCTGGCAGGATGTAGTCGGACAGGAGCCTCACGAACTGCGACAGGCAATGCACGCCGACCTGGTATCGCAATGAGGACGCCGTCTCGCCCGGCGAAATACGGAAACGCTGCACGTCGACGATGTCGCCAGTGTCGACGGAGGCCGCCAGATGGTGGCAGGTGGAGCCGTAGGTCTCGTCGCCCTGGTAGATGGCATAGTGCTGGCTGCCCAGCCCGCGATATTTCGGCGGCGCGGGGTGGAAGTTGATCGCCCCCTTGCGCGCACGCTGGAAGATTTCCGGCGGGAAGATGTAATCGCCGCGATAGGAGATGATCCAGTCACCCTCCCAATTCCTGATGTGCTCGGGCTCGGGATCGCCCGTGTCCCAGCACAGCACCTCCAGATTGGTAAAAACTTGGCGTGCATAGGTGACGCCCAGATCGCACCAGTCCATATCCACGACGGAGAGCAACACCTTGTCGGTGTTCTTCAAAGGGGTGGGCGCCGGTGCGGAATTCGGTATAACCATGAAATTTTCCCTCGATAGTCAATCGCTTGCCGTAAAAAATGATCCCGTCTCATTTGTCGGACCGCACCCTAACCAACCGGATCCGCCACGGACCGTGCATGGCCTGCAACCCGTTGCATGTCCGGCAGGACGGTCCAGAGCACACGCTCCAGACGGGCTAGGAGTTCATCGATCTCGTCATCCCTTGCGATGAAAGGCGGGCCAAACAGGATGTGAGCCCCCTCCCGACCGTCCGCCGTGCCGGAGCCGGGATAGAGCAGCAGCCCATTGTCGAAACCCGTCCTCTTCAGCTTCGCCGCGATGGCTGCCCCTTCCGGCAAAGGTTCTCGCGTCTCCTTGTCGGCGACGAACTCGATCCCGAGGAAGAGCCCGCGCCCACGCACGTCGCCGATGAAGGGATGGTCCCGCGCGAGCGCCTCCAGCCCGGAGCGAAGCCGCCCGCCCTGCCGGCGCACCGCATTGATGAGCCCCTCGTCACGGATGGTCTTCTGCACCTCAAGCGCCACCGCGCAGGCGAACGGGTGGTTCACATGGGTCTGACCGTTCTGAAGGATGCCGGAGCCGGCGCGCAGTGCCTCGTAGACGTGAGGGGCCACGACGTAGCCCGAAATCGGCTGGTAGCCTGCCGCCAGCCCCTTGCCGATGGCGACGATGTCAGGGGCCACGTCATCCTCGATATGCGAATAGAGATGCCCTGTGCGCCCCATCCCCGACATCACATCATCGAGAATGAGCAGCAGGCCGTGACGGTCGCAGACCTCGCGTATCGCCCGGAAATAGCCCGGAACCGCGGGCACCGCCCCGTTGGTGGACCCCACGACTGGCTCCGCGACGAAGGCGGCAACAGTCTCGGCCCCAAGCGCCGAAATTCGGGCATCGAGTTCACGCGCAAGCCTGGCCACATAGTCCGCATCGCTTTCTCGGGACTTGCGGCCGCGATAGGCGTTACAGGCGGAAACGAAAGAGGCCTTGGCCAAAAGCGGCTCGAAAACGCCGCGGCGGGCGGGATTGTGCGACAGCGCCAGCGTGCCGAGCGTGCTGCCATGATAGCTCTGGCGACGCGAGATGAAGCGCTTGCGGGCGGGCTCGCCACGCTCGCAGTGGTACTGGTAGGCGACTTTTACCGCCAGTTCCATCGCTTCCGACCCGCCGGAGAGGAACTGGACATGGGAAAGCCCCGGCCCGGCCTCGTCGATCAAAAGCTCCGCCAGCTCTTCGGCCGCGTCGCAGGTGAAACTGCCCGCATGCGCCCAGGCGACATCGTCCGCCGCCCGCGCCATGGCGGCCCGAATGCGCGGATGCCGATGGCCGAGGCTTGAAACCACCACCCCGCCGCATGTGTCCAGGATCGGCGCACGCCCTTCTGCGTGCAGCCAGACGCCCTCCCCGCCCGTCAGGCGCAGCGGCATATCGCTCAGCTTCTTGTAGATGGTTGCCGACATTTTTTCACGTCATCCAAATCACTTGTCATCAAATCGCACTTCGTCAAATCGGTCGCGGCGGGGTCATTCTTGGGACGAAACAGAACTGTCCCAGGTGCTCCTGCGCGCATGAAAGCGGCGCTCGAAACGGCTCAGGCCGAAAATCCGGCGAACAGCCCAAATCGGGAGAAAGAAAAGAACGTAAACAATTGAACTTAGAAAAGAGAGCATAATACGCTCCTGTTCGGCAGCACAATATCAGTCGAGCGCGATTTCGCTGCGCCAGTCGACATCGTTTTCAAGCGGCGGCTGGTCGTTCTTGATCAGCACGCAATTTCCCAGAACGAGGACATCCATGTTCGTCCGCATGAAGCAGGTGTAGGCCTCCTCTGGGGTGCAGACGATCGGCTCGCCGCGCACGTTGAAGGAGGTGTTCACAAGCACCGGACAACCGGTCTTGTCCGCAAAGTGGCGGAGCAGCCGGTGGAATTGCGGGTTCGTCTCCTCGTGGACCGTCTGAACCCGTGCCGAGTTGTCGACATGAGTGATCGCCGGCAAGTCCGAACGCACTTCGTTGATGGATCCGAGACCGCGCTCCCCGCTCTCGCGCCGCCATTTCTCCAGAACCGGCGAGACGATCAGCATATACGGGCTGTCCTGGCGCACATCGAAATAGTCGTCCGCCGCCTCCGCCGGAACGGCCGGCGCGAAGGGGCGGAAGGACTCGCGGAACTTGATCTTGAGATTCATCGTCTTCTGCATCTCGACATTGCGCGGATCGCCGAGGATCGAGCGCGCGCCGAGCGCACGAGGGCCGAATTCCATCCGCCCCTGGAACCAGCCGACGACCCGCCCCCTGGCGAGATGCTCGGCGGTCGCTTCCAGCATCCGCTTCTCATCGTAGCGGTGATAAGGCGCGCCTCGACCTTCCAGAAAGCTGGCGATGTCATCGTCATCGTATGACGGCCCGAGCAACGATCCCTGCATGGCGTCTTGTTGGCCCGACTTGACCTGCGGTCGCCGCCCGGTACGCCGCACGTCCTGATCGAGCGCCACCCCGAGCGCGCAACCGGCGTCACCTGCCGCCGGCTGGATCCAGATTTCCGAAAACAACCCTGAGCGCGAAAGCTCCCCGTTGGCGACGCAGTTGAGCGCCACGCCGCCGGCAAGGCAGAGCCGCGCCTCGCCGGTCATCGCCTTGGCCGCGCGTGCAAGGCCGATGACCGCCTCCGTCGTGACCTGCTGGACGGAGGCCGCGAGGTCGCATTCGTCCTGCGTCAGCTCGCTTTCGGCTTCGCGCCGTGGGCGACCGAAAAGCCTCGCGAATTCCTCGCCCACCATCCGCTGACCTTGCAGGAACGAGAAATACGCCATGTTGAGCGAGAACGAACCGTCCTTCCGGATCTCGATCAGATGGTCGCGGATCCTGTCGGCATAGATCGGCCGACCGTAGGGCGCGAGCCCCATCAGCTTGTATTCGCCGGAATCGACCTTGAAGCCGCAGAAGTAGGTGAAGGCCGAATAGAGAAGCCCCAGCGAGTGCGGATAGGAGATCGAGTTGGCGAGCCTCAGCCGGCGCCCCCGGCCGTGCCACACTGTCGTCGTGTGCCACTCCCCCACCCCGTCCACGCACAGCACCGCGGCACTCTCGAAGGGAGAGGGATAGAAGGCGGAGGCCGCGTGCGAGCGGTGATGCTCGCCGGTTTCCACCTTCACCGGCACGCCGTTGTTCATCGCCGCCAGCCGGTTCTCCACCACCTGCGCGGCCTTGCCCTTCCAGCGGATCCATTCCGGCAGGATGTGCCGGAAGGCCGGCAGGCCGCCGGGCCCTGCGCTCGCGAATGAGGACAGCGTGCGGCGGAACTTCAGCTTCGGATCCTCGTAGTAGCTCACCGAGGCAAGATCGGAGAGCCGGATACCCGCGCTCGCCAGACAGTAGCGGATCGCGTCCTCGGGAAAGCCGTTGTCGTGGCGGATGCGGCTGAACCGCTCCTGCTGCGCCGCTGCGACGATCCTGGAATCCGCGACCAGAGCCGCGGCACTGTCGTGATAGAAGGCGGAAATTCCAAGGTGATACAACGTCATGCTGCAATCTCCGTCTCGTGGAGCGAGTGATGCAGGAACGGCCCGATCGTGCCGAGCGGAGTGCCCGCCTGCCCCGACGCTCTTGTCTCCTTGAGCGCGAAGAAATCGAGCTCAGCGGCATCGTCTGCAATCGGGGCGAGCGACTCGTATCCGGCACGGATCCGCGCCCAGCTTTCCGAAGCCGGCACCGTGTCTCTGGTCGCCTGCACATAGGCGTCGATCGCATCCGCCGCCCAGGCGGAATGGCCGGTCGACACGTTGTCGATCGTGTTGTGGAGGTCCACGAAGATCGTCGGGAAACCGTAGTGCTTCAGGAACTCGCGGGCATTGCGGTAGCTGCCGCCGACGCCGGAAAGCTCCATCGCCAGATTGAGACCCAGGATCTCGGGCCGGTAGCTGACCGGAAACTTGCCAATGGAAAGCCAATAGACCGGCAGCCGGAACGAGGCGTCTTTGATCCGCGGATCCTGCGCGAAGGCACGCGATCCCGTCGGCGGCAGCACCACGTCCATCGCGGCCAGCACGTCGCGGTAGATCTTGGGATGGTTGATCGCCCACACCCCGTTTCCGAGCTCGTCCCAATAGGTCTCGAAAAGCGGTGCGCCGACCCGGCTGGACGCAAGCGAAGCCTCGGTGAAGCCCTGAAGCCATGCCCCGTCGATGAGCGTCAGCGGCGCAAGCTGCACCGTCTGGTCAACCACCTCCTCCCGACCGGGCATCTCCCGGTTCCGTCCTTCCAGGAAGGCCCGGTCGTGGGCATCGTGGGAGGCGAGCAGCCATTCGCGCAACTCCCCCGGCTGCCACTCCGGCGGAAGCGAACGATCGCTGCGATCAATGGACCGGCGGGCCAGATCGAGCCAGAACGCGCAATAAGCCCCAGCGAATTCCCGTGTACGTGGAGCGAGCGCCCGCCCCTGGAGCAGAAAATAGGCGGCCCGGATGTCGCCCGGCCAAGCGCCGATCGCAAGATTTCCGCCCGAAATCGGACGATGGTCGTGACTGAGAAAGACCGCGCGCGGCAGGATGGTCGCCTGTTCTCCCCACAGCTTTGCTTCGCCGACGCGTCCCGGCGCAGCAGCCGCGGTCCCCAGCCAGACGATCCAGCGCCGGATGATTTCGATGTCGGCTGCGGAGAAGATGCGGAACATCGCCCCATCCTCGCGGATCAGCCCGGAGATCAGCCGGCTTCGTTCCGGTTCGCCCGGCCGGACCAGCCGGCTGCGGCCGAGCGCATCGACCAGCGGAATCGGATCACTCTGGGCCTGCGCGAACCAGTCGCCGAGCGGTCGCCCCTCCAGCCTGAAATCGCCGTGATAGATGCGCGCCTCCCGCGCCCGGTCTTGTACCAGAATGGCCATGGCAAGCCGGGGATCGGCGAGCGAACGCACGATCGCGTGCAGCAGCGCGTCCATCTCGTCGAGCAGCGCCGCAAAGAGCGCGACGCCGTGACAAAGCCGCGCCGCGCGGCCCGGATCGCGCGCGATTTCTCCGGCAATCGCCAGCGCATGCGCCTTTGGGCTCGCCCCTTCCGGAAGATCGATAGTCGCCGCCGTCGACACGTCCAGCGCACGCCGCCGCTTCGCATCGAGCAGCAGGGCCCGCCAGGCGGGCAGCAAGCCGACATGACGCCACGCCAGATCGAGCCCGATCAGCTCGCAATCGAACTCGTCGGATCGCCGGCTCATCGCGTAGATCGTCGCTGGCAGCCGGAACATTCCGTCGCGAATTTCGCGCCGATCGGCCAGTTCCGCAACGCCGCCCGCCACCCACGGCAATTCGCAGGCGCGGCACATTTCGCGAAAACGGTCGAAACGCCCCCGCTCCGGTGCGCCTGCGCCCACATCATCGGCAAGCAGCGCCATCACTCGCAGGTTGACCGGATCCTCAAAGACACAGGGAGCGCTCAGGCCTTGCAACGCGGCTCCAAAAGCGGACGCTAGCGGCGCGCTCTGCTGCAAGATGGCTAGCTCGGCTTCACCATCGCAGCCCTTGCCGCAGCCCTTGCCGCGACCGCCGCCCACCGTCTCGACGAGATCGCTCCACCGCGCGGCCAGCTCGTCGGCACGGCTGCGCAGGCGCGCCAGCCGCTCGGAAAGCAGCCCGTCGCTCACCGCCACCTTCGGTAGCAGCGATCGGATATTGTCCGCGTCGAGATAGACCTCAGGGTTCACCGCATACGCAAAGACACGACGCCACATGAAATACCTCAATCAAAACAAGCAAAAACGCACGCCTCCCGGTGACGGCGCACGCAACCGCGCACCGACCTGGACAAGCGGCCCAAGACCTCGTCCGGAAGGCGCACCCGGTCGGTTGCGGCCAGCGGGCTCTCCAGCTCCGGTCCGCCGGCTTGCTCAGAACATGGGATAGATGGTGGCGTCTTTCTTCTTGGCCTGCTGTGCGGACTTGAAACCAAAAAGCGCCCTGATGAACCGGATGAAACGTGACATCGACATTATCCCTTCTCGTGCAAAAGCTTTTTCAGCAAAAGATTGGCCATCCAGTCATGGCCCCGGTCGGTAAAATGAATCCGGTCGACGAAAAGCCAGAAGTCGTCCGGCAAGCTTTCCCGAATGAACGGCACGATATCGATGAACGGCACGCCGAGGTCTTTTGCCCCGCTGGCAAGCCGGTCCCGATAATCGCGGTAGGCGTCTTCCTCCAGAATGTCACCGTATGTTTCGGCGAACCGGCCCTTCCTCTCCAGCTCGGTGAAGAGGGCCTCTTCTTCGCGGGTGCCCGTCTTGCGCACCCAGTTGGCGAGAGGTTGCAGGACGAAAGTCAGCTCCGCCCCAACATCTCGCGCCATAGCCCGCCAGTTCGCGAGATTGCGAAGCACCAGCCGGGCGGCTTGGTCGATCTGCTCCTCCAGCGTCGGCACTTCGTCCGCCGCAGCGGCCGCCTTGCGCGCGTTCTGGAACCAAGACGAGAAGCGCGACTGCTTTCGCGCGCCCATGGCGTCGAAAAAGTCGTTGCACATGAAAAACGCACCATGCTCCTGACGCAGCCGCTTCGGCAGCCGCGCAAGGCCCAGGTCGTTGAAACCCGAGAAGAGCACGATTTCCTTCACCTTGGGCAGATGATGGCGGTTGAGGGCGAACAGGATCATCTCCTGCGTGGAGTTGAAGCTGCGCCCACCGAAATTAATCCAAGGCAAGCCGCGCGGATCGATCTCGCTGAGCCGCGAGGCCAGCGTATGCCGGTCGCCGCTCGCCCCGATCCCGAAGACCGTCGAACTCCCGGCGATCACCCGTACCGCGTCGATACCGTCATGGTCGGCAACGGAATAATCCCGGCCGCGGCTCTGCGAATAGCGAAAGCCGATATCGTCGGTGTTCACGACCTCGGAGCGGTAGCCGTAGGGATGGAAGTACATGGTATAGGGCAACCAGTTTATGTTGCCGCTATCTGCGAATTCCTCCGAATACGCACGCATGTGGGGCGTTAGCTGCCTAACAGAATCCAAAAGCATATATAAAAACCGAAAATACTAATATAAAAACGAATTAAACCTTATCTCAGCCCATTATCTCCGTCAATAGCGCCGACACGGCTATACCCTCCCCCTGCGTCATGCTGAATATTTCAAGATGGGACGTCTGCCGATTTTTGCCGATGCATAGCGTCCAGCCAGCCCGATCGGCCGGGGACGACGGTGACACCGTCCGTCCCGGCCGCAAGAAACCCGTGCCGTCTCAGCGCGAATGCGGCGCCTCGCCGAAGATCCGGACCGTCAGAAGATCCAGCCCGCCAGACACACTGCTGAGCATTGCCCTGTCTCCCGTTTCCAGCGCAACAGCATCGAGCCTGCCCAGTTCGAGCAGCTCACCATCCGCTGCGTCATCCCTCACCCGGCTCCCCGTCAAGACGCACTGAGAAAGCGCGACGACAAGCGTCGCCAGTCCATCCGCCTCGATCTCCATGTGCTGCGGGCCGCGCACGCGGTCGATCCGACCATGGCAAATGCCGCGCCTGGTCATCAGGTTGAGATCGGTAACCGGCCCGCCAAGCAGGTCTGACGCGACCGCGGCATCGCCCGGAAAGGAGACCGCATCGCTGATCGGGGTAACGGTCTCCATATCGCCTTCGATGTAGAGCCGCAGCCCCTCGCCCTCGACAACCGCCAGTACCCGGTCGACACCGGGAAACGACGAAAACGGTCCTGGTTCCGCGACCGTCGCCATTGAGAGCCGCCAGCTGAAGTCATTGAGCCCGGCGCCTTCCGGAAAGACGGCGATTTCCGCCGTCTCCCCCTTGCCGTTCTTCCAGGGCATGCGGAAGTGACCAGTTGCCTTCAAATGACGCATCTCAATTACCCAGTATGCCGGGGAGCCGAAGTTGATGCTCCTTCGCACATTCGAGGGCGCTTTCGTAGCCCGCATCCGCATGTCGCATGACGCCGGTGGCCGGATCGTTCCACAGCACGCGGCCGATGCGGCGGGCGGCATCTTCCGAGCCGTCGCAGCAGATGACCATGCCCGCATGCTGCGAGAAGCCCATCCCGACGCCGCCGCCGTGGTGGATCGACACCCACGTGGCGCCAGAAGCGACGTTCAGCATGGCGTTCAGCAGCGGCCAGTCGGACACGGCGTCGGACCCGTCACGCATGGATTCGGTCTCGCGGTTGGGCGAGGCAACGGAACCGGAATCGAGGTGGTCCCGGCCGATGACGATCGGCGCCTTGACCTCGCCCTTCGCGACGAGCTCGTTGAAGGCGAGACCGAGACGGTGACGATCGCCGAGGCCGACCCAGCAGATGCGCGACGGCAGCCCCTGGAAGGCGATGCGCTCGCGCGCCATGTCGAGCCAATTGTGGAGATGCGTGTCGTTCGGCAGCAGCTCCTTCACCTTCTCGTCGGTGCGGTAAATGTCTTCCGGATCGCCCGACAGCGCCGCCCAGCGGAACGGACCGATTCCTTTACAGAACTGCGGGCGGATGTAGGCCGGCACGAAGCCCGGGAAGATGAACGCGTCCTTCAGGCCCTCGTCGAAGGCGATCTGGCGGATGTTGTTGCCGTAGTCGACAGTCGGGATGCCGTCCTTGGCGAAGGCCACCATCGCCTCGACATGCTTCCTGATGGATGCACGCGCCGCCTTGTTGACGGCGTTGGGCTCGGTTTCCTGACGCTCGCGCCATTCCGCGACCGACCAGCCGAGCGGAAGGTAGCCGTGGATCGGATCGTGCGAGGAGGTCTGGTCGGTGACGATATCCGGCTTCACGCCACGACGATGCAGCGTCGGGAAGATTTCCGCCGCGTTGCCGATCAGCGCCACTGACTTCGCCTCGCCTGCGGCGGTCCAGCGCTCGATCATGGCGAGCGCCTCGTCGAGGCTGTGCGTCTTTTCATCGACGTAGCGGGTGCGCATGCGGAAATCGACGCGGCTTTCGTCACATTCGACCGCCAGGCAGCAGGCGCCGGCCATGACGGCGGCGAGCGGCTGCGCGCCGCCCATACCGCCAAGCCCGCCGGTCAGGATCCAGCGGCCCTTGAGATCCCCGCTATAGTGCTGGCGGCCGGCCTCCGCGAAGGTCTCGTAAGTTCCCTGCACGATGCCCTGCGCGCCAATATAGATCCACGAGCCCGCCGTCATCTGGCCGTACATCATCAGGCCCTTGCGATCGAGCTCGTTGAAGTGCTCCCAGTTCGCCCAGCGCGGCACCAGATTGGAATTGGCGATGAGAACGCGCGGCGCATCGGCGTGGGTTTTGAAGACGCCCACCGGCTTGCCGGACTGCACCAGCAGCGTCTCGTCGTTCTCGAGCGTCTTCAGCGTCTCGACGATCTTGTCGAAGTCGTTCCACGTGCGCGCGGCGCGACCGATGCCACCATAGACGACCAACTCGTTCGGGCGCTCGGCGACATCCGGATCGAGGTTGTTCATCAGCATGCGCATCGGAGCTTCGGTCAGCCACGACTTGGCATTCAGCTCGGCGCCGCGCAGAGCGCGGACTTCGCGGGTGTTGTGACGGGGATTGCTCATTTCGTCTTTCCTGCTGCCGCAGCTTCCGAGGCGAACGCCTCGATGCGCCGGAGGGCATTTTTCAGATGGACGCGCAGGCGTTCCGCCTTGTCCGCGTCGTGGTCGAAGGGAAGGATCTCTGTGGCGAGACAGGCCGACTGGGTGAGTTCAAGCTGGATCGCATCAACGCCGTCGCGCGGCTGACCGTAGTGGCGCGTCTTCCAGCCGCCCTTGAATCGACCATTCAGGACATGGGCGTAACCCTCTACATCAGCAGCAGTTTCGGCGGGTGCCGCCTCGATCTCCGGCGCACATGTGGCACCCTCGTTCGTACCGATGTTGACGTCCGTCAACATGCCCTTGCGGAGGAACGGAATACGTGAGCGGATGGAATGGCAGTCAAACAGGACCGCGATGCCGTGTGTCGCCTTCACCCGCACGATCTCGCCTTCGATGACCTCATGACAGGGAGTGCCGTGTTCAACGATAAAGGACATCATTTTTCCTCCAGCGTCGGCAGAAGGTTCGCAACCGGCTCGACAAAGGCACCGGAGGCGACGAACCCGTACGCGGACGCCAAATCGTTCGCCATGTAGCGGTCCTCCTCCAGCCTCGTCACGATGCCCCGGACCCCGTGGATTACGCCGGCAAGTTGCGCGCTCGTCTCCACTGGAGCGCGGAACTCGATGCCCGCGGTTCCCGCCAACGCCTCGATGGCGACGATGGAGAAAAGGTTCTCCGTCATGGCGAGCAACCGACGCGCGCCGTGGCAGGCCATGGAGACGTGATCTTCCTGGTTCGCCGAGGTCGGCGTGGAATCGACCGAAGCCGGATGCGTCATCTGCTTGTTTTCGGACATCAGCGCGGCAGAGGTGACTTCCGCGATCATGAAGCCGGAATTCAGCCCCGGATTGGCCGCCAGGAATGCCGGCAGACCGAAGCTCAGCGCCGGGTCGACCAGCAGCGCGATGCGGCGCTGGGTGATCGCCCCGATCTCGGAGACCGCGATCGCGATCTGGTCGGCGGCGAAGGCCACCGGCTCGGCGTGGAAGTTGCCGCCGGAAACCGCCGTGCCGTCTTCCAGGATCAGCGGATTGTCCGTTGCGGCATTCGCCTCTATCTCAAGCGTACGGCCAGCCTGGCGCAACAGGTCGAGGCAGGCGCCGATCACCTGCGGCTGACAGCGGATGCAATAGGGATCCTGCACGCGGCTGTCGCCGGTCAGGTGGCTTTCGCGGATCGCGGAACCATCGAGCAACGCGCGCAGCGAAGCGGCCGCGTCGATCTGGCCCTGATGGCCACGCAGCGTATGGATTTCTTCGATGAACGGCGCGGACGAGCCCATCGCCGCATCGGTGGACAGCGCGCCAGAGACGATGGCGGCCTGAAGCGCCCGGTGAGCGCGGAAGAGGCCGGCCAGCGCCAGCGCGGTCGAGGTCTGCGTGCCGTTGATGAGCGCAAGGCCCTCCTTGGCGGCCAGCGGCACGGGCTCAAGTCCCACCCGCTCCAGCGCGGCACGGCCGGGCAAACGGTCGCCGTCGACAAAGGCCTCGCCCTCGCCCATCAGTACGGCCGCGAAATGCGCAAGCGGGGCGAGGTCGCCCGAAGCGCCGACGGAGCCCTTTTCAGGGATCACCGGGATGACACCGCGCGCAAGCATCGCCTCGATGAGGCGTACCAGTTCCACCCGCACACCCGAGGCGCCGCAACCGACCGAGATCAGCTTCAGCGACATCATCAGCCGCACGATCGCCTCAGGCAACGGATCACCCATTCCACAACAGTGCGACAACACCAGATTGCGCTGCAGCGTCGCCAGGTCCGCCGGCGAAACACGCACGCTCGCGAGCTTTCCGAAACCGGTGTTGATGCCGTAGGTCGGCTCGTCCGAATTGGCGAGGCCGGCAACATGCTCCGCAGCCCTTTTCAGCCCCGGGAAGGCGCTTTCGCCCAGCACCGCAGGTGTGCCCGAGAAATAGATCTCCGCAAGAGTGGCCAGGGATACGTGTCCCGGCTCCAATGTCAGAACCATCGCCATTTGCCTCTTTCACAAAAGGGACCCTCTTGCTCCCTCCCCTCCGGACGAAGCTCCTGCGGCCCATCACAACGTCAGGATGTTCTTACCGTCCGTGCCATACGCGGCGGGCCAAGGGATTGAAGCCCAGCCGATAGACGAGCTCGGCCAGGTCCTCGACCTCCCAGATCGCCAGATCGGCCCACTTGCCCGCCTCCAGCGTGCCCACCTCGTTCTGCCGCCCCAGCGCCCTCGCCGCATGGCGGGTGACGCCTGCCAGACATTCGTCGACCGGCATGCGGAAGAGCGTGGCGGCCAGGTTCATGGTGAGGAGAAGCGAGGTCAGCGGCGAAGTGCCGGGATTGCAGTCGGTGGCAAGCGCCATCGCCACGCCGTGCTTGCGAAACAGGTCGACCGGCGGCTTCTGCGTCTCGCGCAGGAAATAGAACGCGCCGGGCAGCAGCACCGCCACCGTCCCCGCCCCGCTCATGGCGACCGCTGCCGCCTCGTCGGCGTATTCCATGTGATCGGCCGAAAGGGCATTGAAACGGGCGGCAAGCGCGCCGCCGTGGCCGTTGGTAAGCTGGTCGGCGTGAAGCTTCACCGGTAGGCCGAGCGCCTTGGCCGCCGCAAACAGCCGCGCGACCTCTTCCGGCGAGAACGCGATCCCCTCGCAGAAGGCATCGACCGCATCAGCAAGTCCGGCCTTCGCCACGGCGGGAAGGATCTCCTCGATCACCAGCCGCAGGTACCCGTCACGATCGTCCGCAAATTCCGGCGGAATGGCGTGGGCGCCAAGGAACGTCCTCGCGACCGACACGGGCCGCAGCTCGCCGAGCCGGCGAGCTGCCTTCAGCGTCTTCAATTCATCCTCAAGGTTGAGGCCGTAACCCGACTTCACCTCGATCGTGGTCACCCCCTCCGCCAGCAGCGCATCGAGTCGCGGCAGGCTCTCCGCAAGCAGGCGGTTCCCGTCCGCCGCCCGCGTGTCGCGCACCGTCGATGCGATACCGCCGCCGGCCCGCGCGATTTCCTCGTAGGACGCACCGGCGAGCCGCATCGCGAACTCCTTCGCGCGGTTGCCCGCATGAACCAGATGCGTGTGGCAGTCGATCAGGCCCGGGGTGATCCAGCGCCCCTCGCAATCGACGGGTTCGAAGCCGGAAAGGTCCGGCGCGTCGGCGCGCGGCCCGACATGAACGATGCGTCCGCCCCGAACGGCCACGACCGCATCCTCGATGCGACCAAGAGCATCATTGCCGCCCGTGCCGGGTACCATCGTGGCGATACGGGCATTCGTCCACACGCGCTCACGCGGCGCATCAGGCGGAGAAAGGTCGGAATTCAAGCTGGCATTTTCCATGTACTATGTATAGACATATTTCAGATCCGATTGTCCAGCGTGCTTTTCTAAAGAGAGAAAAAACCATGCACAGCCTCTGGTTCGAGCGAGCATTCCCGCCAGGCAGCCGGGCGGAAAAGGTGCGTGTGGATACATCTGGGGGCGAGATCGAGGTGACGGTCGCAGGCGAGCTGTGCCAGCTCAAATATTTGCAACGCCTTGCCGAACATGCGCGCAACGTTCTGGCATCAGGCAAAGGTGGATCAACCGGCCGCGCGCTCTTCGAAGGCGCCCATCGCGGCGGTGCGCCGGCGCTCGGCGTTGCCGTTACCGGCATCCCGTTCGGTGCGCCAGCCGATATCGTCAGTCTCGCCACGGGCCATCCGGCACCAACTACCCGGTCACGCGAGCGCGCTCATTGACGTCTGGATCTTCTCGGCAAATTCGACAATGGTGGGCTGCACCCGGCGACGCGGCGTCAAGCTGGTGAAAAAGGGCCGGCATCATTTGCGAGACGCAGCCGAAGAGCGCTACAAGGATTTTTTTAAACCGGGTACTTCAGTGACTTATTCCAACGGACAAACCAGTTCTGCCTCCGGCGACATTGCGTTGCACAAGCGCATACGGAACGATCTGGAAGAACGTATTCTCTCCGGCGACTGGCCCCCGGGCCACCGTATTCCCTACGAGCACGAACTCATGGCCCAGTACGGCTGTGCGCGCATGACCGTGAACCGCGCGATTTCGGCGCTGGTGCAGTCGGGGCTTGTGGAGCGGCGACGCCGCGCGGGCACATTCGTCGCCCAGCCGGGAATGGAATCGGCGGTGCTGGCCATTCCGAACCTGCCGGAGGAAATCAGGAAGCGCGGAAAGAAATACCGCTACGAGCTTCGCTCGCGCACCGGGCGCACGGCGGATGCGGCGGACGCGAAGACCTTCCAGCTCGATGCCGGATCGCAGATCGTGGAGATAAGGTCCCGACACTTCGCCGACGAACTTCCCTTCGTCAGCGAAACCCGCATCATCAACGTCGCCGCCGTGCCGGCGGCCGCTGATACAAGTTTCGAGGCCACACCACCGGGTTCCTGGCTTCTCGACAACGTTCCCTGGACGGAAGCAGAGCACAACATCTACGCCATCACGCCCACACGACAGGTTGCGCAGGAGCTCGAGATCCCCCGTTCGATGGCCTGCCTGTGCCTGGAGCGCCGCACCTGGCGTAACGGTCTGACGGTCACCTTCGTGCGTCAGATCTTCCGCGGCGACGTCTACCACCTCTCCGCCCGCTTCGCGCCCGGCCACTGAGGCCGACCGGGGACCGCAAAGCCGGTTCCCGCATGCAAAAAGGGCCACCCGCAGGGCGGCCCTTTCCCATTTCACGAAACGGCCGCCCGTTTCAGTCGATGACCTTCAGCTCCAGAACGCGGCCCTGGTCGAACCAGGTTTCCATGCCCGTCACGCGAAGCTGCATCTCGCCTTCCACAACCTCGCCGATATAGGAGATCGGGAGCGGCTCGTCAGAGGTGTCGTCGCCATAGACGATGCAGAACTGCTGGCGGGGACCATAGAAACAGACCGTGCCGGCCGCCGTCCCCTTTTCCTTGATGCGTTCCTTGCCGAGGTCGCCGGTGATGTATTTGTTCTCCCACGGCGCGACGATCGGCAGGGTGAAGAAGATCAGATCGCCATTGAGCTTGCCGTGCTGAAGCATCGTCTTCAGCGGCAGCTTCTCGCGCAGCTCCTTCGCGATGATCGGGCACTTGTCCTCGAAGACCTCGATCTTGCAGATTTCCTTGCCTTCAACTTCCATTGCCAGACGCATGTCGTTTCTCCTGTTCTTCTCTGGGCGCTCAGTCGGCCTTGACCGGCTTCTTGCGGAAACCGCCACCCAGCCCCCAGGGCAGGATGAAGTCGCACCACATGTGCAGTCGGTTGGCGTAGCTCAGCGCCGCCTTGGAAAGGGCCAGGAGCTCGTCGTTGGTGGTGCAGGCGTTGGCCGCGTCCACATATATGCGCGTCATCTCGCAGGCGTGCGGCAGGCCGACGAAGTCGAAGAACGACGCCTTGTAGCCGATGACTTCGGTGATGTAGGCCTGAAGCGTCTTCAGGTCCGGCGTACCGTCTTCCAGAACGCGGATCATGCCCCACAGGAATTCGTCGGCGAAGGTGCGGGCCTCGCCCTCGGCGAAGATCATCGTCGACAGATACTGACCGCGCGAGCCGGAATTGCGCGGAACGTACCCCTCGCTCAGCAAGCGGATTTCTTCCGGCTGTTCGAGCCAGATCTTCTCGCGCTCGGCTTCAAGCGCCTTGATAGCTTCATCAACGGTCATGAGATGTCCTTTCTCAACCAAACACATGCGGGCTGCCCGGCCTGACCGGGGGCGGCACCGCCCTTGCCCGGAGGGCGCGGGCCGGAAGAATTCCCGCCGCCCCGGAGCAAAACCGAAACCGGGGTGCGCCCCCGGCAGAACCTGAATTGGCTTGCGCTCCCCGACAAAGAGGAGAGGGACGCCAGACGCCGGCGACAGCGTCAAATCCCTGTCGAGCGGCCGCGTTTTCCCCTCACAGAATGCGCGCGAAGAAGGCGCGCGCCCGCTCGCTTTGCGGGTTGCCGAACACTTCCGCCGGCGGCCCCACCTCGACCATGCGGCCATCGTCCATGAAGGCGACGCGGTCGCAGATCTCCCGAGCGAACCCCATCTCGTGGGTAACGACGATCATCGTCATGCCGTCGGCAGCCAAGCCCTTCATCACGTCCAGCACCTCGCCGACGAGCTCGGGATCGAGCGCCGATGTCGGCTCGTCGAACAGCATCAGCTTGGGCTGCATCGCCAGCGCCCGGGCAATCGCCACGCGCTGCTGCTGGCCGCCGGAAAGCTCCGACGGATAGGCCCCTTCCTTTTCGGCAAGCCCGACGCGATCGAGCAACTGCCGCGCCCGTTCCCTGGCCTGCGCCGCCGGCTCGCGCTTCACCTGCACGGGCCCCTCGATGATGTTCTGCAGGGCGGTCATGTGACCGAACAGGTTGAACCGCTGAAAGACCATGCCGATGGAGGCGCGGTTGATGGCGATTTCCGCGTCCGACAGTTCGTAGAGCTTATTGCCCTCGCGCCGGTAGCCGACCGCCTCCCCGTCCACGGCGAGATAGCCGGCGCTGATCTTGGTCAGGTGGTTTATGCAGCGCAGGAACGTCGACTTGCCCGAGCCCGAAGGCCCGATCAGGCTGACCACCTCGCCGCGATCGACGTGAAAATCGATGCCCTTGAGGATATCGAGCTGGCGAATGCGCTTCTCGACGCCGCGCGCCTCGACCATGTGAACGCTCATCAGTGACCTCCCCCGACCGGACCGCCACCGTGGCGCCCCCGCGAATAGTGGCGCTCGATGCGGCCCTGGATGACGGTGAGAACGCTGGTCATGAACAAGTACCAGCAGCAGCACACCAGCAGCAGCGGGATGACCTGGAAGTTGCGCGAATAGATCGCCTGGGCCGAATAGAGCAGATCCGACAGGGCAATGACGGAGACGAGCGACGTCATCTTCAGCATGCCGATGGTTTCGTTACCGGTCGGCGGAATGATGAAGGGCATGGCCTGAGGCAGCACGATGCGGAGCATGGCGCGCAGGTGCGTCATGCCGATGGAGCGGGCCGCCTCCTCCTGGCCGCTGTCGACGGAGGAGATGCCCGCGCGCACGATCTCGGCCATGTAGGCCCCCTCGTTGAGAGAGAGCCCGAGGAAGGCGGCCACGAAGGGCGTCACGAGCACGTTCGTATCGATGCCGAAGAAGCGCGGACCGAACGGGATGCCGACGGAAAGATCGGGGAAAAGGGCTGCCAGATTGTACCAGAAGATGAGCTGCACCAGGATCGGCGTTCCCCGGAAGAACCAGATGTAGATCTTGGCGAAACCGGAGACGATCCAGAGGTTCGAACGCAGCATCACGGCAAGGACGACGCCAAGCACCACGCCGGTGACCATGCACAGCACGGTCAGGCCAAGCGTCATCGCAAGGCCGGACAGGATGACGGGCGAAAACAGGTAACTGCCAACCAAGGCCCACTCGAAGCGCGGGTTGAAGACGATGCTCTCCAGAATCTGCAGAGCGATCAGGATGACGATCAGCGGCGGCAGGAAGCGCCATGCGGATCGGCGCGGCACCACCTCCAGATGCTCTGCGGTGGAAGGCGCATCCGCGGGAACTCCCGGGGACGCGCCAGACCGGCCCTCGACGTCTTTGGCGGGATCTGTCTGCACTGTGGGGTCTCTGATTATGGCTGCAGGCGGAACCGTACGGGACGGTCCCGGCGGGTGCAGATCTCCGGGACCGCGGCTGTCCGCGATCCCGGAAACGCATGCTCAGGCAGGATGGGTCGCAGGCGTCAGGGCTTCGGCTCCTCGATCGGCTTCTTGGTCGCCAGATTGATGCCCGGCTCCTTCAGCGCGAGGAGGGAAATGTCCCACTTGGCCATGATCTTGTCGTAGACGCCTTCCTCGTGAACCGCCTTCAGCGCGGCAAGAAGAGCATTGGCCAGCGCCTCGTTGTCCTTCTTGACGACCATGCCGTTGTAGTACTTCGGCATGTAGGGGTTCTCGACGATGCGGATCGGCTCCGGTGCGCGCTTGCGGATTTCCTCGGACGCGGCGATGTCGTTCAGCACGAAGTCAACACGATGGGAATAAAGCGCCAGCAGCGTCGCGTCGCCGGAGGGATACTGGTTGACCGTGATCGGCTTCAGCCCCTTGGAGGTGCAGTGCGGCGTCATCACGTCGTTGACGACGTTCACGAAGTCGAAGCCTTGCTGGATCGCCACCGTCAGGCCGCACAGGCTGTCGGGATCGGAGGTGATCGTCTTGTTCGTCTCAAGCGTGAAGACCGCGCCCGAGGCATAGGCGTCATCGATGAAGGTGACGCGTTCCTGACGCTCCGCATTGTCGGAAATGCACTCCGCCGCCATGTCGTAACGGCCGCTTTCCACGCCGGGGATGAGGCCCGCGAAATCGATCGATTTCACGTCATAGGTGATACCGAGCTTTTCGGTCATCGCCTTCCACAGGTCCGGCTCGTAGCCGACGATGGTCTCGTTGTCGGCGGCGAAGTACTGGCACGGCGGATAGTGCGCGTCGGTGACGATGACGATCTTGCCGGCCTTCTGGATCTTCTCCGGCAGGAGCGCATTGAGGGTCTTGTCTGCCTTGAGGGCCGGAATGCCGGAACCGACGGTTTCTGCAGGCTCGTCCGCGAAGGCTGCGGAGCTGAGCGTCGCGACTGCCAGAGCGGCGGCTCCGGCAATGAGGCGAACTCCAGATTTCATGAAACTCTTCCCTCTGCACGGGTCTGGATTGGACAGCTTGAGATACTGCCTCCACTTTGTGTATAGACATATTAGGGAGTGTCAAGGCGATTTGGACGAAGAGTTAAGCCTGCTTACTATTTGGTCAGCGTGACTTATCATTGGGCTGACCATGGGGCAGATGCCGACCAAAGACTCGCACGGAGTTGCCATTACAACTGATTGTAATATCTAATTTTAATGTGCTCAAATGGGGATTTGCAGTGGCGCTTGAAAACCCTGGGAAAGCGCTTTCAGCCGAAAAACTGCCGTCGCGGAATTAGGCACATGCCGGAACGGACAGCGCGTTCGCGATGAGCTGCCAGATGCAACTGACGCATTATTCATCACATGTTTGGCAGCAGAAGTCCGAGGCAAGAGCCCGCCGTTTGCCGCATGTGAAAGCGCCGGAGGCGGCAATTCCGCCCCCGGCGATATCGTGACGTGATCGATGCGGCACCGCCGGAAACGGATTACCCGCCGATATGGCAGGCCTTCGCCCGGAAGGATGCGTTGCCCGGATCGATGCTCAGCGCGATGGCCGCGATGGCGCAGTAGGCCGATGCCACCGATCCCTCCTGCCAGCCGGGCCAATAGCTCCAGGTATCGCCCGCACAGAAAAACGGCAGATCGAGCGAAAAGGTGGTGATCTGCTCGTAGACGTCCGGCGTCTCCTTCGCCGTGTCGGATGCCCAGCCGCCCACCTGGTGCGGCATGTACTGCCACGCGATCGACATGCCGCGATCGACGTAAATGTCTTTCTCGTGGCCGGGATGGAGACGCCCGAGCCCGGTGATGGCTGTGCCGAGCCGCTTGGCCTGATCGAAAGCCGCGAAGGTGACAGCCCCCTCGCCGCGATTGTAGGCCCCGGTCAGCACGCCCGTATGCGCCGTGAAGTCTTCCGAGGGATACCAGATCTGGCCGATGATATCGTCGGTCCACGAGATTCCGCCGTAGATTTCGTCCTCCGTCTCCCAGAAGCGGGTCTTCCCCTGCCAGCCAACCTTGATCGCCGGGGTCCACAGATCCGGGGTCGGATCGTTCTTCCAGTGGCCGGTGACGGAGAACGCCTCCAGCCCGTCCAGAAACGGCTTCGGCAGATTGGCGGGGTCGAGAACTTCCTTGAGGAGAGACGGCGCCATGGTCGAAACACAGAAGTCAAAGGAAACCGCGTCATCGCTCCAGCTCATGCCCCGCCCCCCGCCCGCGAGCGTCACGGCGACCTGCCCGGGCTTCGCGGCCACGCCCTTGACCGTGGTGTTGAGGTAGACGAGGTCGCCCACCTTCGCCGCACGGGCGCCGATATCGGGCACATCGAACATGAACGCGTCGCTTGCGATGTCCTGCAACAAAAGCTGCTGCCAGATCCGATCCATTCCGCCGACCGGCTGCATCAGCGAGGGTTGCCAGTCGATATTGTAGCCGTTGAAGAGGAACGACCCGGGCGACAGCTCCGGATTGGCCGCCGGATCGCCGATGAACCCTGAATCGAGGATCGACTGCATCCCGATGCGATCGCGCAACGCTCCGGCATCGCGCCAGCCGCCGGGAATGTCGCTGTAACCGATGCGCGAGGAGGTCGCGTCGATCCGCAGGACGCACGGATCGGCAGGGTCCAGCCGCTTCAGATCACCGAAAACCTGCTGCAGTTCGGCCAGTTGCCTGGCCGTGTTGCCACCGAGCTTGCAGGCTTCCATGTTGATGCGCGCGGCCATCTCCGCCATCTCGGAAAACAGGCTGTAGGTCACCTGCCCCATCGCGACAGGCTTCCCGCCATTGAACCTGTCGCTCTGCATCAGGTTCGACATGGACTGGAAGAAATAGGGCTCCAGCGCCACATCGATTTCCTGACAAAGCGCTATCAGGTTGACATGGTTGGAGGGAATGCGGCCGGGGCCGGCGTTGAGGAAAAGTTCCACCGGCTCGCCGTCGTAGCTCCCCGCCTGCCAGGCATCGTCCATGAAGCGGCAGACCTGCTCTTCCGGCACCGGACTGTCGTCGCGTTCCCGGTAGCGGTCGGCATACATGGCAGGAAACAGGCGATCGGGGTTGTATTTGTCGAACCACCAGTCTCGATAGCGGTCGTCCGCCGGCCGTGCGGTGAGACTGCGGCCGCCGTACCGGCTATCGGCCTCGAACACGGCAACCTTGAAGCCGGCATTGGCAAGCACGTAGGCCGTGGTCAGACCGGCGACACCCGCTCCCAGGATGGCCACGGACCGCCCCGCGCCGAAGCCCGGCGGCAGATCGGGTCGCGATGTCTGGTAGGCGGCATGCGCCGGCTTCAGTCCCGAAAACAGGGAGGGCGCAGCCACCCCGCCCCCAATGACCGAAAGACCGCGCAAGAATTCACGGCGAGAAAACCCGCTATTCATGTCAAATCCTCCATTAAAAAATCACTTAATACGCTCGGAATATCTTCTTCGCGTCTAAACACGAAAACAATCCGTTCTTCACCTGACATGCAGGAGTAAATTCAAAGTATTCATCAATTTTCGGAGAAAGACGCCGGGCGAGCGCCGCGCTGAACAAGCCGCAGCGACCGCTCACCCGCGACATCGAAAACATATCAATTTATGATCTGATGTAATTCGTCCCGGCCAAGTCCCGGAAGCACGGCACCACCGCCGCACCAACCGAATGGCTATGGATCGACGGAAGCGACCCGCTTGCCCGGACGGCCCCGCCGCCCGGCTTTCCAACCGGCCCACACGCACGATATTGTTTTGGTGTGATTTCCATCAACCAAGCAAACCGGACCGGTCGATGGGAAGGTGGCGCACCCGACGGGTGATGATGAGAACTCTATCTACGCTACAGCCCTCCTTTGATCCGGGCGCTGATGGCCGAGGTTGGCTATCGCCCCTCATTACCCGAATGCGTGATGAATGCCGGGCAGAATCCGCGCGAGATGGTTGAACTCGGTCATGTCGTGAACCGACATTTCATAGGCCGTCGATTCTGCAACCTGCTCGTTGAAACCAATCTTTTGCAGCATAGCCGGAGCCTTTTCCGCATTGGCGAACCGCGCCATGTCCGCATGGGCTCCGATCCAGTATCGGCTCAGCAGTTCCATGCCGGCACTTGTGTCACGGGCAATATGGACCATCAGCGTGAAGGGTATATCGGGCGCCGGCGTCGCATAGCACACGGCACTGGCGCTGGCGGTGAAGCCTTCTCGCGCCAGGGCCTGGGCGTCGAAGCCGAGCGTCGCCGGATCGGAGAAATGGATGATGGCGTCGAGACGGCTGGGTCCGATCCATTCCTGGATGCGATTGGGATTATTGAAGAACCGCTTCTCGTAGCTAAGCGATGTATCTTTCAGGCGACCAGGGTCGGCAACGCTGGTGTCGATATGCGCCTGAGGGAACCAGAGCATGTAGCGCTCCTTTTCGAGGGGATGCCAGGTGAACCACCACTTGAACATGTCGGTGGTGACGCCGGGCATGACGATGCGGCTTTGCGCATAGGCCATCTGGCCACCAAGAACGGCATAGCCGTTGTCTTTGGTCTTGAAGGACGGGTCGATCAGGCGGTTGAGGTTCTGCGCGCTCGGCGTGGGCACCTCGCCGGGGTCGAGCGGTCCGTACTGGACGGCCTTCGCCGACGCCGAGGGGACAGAGAGATCCGTGTCGAGATAGGGCGCATAAGGGGTCGCGCCCACAGCCTGCTCATTGGCAGTGCGCTGCTTCTGGCATTCCAGGGATAGGTATGTGACAGCGCTCCAGTCCCCGTAGGCGTCGCGATGCGCTGTGGGGTCGGCGGCGGACGTCGCCTGCGCCGGGTCGGAATGGGACAGGATAGCGGCAGACGAGGTTCCGACGATTGCAGCTGGGGCGCTTTTTAAAAGCGTGCGACGGGACAGCGTACGGGTCATGGCGAACTCCTTGGCGAAAATTCGATGCTTGACCCTGAAACTACGCCATGCTCCTCATTGATCAAATCGATCTGGGGAATGATGGAAATCGATGTGACTGATATCTCAAACATTGATCTCAACTTGCTGATCTCGATGGAAGCCCTCCTGGAGGAAAAGAATGTGTCGCGCGCGGCGCGGCGCCTTTCTCTCGGTCAGCCCGCCATGAGCCATAATCTGGCGCGTCTTCGGCGCTTGCTGGGGGACGAATTGCTGGTACGAAGCGCAGGCGGCATGGCGCCGACGGCGAAGGCCATCAGTCTCGAAGTCGAACTTCGCGCGACCATGCGGAAGATACGCATGCTGTTTGAGGAGCAAATGCCTTTTGACCCTTCAACAGCGCAAATGTCCTTTCGACTGGGCGTAACCGACAGCGCCGAAGCAATCCTCATTCCCGCGGTCTCAGCCTTGTTGCTTGAAAAGGCGCCCGGCGTCACGCTCAAGTTGATCCCCTTAGACGGGGTCGATGTCGCCGATAGTCTGGAGATGGGCGTCTTCGATCTCGCAATCGGCACCTTCGCCGGGGGAAGAAGCTACCACAAGCAACGCGTGATCTATCACGAAGGGTATCATACGGTTTTCAATGCCGCCCTGGTCGCCATCGGTGAAGCGATGACGCTTGATGACTTCGGGCGTTATCCTATGGTAGTGGTCGAGGGACCGGACGGAGACGCAATTCGCGACGCGTTGGGACGTCTGGATGTGTGCCCGCATATCGCTTTGCGAACGCCCCATCTGCTGACGGTGCCTTCTATCGTTTCCCAAGCGCCTATGATCGCCACCGTCCACACACAGGTGGCGGAACGTTTCGCCGAGCATTTCGACCTGTCCGTCAGGCCGCTTCCGGAAGAACTCGGCCTTGCACCCGCAAAGCTGATGCTGATGTGGCATGCGGCAAGCGACAAAGCCCCTGCACACCGCTTCTTGCGCGATGTCGTCGTCGAAGGGCTCCGATGTCTGCGTAGGGGGAAACTATAGGCTCCCGCTTTCGCGTTTTTTCCGCTTCCTGCGAAACTGGTTCCGATACCGCGGCGCTGGTAAAGAGAAAGTGGCGCACCCGACGGGACTCGAACCCGTATCCTCCGGCCCCCAATGCCGGTGCTTTAGGGCCGCCTGGGCTCCAGTCCTCCACTCCAGCGATCCGTCAATAGCGATGCCCTGAGAACCATCGATTTCTCGGCCGGAGTTTCTGAACCTTCTGCCGGGGCCGCCTCCTCCCATTAAGCCACAGGTGCAAACTGTGAACGGCCCCGAAACCATCGCGGGGCCATCTCGAAAATCACTGAAAAAGACTACCACATTCCGTAACGCGATGCTCGCACTTTCGCATGAATCAGATCTTGATTTCTCGCTCACAAACCGTTGATCCGATTGGCATTCGGCAATGCTCAGCCGCCGACGCACCGTGCCCTAGCCGAACCTCTTCAGCCCAGCGCCAGCCGCCTCGCGCAAAGGTCAATTCGCTCAGTTCTGTCCAGCCCGCTCCGTCAGGCCGCGCCGGCGCCTTCCGGCTCCAGAACCCGGCCTTTCAGAATCTCCGCAAGCGCTTTGCGGTCGGCTTTTCCGGAAGAAAGCTGCGGGAAGTCCGCAAAGCCGATCACGTGTCGCGGCACCATGTAGCCGGGTAATTCATCGACCAACCGCCGGCGGATCACCTCCACGTGCCGCTCCGCGCGAGGATATTCGCCGCGCTCGAACAGCACCCCGGCCGCCAGCAGCTTCTCGCCGTAACCGGACTCCAGCACCACCACTTCCGCGCTGTGTACATGGGGCACCGAACAGATCACCCGCTGGATCTCGTTCAGATGCACCCGGTAGCCGCCGATATTCACTTCGTTGTCACGCCGCCCATGATAGTAGATGGCGCCGTCGGCAAGATAGGAACAGACGTCGCCCGTTCGGTAGAACCGGATACCGTCGAAGATGGCGATGCGTTTGGCGGTTTCCTCCTCCCGGTTCCAGTAGGCGTCCATCACCTGGACGCCGCCGACCAGCAGCTCCCCCATCGCGCCCGGTTCGGTGATCTCGCCGCCATCATCGTCGACGAGCCGCCCCGCGACATGCTTCAGCGGCTTGCCGATCGGATAGAGTTCGGTCCTTTCCGGCTCGATCCTGTCGATCACATGCGCGGTGGAGGCGCACGTGACCTCCGTCGGACCGTAGGCGTTGATGACCCGCACCCCGCCGTTCTTGGTCATCCAGCGCTGCACCGTCTTCACGTCCGGCACATCGGTGCCGGTCAGGATGGTCTGCAGATGCGGCAGGCGGGCCTCATCGAAATCCTCCGCCTGCGCGATGAGGCCCAGCATCATTCCCCAGGCGGAGAAATGCGTGACCTTGTTCTCCCGGATCGTCTCGAACAGGAAATCGGGCACCACCAGGTCGTCATGCACATGCAGTTCCGCCCCTTGAGCCAGCGGAAACAGCATGTCCATGAGATAGACATCGAAATTGAGCGGCGAGAAGCTCGCGCAGACTGACGAGGCCGTGACGTCGTAGACCTCAGCCGTCCCCTCGAAGAACGGGGCGAGACTGCGATGGGCGATGACGACGCCCTTCGGGTGCCCGGTCGAGCCCGACGTGTAGATGCAGTAGGCGGGCCGCTCGGCATCGAAGCGCGGCAACAGCTCGGCCGAAAGCGGGCAGCTCGGGCAGGCAAGTTCCTCGCTCAGCATCGCTTCCAGCTCGCCGACCATCATTATCCGTGCAGCCCTTCCTGCATCTTCCAGAATGTCCGCAACTTCTGCGCGATGTGCCTCGTCAGTGATGACGACGGCCGGGGTAATCTCCTTCAGGATGTAGTCGAGCCTTGCTGCCGGCATCTTGGGATCGAGCGGAACATGGACGCAGGCCGCCTTGAAGGTTCCCACGATCGCGGCGACGAGGATGGCCTGGCGCGGCGCGACCATCGCCACCCGGTCGCCCGGCCGGCAGCCTTGCTGGCCAAGCCACAGCGCAAAGCGCGTGGAGAACCGGTCAAGGGTGCGGTAGTCGAGGCTCAGCCGACTGTCGGCCAGCGCCTTCTTCCTCGGCATGATCCGGGCGTTATGGGCGATCGCCTCAGCAAGATGTCGGCTGGTGCAAATGGTTTCGTCCTGAAAATCGCTCGTGATGCTCATGGCTCAAATCCGTCCAATGGGCCGCCTGCGCCAGCATCGCGCCCTGCCCGAAACGGGACCAGAGTTCCTCGGTGAGATGCGGCGCAATCGGGTTCAACATGACTAAAAAATCGAGGACGGCGCGTCGGATAAGCGCCCGGTTGGCTGCGGTCGGACGGCTCTTCGCCCGATCCCAGAACTTCCGGATCTTTTCCCAAAGCAACATCAAATTGTTGCAGGCCGCCTGCAGCTCCAGGGTTTCGTAGGCTTTCTCGACCTTCGAAATTCCGAAATTCAGATTGCTCTCAAACTTCTTCTCAAAATTCGTCATTCCGGCGGCATCGAAATCATCCGCCGCCGCCCCGCCGAGCGCCTCCAGGATCTCCAGCGAGGTGTGCCATACGCCCCCCAGAAAATGCCGGGAGGCGGAGGCCCTGTCGTCGGACCAGTTGTAATCGTTCACCGGCCGCGCCGCCCACATGCTCTGGAAACGAACCGCATCGACGCCGTAACGTTCGATGAGCTGGGCAGGCTGAACGATATTGCCAAGCGATTTCGACATCTTCAACCCGTCCTTCAGCACCATGCCGTGAAAGATCGAGCTTCTAAACGGTTCCGATTCCGTCGAAAGCCCGAGCCTGTGAAGCCAGTTGAGGATGATCCGGAAATAGAAATTGGCGACCAGGATGTTCTCCGTCCCGCCGATATCGAAGTCGCACGGCACCCAGCGCGCCACCGCTTCCCGATCGCACATCGCCTCCTCGATCCCGGGATTGCAGTAACGCATGTAGGACCAGGCAGAATTGAAGAACGTGTCGAGCGTGTCCGTCTCCCGCCGGGCCTGCGCTCCGCAGGACGGGCAGGACGCCGCGACAAAGGGCGCGTGCTGGGCGAGCGGATTGCCGCCGACACTCATGTCGACGCCTTCGGTCGGCAGAACCACGGGCAGATCCGCCTCCGGCACCGGCACCGCGCCGCAGGTCTCGCAATGGATGACGGGAATGGGCGCCGACCAGTAGCGCGGGCGCGAGATGCACCAGTCGCGCACGTGGTAGGTCTCGCCATGACGCGCCGCCCCCGCGCGCACCAGTTCGGCGGCAATCGCCTCTTCGGCCGCCCGCGTCTCCATTCCGTCGAAAGCCCCGCTCGATACCAGCCGACCCTCGCCGGTATAGGGCAGCACTCCCTCGGCCTCCGTCCCGTCCTCCGGCTCCACCACGGCGACGACGGGAAGCCCCATCGTCGCGGCGAAGCGGTGGGCGTTCTTGTCGTGGGCCGGGCAGCCGAGCACCGCCCCCGTGCCCAGGTCGATCTGGATGTAGGGGGCAACGGCGACCGGTATCCTCTCCCCGGTCAGCGGATGGATCGCATGGCAAGCGAGCCTGACCCCCGCGCGCTCCGGCGCCTTCATCCGCTCCACTCGCGGCAGCGTGCACATCTCGCGGACGAGGTTACGCTTCGCCTCCACATCCGCCTCCGCACTCAGCAGTTCCTCCACCGCCGGATGCTCCGGCGCAAGCGCGAGGAACGTCGCGCCGTGAATGACCGCGACGCGCGTGGTGAACACGTCCAGGGCCCTTCCCCGCCCCTCGACAGGAACCGACACGAAGAGCCCCGACCTCCGGCCGATCCAGTTGCGCTGCAGTACCTTGGCCTTGTCGGGAAAATCGTACTTGTCGAGCCCGCGCAGCAGATCGCCGGCGATCGCCTGAACGTCGACGAACCAGTTGGCCTGCTGCTCCTTCGTGGCCTCCGCCCCGCAACGCCAGCAGCAGCCGTCATAGACCTGCTCGTGGGCGAGTGCGGTCCGGCATTTCGGGCACCAGTCGGTCCATGTTCGTGCCTGATAGATCGCACCCGCCGCGTGAAGCTGCAGGAAGATCCACTGGGTCCAGCGGTAATAGGACGGCTCGTGATAGGAAAAGAACCGCGTGGGATCGTAGCTGAGGCCGAGCCGCAGCAATTCGCGCGTCATGTCGGCGATGCACTGATCGAGCCAGGCGGCCGGCGTCTTGCCGCTGGCGACCGCCGCATCCTCGACCGGCAGGCCGAGACTATCGAAGGCCTGCACATAGAGCGCATCGTAGCCGCGCAGCCGCTTGTAGCGGGTCAGCGTGTCACCGATCGTGTAGTTGCGCACATGCCCCATGTGCAGCGAACCGCTCGGAAAGGGCGGGTAGTCATAGGCGAAGAAGCGCGGCCTTTCCGAGGGCTGCGGAGCGACGAACACGCGCTCCTCCAGCCAGCGCTTCTGCCAGCGCTCGGCCATCTCGGCCGGATTGTAGGCCTCCCCCGTGGAATAGGTTTCCGTTTTCAATTCGCCCACCCTCGCGCAAAGAAATTTGGTCTTTTCAGATCTTCAGGCCTTCGGCTAATCAAGCGCCGCAAGGCGCGCTGCAAGGCTTGCCGCATATCCTCCCCGGCGGCGGCAAGGTGACCTGTCCGCATATGCAGGCGCCGCACTTTCTCGATATTCCCGTTTCCGGCTCGATATTCCCGTTTCCGGAACGTCTCCCCGCCTTCGCAGGCAAGGGCGCCCCGCGCGAACCGCTGCGCAGCTTAGCGAACCGCCTCGCTCATCGGCTCCAGACATTATCGACAGGAAAGAACGTGTAACGGCACTCACCTCGAACCGGCGAGTGCCGTCGTTTCGCATCAGGGCATCTCTTCAGGGCATCTTTCCAGGGCATCATTGTCAGGGCATCCATCCAAAAGGACCTGCTTGGCACACGGATCTCAGCCGTCAGGCGGCTGGATTTTCGAGCGCAGTAGCTGGTTTTGGAGTCGAGTTGGCGACTGGACCGGCAACGTCAGCTGGAATCTTCGCTGGCTCGGGGTCCGACTTCGACAACTTCGCGGCTTGTTCCGCTGGCTTGTTGGCGGCCTCGGACATGTCCTGAGCTGCCAGCGCAACGGCTGCGCGGCGATCTTTCACATCTGCCATTCTTTTTCACCTCCTTTCTATCTTCTCTGGAGTGACGAGACGTCTCCCCACCGGGGAGCCTGGAGGCAACCGGCGATCCCGGCCCGAATGGCCGGTCAATTCACCGATTGCCGAAACGCATTGCGAGAATTCCCGCCGCAGACCTGCCATTGCATGCCCGGCGTTCTCCATCCACCGCGCCATGAAAGTGACCGCCCCTGCCCGACCCACGCCTTCGCTCGCGATGTTCCGGGGCAGACGCCCCCGGCACACAGATCGCGCCAGCTGCGCTACGGAAAGCCCCCTATCCGGAGCGGGGCGTCCTGAGGAGCCAGATCGCTGACAGCCCGATCACTGCAGACCTTTTTCTTCCGACCTATCGCTGAAGACCGAAGGGCACAGACCGAATTCCGCGCAGCCAGACACCGGCCTCATTCCCGCCGCACATGCCCACGCCCCGCATTCAGATCACGAAAAGGGCCGACTGCGAGGCGCAACGGATCCAGAATTTCTACGGCACTTAGCGTTGTTTCAATCAAATCAAAATAGACAAACATTCAAAATCAAGAAAACACGATAGCAGGCATGCCGCCTCTGGTAAATGCCCCAACGACATCACGATACGTATATTTAATTTATCATGCATTCATTGGATTAGGCCACTCTATTTTACATGACGCAAAGTCGGCGGGGGTGCACGAAGGAACTCCGCTCCAGGCGTGACCCTCAAGCCAGATCCCCAAGACGCCGGATGACACCGCATCGCCGCCGCACCATGTGTGCGACTGGTCCTGCCCAGCCTCGCTACCGTCGCCTGCCCCGCACTGAGGAGCGTCCGCACACTGCCGGCGACTTTACGGCCTCCGATGCTCAAGACGCATGCCTCGATAGCGTTGACAGAGAACAACCCCCGGCCTGCCGGGAGAGGTCGCAAGAACGCCTGCAAAGCGCCGGAAACATCCGCCTGCAATTGGCATGCGCGCCTTTGCCGCGATCAATACCGCGCCACCGGCAACCGACAGCAAACAAAGTGGAATCATCTTCTTAATACATTAAATAACTTCATGATTTGACATACGTTGTTTTTTGGATAAGAATGCCGCTACTTTCATGGAATACATTATAGATTTTGAATTTTTAGACACGAGCTGACCCATCTGCTTGAACCCGGCTTGAGAGACTGCGCCTTGTGAGCGCAAAATGGTAGCCCAATGCAACCTGGTATCGTTCGCCGATTGAAACGGCGGGCAACTCTGGTTCGTTGTCCGACGACGGCGGATGTCTGCTTGGCGCCCTGAGGAGGCCCAAGAAGAGGGGGGCCAAGAAAACCAGATCCAAACCGGATCCTCTGCGGCGATCGGAAGAGTTGCAGGCCCGCGTCGGCCTCAAATCGAACCGGCCCCCGCACCAGACTTGATCGTGACGGCTTGGCGTCGCGCCACTGTCGGCGCAATTTCGAATTTTGAATTATGTAAAGACATTAATGTATATCTAATTCCAGAAAATCGTATTGAATGAATTATTCAAAAAGTTTCCGAACGAACATCAAAAAGACATCATAGAAATCAAAATCAGAAAGCATCATGATGATGCTTTAGTTATTTCGATTTTAGCAATTTTGTTCCGCCATCTCGATGGCGGATGATGACGTTATAATTTTTAATATTTATTATTCTGGACAAAACGGAACCAAAAGGAAAAGTCCACAATAAATCTCCGGACGCTGTCCGGCGATAGCAGGGAAGTGCGTGCTCATGCTTACGGAAAGCACAATCACGCGTAACGCTAGACTGAACGCTAGACTGGAGGACACTGCCATTACTACGCAAGCAACCGTGATCCGGGTCCTGGAAGACGTCGTCGGCGCCAAGAATCTGAATGCGGATTCTCGGTTCCTGGACATCGGAGGAAACTCGTTGAACCTGGTCGAGGTTCTGAAGCAGCTGCGCGCGAAGACCGGCGTCGCCCCTTCTCCGCGCATCTTCTTCGACAAGCAGACCTCTTCCGTGGCGGCCATCAGCGCCGCCATCGACGCCCAGCTTCACACGAGCGAGCTTGCCGAAACCGCGGGCTGACCGCGTTCGGCGCAAACAAATCTATTTCAAAGGGAGATTTTCATTATGGCTCAGCATTTCTATCTTTCCGAAGACGAGAAGAAGTTCTTTTATGAGAACGGGTTCGCCGGCCCCTTCACGCTCTTCGAGCCGGAGGAAATGACGCGGATCTGGAACGAGGTGCGGCTCGACCTGCTCGACACCAGCAACGCCCCCTTCCCCGACAGCCGGCTCAACTACGACCGGCACCTCGACATCCCCCATCTCAACCAGATCATCAGCAACCCGCGGCTCGTCGACAAGATCTCCTCGATCCTCGGCCCCGACGTTCTGAGCTGGCGCACGGAGTGGTTCCCCAAATACCCGGGTGACGAGGGCACCGACTGGCACCAGGCGGAGAGCTTCGTGGAGTTCGAGGGCACCGAGAAGCTGGAGCCGACGGCCGCCGTCGAAGGCCAGCCCTGGGAGCTGACGGCCTGGATCGCGATGACCAAGACGAACAAGGCCAACGGCTGCCTGAAGCTGATGCCGGGCTCGCACCGGACCTGGTACTTCGACGAGAAGCGCAATGTCGTGTTCGATCCGAACAACATCAACAAGCTCAACTCGCGCGGCGAGAAGTCCGGCTTCTACGGCTACGACTACGACGACCTGAAGCTCGACCGCGACTGGGTGCCGGACGAGTCCAAGGCCGTGCACATGGAGATCGAGCCGGGCCAGTTCTTCATCTTCACCTCGCGCTGCATGCACGGGTCAAACCCGAACACCACGACGGACGACACCCGGTTCGCCTGGGCGACCCGTTTCGTGCCCACGCACGTGAAGGTCTATGACGGCCAGGATTCCTTCCACCACTTCGGCGAGGTCCTGCCGCTCGATCGCTACTCGACCGTCCTGGTCGCCGGTGAGGACCGCTACGGCCACAACAGGGTCCGCATGCCGATGCGCGAGGCCGCGCCCGCCGAATAAGGCGCGCGCCGATCAGGCGGCCTTCGATCGCCCCCGTTCGAAGGCCCCGCAATCGAGCGGCATCGGACTGCCGGAGCCTCCACCTCCCACCCAATCCCGGGTGGAGGCTCCGGCCTGGATCGCCCGCATCCGGGCAGCCGCGTCCGGATGCGGATTTCCTTCCGCGCAACCGGCATGCCGGAGCGTCTTCCGTACGGGCCTCCCGCGGGTCGTTCGCAAGGCGCTTGGGACAGCTCCGCAACACAAGCACAGGTCGCGACATGGCATCTCCCTGGTTCGAGTTTCCCGGCACCCCGCGCAGCCCCAGTGACGCCCCGCGCGGAGATAAGGACGCACCGCGTGCCGTTGCGGCGCGGTTCCGCCTCTTCTGCTTTCCCTATGCCGGTGGCGGAGCCTCCATCTTCCGCTCCTGGGCGAATTGGCTGCCGGAGGAGGTGGAGGCCGTCGGCATCCAGCTTCCCGGCCGCGAGACGCGGCTTGCCGAACCGTTGATGCTCTCGATGGGGCCGCTCACCGACGAGCTGTCGGAAGAGATGGCCCCCCATCTGGACCTCCCCTTCGCCTTCTACGGCCACAGCACCGGCGCCCTGATCGCTTTCGAACTGGCCCGGGTGCTGCGCAAGCGTGGCCTGCCGCAGCCGGAGTTGCTGTTCCTGTCCGGCCAGGACGGCCCGCGCGAAAAGCCGCCGCTGATCCGCCACACCCTTCCGGACGCAGAGTTCATCGAGATCCTGCGCAACTGCAAGGGCACGCCCGACGCCGTGCTGCAAAATCCGGATCTCCTGGAAATCCTTCTGCCGCGCATCCGTTCCGACGGGGCGATCTACGAGACCTATGACTACGAGCCGCAGCCGCCGCTCGATGCCCGCATCGTGATCTTCGAAGGCACCGACGACCGGTTCGTCACGCAACCGGGCCTCGCCGCCTGGCACAAGGAGACCAGAGGCGGTTTCCACCACTACGCACCGCTTTCCGGCGGGCATTTCTTCCTGCACGCGGAGGAGGAAGCGCTCGCCCGTCACATCAACCAAGAACTCGGGAGGCTTCTCTATGAACCAGCTTGTTCAGCCCACGGATAGCACGGCGGTAGAATGGAACACCGATGAGGAACTCTTCGCGCTCATTCGCGCGGAGCTGACCACCTGCCCGATCTCCGACGTGATGGAGCTCATGGGGTTCGCCTATCCCATGCTGCCGCACGAGATCGCGCCGCTCGGCTCGCCCAAGGTGATGATCGGCCGCGCCATGCCCGTACGCGACGAGGCTCCCATCCCGCATGGCGGTCTGAAACGCTACGATTCCAAGCCCTTCGGCCTGCTTTTTGAATCGATTGAGGACCTGAAGCCCGGCGAGGTCTACATCGCTTCCGGCGGCCCCACCTACGCCGCGCGTCTCGGCGACATGCTGATCACCCGCGCCCATGCGCTGGGGGCCGCCGGGCTCGTCATCAACGGCAACGTGCGCGACGTGCAGGGCATCGGCGCCGTTGATGTCCCCGTCTTCTGCCGCGGCACCTACGCCTACGGCCTGCAGGGCCGGCACAACGTCGTCGACTACCGCTGCACCATCAAGGTCGGCCACGTGCTCGTCAGGCCCGGCGATCTCGTCTTCGGCGATGCCGACGGCGTCATCGTCGTGCCGAGGGAATGCGAGCGGGACATCATCCCCAAGGCGCTCGCCAAGGCACGCCTGGAAGCAAAGGTCCGCACGGCGATCGAGGCGGGCGAAAGCGTGGTCGACGCGTTCGCGAAATACGCCGTCATGTGAAGATCAATCCAAACAGGAAGGCACCGGAACCATGTGGGCACCCTATATCTGGAAGAATGGCGAGCTTTGCGAATGGGAAAAGGCGCAGGTGCATGTGCTCTCCCACGCGCTTCATTACGGCACCAGCATCTTCGAGGGCTTGCGCGCTTACGAGATCGGCGAGGATGCCTGCGTCCTGCGCGGACGCGAGCATTTCGAACGCATGCTCTTCAGTTGCCGGGTCGCCCGCGCTCCCTCACCGCTCGACGTGGACGAATGGATGGAGGCCACTGCGGCGACGCTGCGCGCCAACGAGCATCGCGCCGCCTATATCCGCCCCCTCGTCTACCGTGGTCTCGGCGAGACCCTTGGCCTCGACGGACGCAGCGGCCCGATCGAGGCCATCGTCGCGACCGTGCCGTGGGCAACCTATTTCGGTGCGGACGCGCTGGAGCGGGGGATCGATGCCCAGGTCTCCAGCTGGCGCCGGCCCGGCGCAGGCGCCGTCAGCGCGCTCGCCAAGATCGGCGGACATTACGCCGAGGCGCAGATGGTTCTGGCGGAAGCCAAGGACAACGGCTTCGCCGAAGGCATCATGCTCGACCAGATGGGCCACGTCACAGAGGGCAGCGGCCAGAACATCTTCCTCGTTATCGGCGAGGAACTGATCACCCCCGGGCTCGGCGACAGCATTCTGGAGGGCGTCACCCGAAACTGTATCCGCACGATCGCCGCCGACCTCGGTCTCACCGTGCGCGAGGTGGCCATCCCGAGAGACCTGCTCTACAAGGCCGACGAAATCTTCTTCACAGGCACGGCGGTGGAGGTCTGCCCGGTGCGCTCCGTCGACCGCATCACCGTCGGTGAAGGCCGCATGGGGCCCGTCACCCGAGCTATCCAGCAGATGTTCTTCGGCATCGTCACCGGAGCCCTGCCCGACAAGTGGGGCTGGCTGGAACCGGTTCGCATAGAACCGCTCGTGCAGGAAAGACGCGCCGTATGAACGTCCTCAGTCCCGAAAGAACGCCAGCCGTGGTCCGGGAGGAAACGCCCTGGCTCGTGTTCCACGGCAAGTCGCAGCCCGAGGCGGTCCGCCTGCGGCTCTTCTGCTTCCACCACGCAGGTGCCGCAGCCTCCATGTTCCACTCCTGGCCCGACCAGCTGCCGGCTGGCGTGGAGGTGATCGCCGTTCAGCTGCCGGGCCGCGAATACCGGTTCTCCGAACCGCTCGCAACCAATGTGCGACAGCTGGAGAAGCCCATCGCGGATGCGCTGGAGCCCTACCTCGACCGGCCTTATGCCTTCTTCGGCCACTCCATGGGCATTCTCGTGGGCTTCAACGTGGCGCGAACCTTGCGCGAACGGGGCCGGCGGCAGCCATCGATGATCATCGCCTCCGGCCGCTCGTCGCCGCAATTCATGTGGACCGATAAAGGCATGGAGACGCTGCCCGACGAGGATTTCGTCACTGCCGTGCGCGACTACAATGGCACGCCGGAGGAACTGCTGCGCGAGGAGGCGCTGCGCGAACTCTGGCTGCCGCGGCTCAGAGCCGACCTCACCATTTCAGCCACGTACGAATATTTCGAAAAACCGCCTTTCACCTGCCCGATCCTCGTTTTTCACGGAGACAACGACAGGCTCGTCTCAAAAGAGGGGCTCGCCGGCTGGCAGGTGCATTCGAGCGAGCCGGTCAACTATGTCCGTTTTTCGGGCAATCACTTCTTCTTACTGAAGAGCGAGCAGGAGGTGCTCGCGAAGCTGCATATTATTTTAAAAAATCACCTTATTCATTTGGAGAAGAACAATGACAATGGGAAAGGATTTTTGGGAGATCCGCTCGAAAGAACCTGATCGGGTCACGATACTGGACACAACCCTTCGCGATGGAGAGCAGAGCCCCGGTGTGAGCCTGACCGGCGCGGAGAAGCTGGAGATCGCCCAGCAACTCGCGCGCCTCGGTGTCGATGTCATCGAGGCCGGTTTCCCCGCCTCCAGCGCCGGCGAGCTGGCCGCCGTCCAGCGCATCGCGGAGACTGTCGGGCGCGGCCAGGGTCATGCGCAGCGCGGCGGACGTCTCGAGCCCCCCGGCATCGCCGGCCTTTCCCGCGCCAACCGCCACGACATCGACAAGACCTGGGAAGGCGTGCGCGCGGCGAAGTACCCGCGCATCCACATCGTGCTGCCGACCAGCGACATTCATCTGAAATACAAGCTGGAGAAGACGCGCGGCCAGGTTCTGCAGATCGCCCGGGACATGGTCTCCTACGCCCGCTCGCTTTGCGACGACGTGGAATTCTCCGCCGAGGACTCCACCCGTACCGACCGCGACTACCTGTTCGAGGTGCTGGATGCGGTGGTGGACGCGGGCGCGCGGACGCTGAACATCCCCGACACGGTCGGCTACGCCATGCCGGCGGAATACGGCGACCTGATCCGCGCCCTGTGCGAACGCTATGCCGCGCGCGGCGATGTGGTCATTTCTGGCCATTGCCACGACGATCTCGGCGTCGCCACCGCCAATACGTTGGCGGCGATCGCCAACGGCGCGCGGCAGGTGGAGGTAACCATCAACGGCATCGGCGAGCGGGCGGGCAATGCCTGCCTCCTGGAAACCGTGATGGCGCTTCACACGCGCAAGCCCTTCTACGGCCTGGAAACCGGCATCGACAGGCACGAGATCGGCCCCACCAGCCGGCTCGTCTCCACGCTGACCGGCATGGCGCTTCAGGCGAACAAGGCGATCACCGGCGCCAATGCCTTCGCCCACGAATCCGGCATCCACCAGGACGGCATCCTGAAAAACCGCTCCACCTACGAGATCATGGAGGCAAGCGAGCTCGGTCTCGACCAGACGGGCCTCGTGCTCGGCAAGCACAGCGGTCGAAACGCGTTCCGTGCCAAACTGAAGGAGCTGGGCTTCGCGATGGAGGATGGCGAGCTCAACCGCGCGTTCACCCGCTTCAAGGACATGGCCGACAACCAGAAGTCGGTGAGCGAGGCGGAGATCCGAGCGATTTGCGAAATGATGGAAAGCGAGAGGGAGGGCGCGCCGTTATGAGCAGCAAGCGTATCCACTTCGGCGTCATGCTTCAGGGCGCCGGCGTCAACATGAACGCGTGGCGGCACCCCAGCGTGCCGCCCAACGCCAGCATCAATTTCGATTTCTACGTCGAACGCGCCCGCAAGGCCGAGGCCGCAGGGCTCGATTTCGTCTTCATCGCGGACGGGCTTTACATCCACGAAAAGTCCTTTCCGCATTTTCTCAACCGTTTCGAGCCGGTGGCGATCCTGTCCGCGCTTGCGGCGATGACCTCGAAGATCGGGCTGGTCGGCACCATGTCGACCTCCTACTCCGATCCTTTCACGCTCGCCCGCCAGTTCGGATCCATCGACATGATCTCCGGCGGCCGGGCGGCGTGGAACGCGGTCACCTCGCCGCTGGAGGGATCGGGCCGCAACTACTCGCGCGCCCACCCCGATCACGCGCTGCGCTACAAGATCGCCGACGAATACCTGGAGGTGGTGACGAAGCTGTGGGACAGCTGGGACGATGACGCCTTCATCCGCGACGTCGAAACCGGCCGCTTCATGGATCCGGCGAAGATGCACCGGCTTGATCACCACGGTGCGTTCTTCGACGTCGAGGGTCCGCTCAACATCGCCCGCTCGCCCCAGGGCCAGCCGCTGATCTTCCAGGCCGGCGCATCGGATGCGGGCATCGAGCTTGCCGCCAAGTACGCCGACTGTGTCTTCACCAACGGCGGCACGCTGGAAAAGGCGCAGACCTTCTACCGCAAGGTGAAGGATGCGGCCCGCGCCCACGGGCGCAACCCGGACCACATCAAGATCTTCCCCGGCACCGGCCCGGTGATTGGCACGACCGAGGAAGCCGCCCAGGAACGCCTTCGCGAATTCGGCCAGCTTCTCACGATCGAGGACGCGCTCAATTATCTCAGCCACTTCTTCCAGCAGCACGACTTCACGGTCTATCCGCTGGACGACCCCTTCCCCGATCTCGGCGATCTCGGAAAGGACGGCTTCCGCTCAACATCGGAGGAGATTTCCCGTATCGCGCGCGAACGCGGCCTCACCCTTCGCGAGGTGGCGGTGGAAACGGCGACGCTCCGGGCCCATATCGGCACGTCGGAAACCTTCACCGGGTCGGCGGAGAGGATCGCCGGCGAGATGATCCGCTGGATCGACGAAGGCGCCGCCGACGGCTTCATGCTGGGCTTCCCGGTGCTCGGCTGCGGGCTCGACGATTTCGTCGACCTCGTGCTGCCGATCCTGGCCGAGCGCGGCTATCACGACATGCAGACGCAGGGCACCACCTTGCGCGATCATTTCGGCCTGCCCTATCGCGAAAGCGTCTACGCACACCCGGCCGACCCGGCGGCGGAGGAACAGGTGCCGGCCATGGCCGGTCGCTAGACGATTACCGACCAGATCGGTTCGCTCTGGCGGAATAGGCTTTGGCATGTGACAGGTCCCGGATCGGCACAATCCGATCCGGGACGAACCGAGGGGAAAATCGGGATCATCCCTCGCCTTTCCCCCCGTTCCCCTGCCGATCGGCCTTTCCCCCCAGCGCCGGCTTGTTCTAGTCTTCCGCGGCAAACGCAACCCAGCGATTCCCGGGGAGGAATGGCCCTTGGCAGACACGCGCGCGACGGATCGCCAACACGACGACACGGCGCACATGCCCTTTGGCAAGGATGTGATCCTGCGCGTGCGTGCCGAAATCGACGCCATGCCCGAGGCCCTTTCGCGCATCGGCAAGTACATCGTCGATAACCCGGAAAAGGCCGTGCGCTCCTCCGTTGCCGAACTCGCGCTGCATTCGACCAGCGGCGAGGCGAGCGTGGTGCGGTTTTGCCGGCATCTGGGCTATGACGGATTTCGCGATCTGAAGCTCGCGCTCGCCGCCGATATCGCCTACCGGGACCATGCCCGCGCCACCCACGGCGCCGATCCGCAGAGCGAACTCGGCGTTCTGGAGACCCGCCTGTCGGATTCGATCGCCTCCACCCGCAAGCTGCTTGATCCCATGAGCCTGCGGCACGCTGCCGAGCGGCTTCTGGCAAGCCGGCGGATCGACATCTTCGGCGCAGGCGTCTCCGGCATCGTCGCGCAGATGCTCGCCTATCGTCTGCTGCGGCTCGGCCTCGTCGCCCAGGCCTTTCAGGATCCCACCCTCGCGCACGAGATCACCAATGGCGTGGATGCCACCTCCACCGCCATCGGCGTCAGCGAGACGGGCCTGACCAGCGACACGGTGAATTTCCTCGCCGGCCATCGAGCGGCCGGCGCCTTCACGATCCTTTTGACCGCGCGCCCCAACAGCCCCGCCGCCAACAAGGCCGACATCGTGCTCCATGCCGCAGCTCTCTCCCCGCCGCCCACCGGCGGAGAGGTCGGCGCCTCGATCGCCAAGATCTTCCTCGTCGAAGCGCTGGCCGAAGCGATTCAGGAGCTCCGCGCCAGTTGATCGGCCGCCGCCCGCAAGCCCCGCCCGCTCTGCTCAAACGGGCAGCCCCCTTGCGGCATTGCTTCGGCCGAACCTGCCCTTACGACACCTTCTCACGATAATCTTATAACTTATCGCTTTATTTAAAGACAAAACTTATGGTCACTTGTTCTTTTAAACTTTTAGATCAAGAATTATTCTGCCTCGAAATTCCATAGCTCGAACAATTCGAAAAAGACATTCCTTTAATTCATGCCAGAAGAACACGATTTTTCCTGTCCATTGATAATTTTTTTGACTTGGATCATTTGAATTTCCGGCTCCAATTCTACCATGACGCCCGACCGACAAGACAAAACTGTGCATCGAGAAAGGTCGAGCCATGCTGAACAGAAGACAGTTCGTGAACCTGATGGCCTCGGGAGCGATCAGCGCGACGATGCTGCCGCATCTTGCCCGCGCCGCGTCCGGCGCCGGAGGGGTCACCGACGGCCGCGTCATCGCCAACACCTGCCTGGGCCCGTTGTGGCTGGTCAAGAAGGACGGCAAGGTCGTTGGCGTCGAAATGCTGAAGCAGCTCGGCCAGCCCGATCCGTTGCTCGAGGCCATGCCCGACCGGCTTTATTCGCGCAGCCGCATCAAGGCGCCGATGGTCCGCGCCGACTTCCTGAAGAACCGGGAAAAGAGCGACCGCACCCTGCGCGGCGCCGGCGATTTCGTCGAGGTGTCCTGGGACGACGCGATCAAACTGGTGGTCGAAGAAATCACGCGGGTGAAGGACACCTACGGCAACGAGGGTCTTCATCGCGGCAAGAGCTCCTGGGCCTCCAACCATGCCCACGTGCACAGAACAGAAGCGATGAACCAGCGCTTCTTCAACCTGATCGGCGGTTGCACCTCGTTCTTCGGCAACTACTCCAACCAGGCCGTCAACGAGATCATCACCGGCATCGCCTGGGGCGGCACGATGACCGCCAGCGACTGGCCGGGCATCCACGAGAACGCCGAGCTGGTCGTCGCCTGGGGCGCCAATCCGCTGGTGACCACCCGCATCCTGTCCGCCCGCAAGAGCACCAAGGGCTGGCTCGATCTGAAGGGCACCGACATCGAGACCGTCGTCATCGACCCGCTGCACAACGACACCGCGAAATATCTTGGCTCGCAGTGGGTCCCGATCGCGCCGAACACCGACGTCGCGCTCGCGCTGGGCATCATGCACACGTTGCTCACCGAAGACCTCTACGACAAGGAATTCGTCCAGAGCCACGCCTACGGCTTCGATGATTTCGCGGCCTATCTGAAGGGCAAGGAAGACGGCACCGAGAAGACGGCCGCCTGGGCCGCCGACATCACCGGCATCCCGGCCGAGACCATCGAGGATCTCGCCCGCAAGATGGCTTCCAAGCGCACCTTCATCGCCAGCGGCTGGTCGACCCAGCGCCAGCACCATGGCGAGCAGGCTCCCTGGGCGCTCATCGCGCTCGCCTGCATGCTCGGCCAGATCGGGCTTCCCGGCGGCGGCGTTTCGTTCGGCATGCACTATGCCGACGGCGGGTATCCCAAGCCCGACATGCCGGTCATCGGCGGAATGTCGCCGGGCAAGAACCCGGTCGACGTGACCTTCCCGATCGCCGCCTTCGCGGACGTGTTCCTGAACCCGGGCAAGGAGCTGCCCTACAAGGACCGCACCTTCAAGTACCCTGAACTCAAGCTGTCCTACACCTCCGGTGGCAACCAGTATACCCACCACCAGGACACGAACCGGCTGATCGAGGCCTACCGGAAGCTGGAGACGGTCATCGTCCAGGATCCGTGGTGGACCCCGACGGCGCGCTTTGCCGACATCGTCCTGCCGGCGGCGAGCGACCTGGAACGCAACGACGTCGGTCAGGTGGCAAACCTCATCCTCGCCTGCCGCCAGGTCGTCGCGCCGCAGCACAAGTCGCGGCCCGACTACGAGATCTTCACCGAGCTCGCCAGCCACTTCGGCGTCGAGGACAAGTACACCGACGGCGGCAAGACCGACGTCGACTGGGCCAAGGAACTCTACGAGGACGCTCGCGGCCGCTCCAAGACGGTCGAGATGCCGGAATTCGACGCGTTCTGGAACGGCGAAGGCATCATCGAGTTCCCGGAGGGTAAAGGCGACTTCACCATGCTCGCCGACTACCGCGAGGATCCGCTGCTGAACCCGATGGGCACGGCCACCGGCCTCATCGAGATCACGTCTCCTTACGTGAAGAAAATGAACATCCCAGACTGCCCCGCCCATCCGACCTGGATGGAACCGGTGGAATGGCGCCGGAGCAAGGAAGCGGCCGACTATCCGCTGCAGCTCGTCTCCGCGCACCCGCCGCACCGCCTGCACTCGCAGATGGACAACGCCCACGACACCACGCCGTACAAGATCGATGATCGCGAGCCGATGATGATCAACTCCAAGGATGCCGCCGATCGCGGCATTGCGGACGGCGATGTGGTGCGCGTGTTCAACGGTCGCGGCCAGACGCTCGCGGCTGCCGTCATCTCCGACGACATCTCGGCAGGCTCGATCTTGTTGCACGAGGGGGCATGGTACGACCCGGCCGAACCAGGCAAGACCGGCTCGCTCGACAAGGAAGGTTCGCCCAATATCCTGACGCGCGACCTGCCGCTCTCGTCCGCTTACGGCCAGGCGACGATTGCCGAAACCGCCATCGTGCAGGTCGAGAAGTACACGGGCGAGGTCCCGAAGGTCTCCGCCTACGACGGCGTGTGATCACAACCGGACGGCGCCTGCCGCCTTCCGATCAACGCTGAAAAATCGAGGCCCCGGGCACCCCCGGGGCCTTTTCTTTTGGGTGCACCGCCTTTCCGGTCTCTCCGGCGCATTCCCCTTTGCCCGTTCATCACCCTGCCATGCAACGGCGCCATCCTGCCCGCATTCCACTGTACATCCCGCGATTGGCATAAAACTCCACCCGCTGTCACACGTGTGAAATATTGCTCCATTACCAGCAGGGACGGTCCTTCCGCGCCGCCTGTCGACGCACTCGACACGGCTTCGCGGGAGGGATGCCTCACGGATTTTTCCGCTCCCGGCCCGTTGCCGGAAGCGATCGTTCCCAAGCCCCGCGCCCGCCCGTTCCGCAGAGGGCGCGCGATGTCACGTCGAGCCGGTTGCTCGAACCGCTCAAGAGGAGCTGCTTCACCATGATTCTCACCCGCCGCAATCTGTTGAAGAGCGGAGCCGCGATGGGCGGTGCGCTTGCCCTGCCCCGTTTCGCCATCGGCCAGACGAAGCGCCCCTCCATCACCATCGCCGTCCAGCAGGTCTCCAACTCCGCCTCACTGGAGCCCTTGCGCGAGCAGTCGAACGTCGGCACCCGTATCTTCGCCACCATCTACGACCGGCTGATCAACCAGGATCTGCCGCGCTCGCTCGACACGGTGCCGGGCCTTGCGGAAAGCTGGGAGCGCATCGACCACCGCACGGTGGAACTGAACCTCCGCCAGGGCGTGAAGTTCCACAACGGCGACGAGCTGACCGCCGACGACGTGGTCTTCTCCTTCGGCGCGGAACGCATGTTCGGCGGGGGTTACGTCGCCGATTCCAACGCAACCCTCTTCACCAACGTGCTGGTGCGCGACAACGTGAAGGGCAAGGAGCTGCCGGCCGAAGTCGTCGCGGTCGCCAAGCGCAACTGGCCCTCCATCGAGCGTGTCGAGTCCGTTTCGAAATACAAGGTCCGCTTCGTCAACAAGACCCCGGACGTCACCATGGAAGGCCGCATGGCCCGCATGGGTTCCGAGATCGTCTCCCAGCGCGGCTTCTCTGAGGCCGAGAGCTGGCTGGAATGGTCGCGCAAGCCCGTCGGCACCGGCCCCTACATGGTGGAGGAATTCATCCCCGACCAGAAGCTGGTGCTGCGCGCCCATGACGAGTACTGGGGCGGCCGTCCTCCGGTCGAGACCATCACCATGCTCGTGGTTCCGGAAGTCGCCTCGCGCGTGAACGGCCTCTATTCCGGCGAGTTCGACTTCATCTGCGACATGCCGCCCGACCAGATCGACGGCATCGAATCCCACGCCGCCTTCGAGGTTCAGGGCGGTCTTATCCCGAACCACCGCCTGACCGTCTTCGACAAGCATCACCCCCAGCTCGTCGATCCGCGCATCCGTCAGGCCATGACGCATGCCATCGACCGCCAGCTGATCGTCGACAGCATCTGGTCCGGCCGCACCCGTGTTCCCGCCGGTCTGCAGTGGGAGTTCTACGGCCCGATGTTCATCGAGGGCTGGACGGTTCCCGAATACGACGTCGAAAAGGCCCGCCAGCTCGTCAAGGACGCCGGCTACAAGGGCGATCCGATCCCCTACCGCCTGCTCAACAACTACTACACCAACCAGGTCGCCACCGGTCAGATCCTCGTCGAGATGTGGCGTCAGGCGGGTCTCAACGTCGAGATCCAGATGAAGGAGAACTGGCAGCAGATTTTCGACCAGTCCACCCAGCGCGGCGTGCGCGACTGGTCGAACTCCGCCCCCTTCAACGATCCCATCTCCTCCATCGTCAACCAGCACGGTCCCAACGGCCAGCAGCAGCAGGCGGGCGAATGGAGCAACGAGGAGATGAACAAGCTGTCGGGCATGATGGAAGTCGAGACCGACATGGCCAAGCGCAAGGCGCAGTTCAAGCGCATGCTGGAGATCTGCGAGCGCGAGGACCCGGCCTACACCGTGCTGCACCAGAACGCGACCTTCACCGGCAAGCGCAAGGACATCCAGTGGAAGGCGGCCCCGTCCTTCGCCATGGATTTTCGGCAGGGCAACTTCGCGATCTGAGCAAAAGCAAAGCGGTCTGCCTCTCCCCGCACTGTGTGTCGGGGAGAGTTTTCCGGGTTCTGCGATGGTGGCCCATCCTTCGAGACGGGCCTGACGGCCCTCCTCAGGATGACGTTGTGTCCGTTGTTGGTTTTCTCAAGCGCACCAACACGAGAACGTCATCCTGAGGAGGCCTGACAAGGCCGTCTCGAAGGATGGGACACAGGCGAGATCTCCACACCAATCCCCCCTTAACACCTCATAGACAAGGACGCCGTCATGGAACCCCTCGTCTCTATCCGCAATCTCACCGTTGATTTCGATCTCGGCCGCCGCGTGTCTCGGGCGCTGCGCGGGGTGGATCTCACCATCGGGCGCGGCGAGGCGGTGGGGCTCGTGGGCGAGTCCGGCTGCGGCAAGTCCATCACATGGCTCGGCATCCTTGGGCTTCTGAGCAGCCGGGCAAAGGTTCATGGCGAAGCGTGGCTCGACGGCCGCAACCTCGTCGGCGCACCCGTCAGCGAACTCGAACGCGTGCGCGGCAAGCGCATCGCGCTGATCTTTCAGGATCCCTCCTCCAGCCTGAACCCGGTCCACCGCATCGGCCGGCAATTGACCGAGGCGCTGAAGCTCCATCGCGGGCTCTCCGGCACTGACGCCAAAGCCGAGGCCCTGCGGCTTCTCGACCGCGTCGGCATCCCCGCCGCCCGCCAGCGCGTGAACGACTACCCTCACCAGCTTTCCGGCGGCATGAACCAGCGCGTGATGATCGCCATGGCACTCGCCGGCGAACCCGATCTGCTCATCGCAGATGAGCCGACGACCGCGCTCGACGCCACCATCCAGGCCCAGATCCTCGACCTGCTGCGCGAGATCCGGGAAGACAGCAACATGGCGATGGTGCTGATCTCGCACGACCTCGGCGTCGTCGCCGAGAACACCGACCGCGTCGCCGTCATGTATGCCGGCCGCATCGTCGAGCAGGCTCCCCGCGAGCGCCTGTTCGATCGCCCCTTGCATCCCTACACCCGCGGCCTGCTCAACGCGCTGCCGGATATCGAAGGCCCGCGCAAGGCGCTCACAGCCATTCCCGGCTCCGTGCCCGAACCGTGGAACCATCCCGCCGGCTGCCCCTTCGCGCCGCGCTGCGATCACGCCCACTCCGTCTGCCATTCCGAACTGCCGGCACTTGCCCGGCGCGACGGGCATCATCTGGCCGCCTGCCTGCGCGCCGACGATATGTTGAGCCGCATGCGCGATGACCTGTCCGAAGCCGAGCCGGCCCGGAGCTACGCATGAGCCCGCTGCTTCAAGCCAATGACCTTGCTTGCCATTTCTCCGTGCGGCGCGGCGGAGGCTTTCCTACGAAAACCGTCCCGCTAAAGGCCGTCGACGGCGTTTCCTTCAGCCTCGCCCCCGGCCGCACCCTGGCGCTTGTGGGCGAAAGCGGCTGTGGCAAGTCCACCACCGCCAAGGCCGTGCTCGGCCTGACGCCTGCAACCGGCGGCACCGTGCGCTTCAAGGGCGAGGATTTGCCGAAGGAAGGCACGCGCGCATGGCAGCGCTTGCGCCGGGACATGCAGCTCGTCTTTCAGGATCCGCTCGCAGCCCTCGACCGCCGCTTGCCCATCGGCCGCCAGATCGAGGAACCGCTCCATATCCACGGCACGGCCGACAAGACCGAACGACGCGCGACGGTCGCCCGCATCATGGAGGCGATCGGCCTCAAGCCGCATCAGGCCGCGAGCTACCCGCACGAGCTTTCCGGCGGCCAGCGCCAGCGCGCAGTGCTCGCCCGCGCCCTCGTGCTGGAGCCCTCGCTGCTGGTTCTCGACGAGCCGATCTCCGCTCTCGATGTCTCCATCCAGGCGCAGGTGATCAACCTGCTGGTGGAACTTCAGGAACGCCTTGGCGTCGCCTACCTCTTCATCAGCCATGACCTGAAGGTGGTGCGCCAGATCAGCCACGAGGTCGCGGTGATGTATCTCGGCCGCATCGTCGAACATGGCGATCCGGAAACGATCTTCACCGCGCCGGCGCACCCCTATACCCGCGCGCTCGTCTCCGCGATCCCGACGATCAGGACGACGACGCGCGAACGCATCATCCTGTCAGGCGACCCGCCCAACCCGATCGACACGCCGTCGGGCTGTCCCTTCCACCCCCGCTGCACCCACGCCATCGACCGCTGCCGCATTGTGCGCCCGGAACTCGCGCCGACGACCGACGGCCGCACCGTCGCCTGCCATCTGGCACACGCCCCCGACGTGAAGGCGGTGGCATGAGCAGGCTCAACGATACAGGCGTTCAAGACGCATTCCGAAGCCAGGCCCAATCACCTCTCCCGGGGGGAGAGGTCGGCGCGAATGCGCCGGGTGAGGGGTGCCGGACTTTCCGTATCCCTCTGACATCCCGTCCCCTCACCCCAACCCTCTCCCCATGGGAGAGGGGGCTCCCTCACACCGTGCCGCGCCATGAGTGCCTCCCTTACAGAACAGAGGCCCCCACTCGATGATCCGCTTCATCCTCTCGCGCGGCCTGCGCGCCCTGGTGACAATTTTTCTGGTCGTCACCTTCGCCTTCATCGTGCTCAGGCTTTCCGGCGACCCGGCGATGCAGATCCTCTCCGTCGATGCGCCGCCCGAGGCGATCGAGGCGTTTCGCAACGAATGGGGCCTCAATCAGCCGATCTGGCAGCAGTTCCTCGACTATCTCCTCAACGTCCTTCGGGGCAATTTCGGCGACAGCATGCGCGAAGGCCGCCCTGCGATGGACATCGTGCTCGACCATGTCGGCGCGACGTTGATGATCACCCTGCCCGCTCTCGCCCTGAAGATCCTGATTGGCATTCCCGCCGGTATCTACGCAGCCCTTCATCGCAATTCGCTCGCCGACCGGGTCACCATGATGCTCTCGGTCGCGGGATTCACGGTGCCGAGTTTCGTGCTGGCGCTGGTCCTTGTGCTGATCTTCTCCGTTCACCTTGGCTGGCTGCCGTCGACCGGCAACGCCACCTGGAAGCACGCGATCCTGCCCATCATCACGCTTGGCACGGCGGGTGCGGCGATCCTCGCCCGCTTCACCCGCTCCGCCATGCTGGAGGTGCTTGGCCAGTCCTATATCCGCGCGGCCTCCGCCAAGGGTCTCGTCTGGCGTCAGGTCGTCACCGGCCACGCGCTGCCCAATGCCGCCATTCCCACCATCACCATCGTCGGCTTCATGATCGGTTCGCTGATCGCCGGTGCAGTGGTGGTGGAGAGCGTCTTTTCGTGGCCCGGCATCGGCTACCTGCTGATATCGGCGGTCGCCAACCGCGACCTTGCCGTCGTGCAGTCGATCCTGCTGCTCATCGCCGCCTGCATGGTCTGCGCCAACCTCGTCGTCGATCTTCTTTATGGCTGGATCGACCCGCGCGTCCGCCTCAGCGCCGCCCATTGAGGACCATCGGATGACCGACACCACCGCCCCCCTGCCCCAAGCCGATGTTCACGGCGAACCGACCGCGCGAAGCCCGCTTGCCCGCTTCTTCGAGAACTGGCCGCCAAGCGTTCTTCTGGCACTCGGCTGGGTGGCGCTGATGCTCGTCATCGCCATCGGCGCCGACCACATCGCCCCCTATTCTTTCACCGGAATGGATCTGACCTCCCGCCTGTCGCCACCGGTCTTCATGGGCGGATCCTGGTCTCACCTGCTCGGCACGGACGAACTCGGCCGCGACGTCTTCTCCCGGCTTGTCCAGTCGATCCGCATGAGCCTGTTGATCGCCTTCTTCGGCACGCTCATCGCGGCGACGCTCGGTACCTCGCTCGGCTTCCTCGCCGCCCATTTCCGCGGCAAGGTCGAGGCGCTGGTGCTGATGCTGATCGATTTTCAGGCCTCCATGCCGTTCCTCATCATCGCGCTCGCGGTGCTGGCCTTCTTCGGCAATTCGCTGCCGCTCTTCATCGTTCTGATGGGGTTCAACGGCTGGGAGCGCTACGCCCGCATCGCCCGCGGTCTGACGATCTCCGCCCACGAGCAGGGCTACGCGTCGGCCGTGCGCCAGCTCGGCGCCTCGCCCTGGCGCACCTATGGCCACCACATCCTGCCCAACATCGCCTCCACGCTGATCGTCTCCATGACGCTGTCGTTTCCGGAAACGATCCTGATGGAAAGCGGCCTGTCTTTTTTGGGCTTGGGCGTCCAGCCGCCGATGACCTCGCTCGGCAACATGGTCGGTTACGGCCGCGAATATATCACCCGCGCCGCCTGGATCATGCTCTCGCCGGCCCTCGTCATCGTGCTCACGACGCTGTCGATCTCGATGATCGGCGACTGGCTGCGCGACCGCCTCGACCCGACGCTGCAATAGGCCCGACGCTGCAACAGGGAGGATGCCGAGTGCCCCCCATAGCCCCGTCCTCAACCTGACTCTCAACCCGAACTCCCTTCGCTAAAGGCAAGAAACAAATGACGGAAATCGTCTCCCATCGCGGCGGCGCCTGGCTCTGGCCGGAAAACAGCATGATCGCCTTCGAGAACACCACGAAGCTCGACGTCGAGCAGGTGGAATTCGACGTCCACCCGAGCCGCGACGGCAAGCTCGTCGTCATCCACGACCCCACCCTCGAGCGCACCACCTCCGGTTCGGGCCGCGTTTCGGACCACGACTGGGCCGACCTCAGCCAGCTTGTTCTCAAGGGCGCGGACGGCGGACGCATGCTGCTGCTCGACGAGGTCATCGAGATCTTCGCGCCGACCGCCATCAACCTGCGGCTCGAACTCAAGGTCGATGCCGACGGCACCCCCTATCCCGGCCTGCCGGAAAGGGTGGTCGACACGCTGCGGCGCACCGGCATGACGGAGCGCACCGTCGCCACCTCCTTCCAGCTCGGCACCGTCATCGAGCTCGGCCGGGCGGGCCTCGGCGACAATCGCCTTTGGATCCTAGCGCCGAAGGTCATGACCGATATCGGCGGCATCGACGGCGTCCTCGATCTGGCCGAAGCGCGCGGCATCACCCGGCTTGGCATCCGTCAGGACATGCTCACCGAAGCAGATCTCTCGAAAGGCCGCGCGCGCGGCTTCCATATCGGCTGCTGGGCCTGCAACGATCCGTCCGTCATGCGCCGCATGTTCGAGCTTGAGGTCGCCGTCTTCACCACCGACCGGCCCGATCTCGCGATCGCCGTCCGCAATGAAATGCGCAAGGAAGGGGCTGCGGCATGACGATGATCATCGGCCATCGCGGCGCCCGCAATCTCTGGCCCGAGAACAGCTTCACGGGCTTTCGCAATCTGCTTGAGTTTCCCGTCGAGGGCGTCGAGTTCGACGTCCATCTGACGAAGGCCGGCGAGGTGCTCGTGATCCACGACCCGACGCTGGAGCGCACCACCGACGGCACCGGCCGCGTGGCCGATCTCGCGCCCGGCGCCCATCGCTCGGTGACTTTACACGGCTCCGACGGTGACACGATCCCGACCCTCGACGAGGTTCTGGAGATCTTCGCCACGACGGACCATGAGATCCATCTGGAACTGAAGACCGACGCCGACCACCTGCCCTATGCCGGCGGGCTCGAGGAGCGCGTCCTTGAGGCTATCGACCGACACGGCGTCGCGTCCCGCACGGTGGTGACGAGCTTTTCCCATGACGTGCTCGCCCAGTTGAAGGAACTGCGCCCCGACCAGCGCCGCCTTGCCTCCATGCACCTGCCAGAAGCCGAACGGCTGGGCCTTGAGCCGGGGCTGAGGACGCTCCTGGATCTCGCCGACATCATCGCCATCGAGAAGACGCTTCTTGCCGACAACTGGGCGACGATCACCGCGCTTGTGCCCGCCGACCGGCTCGGCGTGTGGACGCCCAATGACGAGGACGAACTCGCCGACTGGCTGTCCCGCCCGTTGCGCCAGGTGACGACGGACCGACCGGACCTCGCGCTGAAACGGCGGTAGGAAGCACTTCGATCACGACTCGGCGAGAAAAGGTCCCCTCTCCCTTTGGGAGAGGGTTAGGGTGAGGGGTGTTGGATCCTCCGTATCCACGATGCTCCGACACCCCTCACCCGGCGCATCCGCGCCGACCTCTCCCCACGGGAGAGGTAATCTGGTGCTCGCTGGGCCGTCTCAGCGTAAACGGGCCCCGGCCCTATCCCTTCAGCCGATACGGCTCGTCGGCCTCCAGATACGCCTCTTCTTCCGGCGAAAGGTCCACCTTCTCCACGCCCGTGACCATCGGGCGCAGGTGCTCGAAGAAGTGGCCGACGGTGAGCAGGTACACGTGCAGCACCACGAAGGACGCGATCAGGTAGCCGGAAATCAGGTGCGCATTGGCGATCAGTTCCAGCTTCAAGGAAGCGTCCGCCGTGCCCGGCTGCCAGAGATTGTAGGTGAGATAGGCAAGCCCGCTCACCCACATGAGCGGGAACAGCACCAGCTTCAGCGAAAGGTAAGCCAGCACCTGCAACGGATTGTGCTTGCGCCAGTATCCCTTGTGATAGGGCGCCGGCTCGCAGCGGAAGACGCCCCAGGCATAGAACCGCACCATCCGCCAAAGGCCGTCCCGCCGGGGCACGTAGTGCTTCCATGTGCCCGTCGTCAGGTGCCAGAAGATCGCGAAGACCCAAAGCACCATCAGCGCCACTGCCGCGATGGTGTGAAGCGTCACCGCCTGCCCGAAATAGAGGAGGTGATGCATCCCGTGCAGCCCCAGCCCCGTGAACATCAGCACGAAGATCAGAAGCGCCTGCGCCCAGTGCCAGAACCGCTCGAAGCGCGTGTAGATGTTGACCAGCCGCTCAGCCATGGTTCGTCCTCCTCCCGCAGCGGATCATCCTCACGCCCATGTGCCCAAGCACGCCGACGACGGCGAGGAACAGGATCGCGAGCCCGATCTTGTTGGCCATCGACATCGGTTCCGAGCCGGGAATGTAGATGCCCTTGATGCCTGCGAGCCGGCCGCCCGGCGAATGACACTCGCCGCACTTCACGGCGTCGTCGGCCGGCGCCACCATGTGCGTGATCGGCCAGTACATGTGCGTGTCGACGAAGCCGAACTCGCCTGAATATGGCTCACCGACATAGTCCATCGCCGCCTTGATCGACTTTGCCCAGTCGAAGTTCGTCCAGAAAGCGCTCGTCGTCTCCGGCCCGTAGACGTGGTTGTAGACGAGGTGGTTGAGCTTCGCGTCGTAAGCCTGCCGCCCGTCCATCCGCTTGAAAGGCCAGATGCGGGCATTCGGGTCGCTGGCCGAACCGGCGATGGAATTGATCTCCACGGTCTTCGTCGGATCGATCGTGTCGGCGGCCGAGGTGTAGCGCACCTCGCCATTGAACCAGGCGTAATGGGGCACGACATTCTCGCCCCACGCAAAATCGCCCTTAGTCGACAGATAGGTGTGCAGCCGCTTGCCGTCGGACTGGACGAACGCGTCCTCGTGATAGGGCTTGCCGTCCTTCAGCTTGCCAGCCGTCGACCAGTCCCAGAAGGTTTTCGTGGCGACGCCGCCGCGCGCGAATTCCGGAATGTGGCAGGTCTGGCAGGCGACCCTGTCTGTGTGATCGTTGAGCTTCGCCGCGATCAGCGACGCGCCCTTGTGCGGCTCCATGCCGTGGCAGGATTCGCAGGTCGCCACATCACGCGGCGCGCCCGGTCGCCCGCCCGTACCCTTGGTGTCCTTGGCCGCGACGTCGTAGCGGCTGCCCGCCGTCTGGTGGCCGTAAGTGACATGGCAGGTGGCGCAGGTGAAATCGCCCCCCTCCTTCGACATGTGAACATCGACGGAGTGATCCGGATCGACCAGCACGGAGGAGAGATCGCCGTGCTTCACGTTATCCCCGCCGCCGCCGTAGAAATGGCACTGGCCGCAATTCTCGCGCCCCGGCAGACCGACGCTTTGTGCCGCTGCGGCGAGATCGACCGGAACCGCCGTGGCCCCGGTGATCGTCTTTGCACCCGCCTCCAGCGGAGCGACCGCCGCCTCCCCCGCCTTATTGTCGAGTTTGGCGTAGGTGCCCTTGTCCGCGTGACAGGCGAGGCAGTCGACCGCCGTCTCGTCGTTGGGCGGCGGCGTCTTCATGCTGTCCCAGCCGTAGCCTGCATGACAGCTCGTGCAGCGCGGTTCGTTGGCAGCGACATTGCCGCAGAACGCGTTGATGACATTGCGCTTGCCGAGCTTCGGGCCGGTGCCGGAATGGGTGTAGTCCCAGGTCCAGTGGAGCGAGCCCATCACCTGTTTGGAGGCTTCCGTGTGGCATTTCAGGCAGGCTTTCGTGACCTCACGCCCGCTTGCGAACGGCTGTTTGAGGATCTCGAAGGTCGAATGATCGGCCGTGCTCTGAGAGGCCTTGACGGGTGGCTTGGCGGCTGAAGGCTCCTGCGCACCGGCTGCCGCGGCCATCAGAATGGCCAGGGTGAAGGCAAGCGCCGCCGCAAGGATCGCGAATGTCCCGTTTCGCGGTTGCGGCGCGGCACAGGTCCGAACCTTCGGCAGTTTCGGCTGCGCCGGTGGCAACGGGAGTTTGTTGTTCATTGGCATCACACCGTCCTGTCGGCCGGCCAGACGTCCGCGCGCGGCGCGTGGCCTGAGGCCGACCGCGCACGTCCATGTCCAGGCAGGCCTTGCGAAAACGGCCAGACGCAACCGTTCTGCAGAGCTCTGCAGGGATGCGTTCCGGCGCTGATAGGCAGGGCTAGTCGCCCGGAGTGGGCTCCAGAAGGGAAACGGGATCGCTGGCCGGAAAGCTCTCGCGCAGCGCCTCGTCGAGGCCTGCCTGCGCGTGCGCACGCGCCTCTGCCCGTCCGAGGTTCGCAACGCGCTCCCTCGTCACGGCACAGGCCGAGTTGCCTTCGGTCCGCACGATCGCCGTCGTACGGCGCACGACGACTTCGCGCGACACCGTTACAGGATCGACCGGACTGCGTGTCTCATGCTCGGCTTTTCTGGTCATGTGTCATCCTCCCCGGATCGACCATGCGGGAAGTTGCCTCCCTTGAGGAAGGTTTCCCGGCACTTTTGAAAAGCAAAGCACGCGCGACAGAACAGCGCATTGAATATTGTCAATTCCGCCGGTGAGCGGGAAGCAACTTGAGCGGGAGAACTTTATCTGGGCGGGCGTAGAACGCGGGTTACACGTGCCTCAAAGACCGACGAGGCGACGCAGGTTCGGCGTGTCGCAGAGGAACTGGTTCGGACGCGGCTCCGAAATGAAGCCCTTGCGCTTCAGTTCCGCCATCGTGCGGCTCGCGGTCTCCGTCGTCAGCCCCAGCAGCGCGCCGAGATCCTCGCGGCTGAACAGCTCGCAGCGCTCGTCCTCTTCCTTTTCCGACAGCCACAGCAGCAGTCGCGCCACCCGGTCGCGGGCCGAGCCGGTGGAGAATTCCGTGATCCAGCGATCGGCAGTGCCCACGGCCTTGTGCCAGCGCGCCATCAACTCGTTGAACAGCCGACTGTTGTTGTGCGAGAGCGTGCGAACCACATCCACTGGCAGGCGACAGACCTCGGTATCGCGCAGCGCCGTGGCGGTGTGCGGATACTCCTCGTCGATCATCGCTTCCAGACCGAACAGATCGGTTTTGCGCAGAAGGCGGACAATGCGCGCCGTGCCGTCCGGCAGATACTGGGTAAGCTTGACGAGCCCGCTGCGGATCGTGAACAGCGTCTGCGCCGGATCGCCCGCATCGTAGATGCGCGCGCCGGCCGAATAGGAGAGCTGATCGATGGGCCGGTGCAGATGGGAGAAATCCTCCTCCGTCAGCCCGGCAAACAGCACGGCGTTGCGCACGACGCAATGCCGGCAATCGGCCACGCCCGTCCAGGCTTCCCCGACCTCCACCCGTTTCACCAAGCAACCCCCTCCGCCTGACCGCCCGCGTATCGCCTGCTACTGTCGCCGGAAGACCTCGTCGGGAGCGCCGCGTCCGGCAATTCGTCCCGCTTCCAGCACGATGACCTCATCCATCAGGTCAAGACACGCGTGACTGTGCGTGATGAGAAGCACCCCGCGTTCGCGCGTTGCCTCCAGCACATTCTCAAGTACCCTTTCCTCGGTCTCCGGGTCCAGCCCTTCCGTCGGCTCGTCGAGAATGAGGAAGGGCGCATCCTTGAGAAGCGCGCGGGCAAGTCCGAGCCGGCGGCCCTCCCCGCCGGACACCTTCGCCCCGTGCGCGCCCACATACGTCTCGAAGCCCTCGGGCTGCGCCTCGATGAACTCCAGAATGCCCGCAAGAGCGCAGGCCTGCTCGATCCGGCCTTGCGAAACTCCGGGTTGCGCGAGACGGAGATTGTCCGCGATCGTTGCGGAAAACAGGTGATCCGACTGCGCCAGAACGGCGATACGGCGGCGCAGGTCGGCGGCCGCAAAGGCCTCCACGCGATGCCCTGCGAACCGGATTTCCCCTTCGCTTGCGGCACGATAGCGCAGGGCCAGTGCAACCAGGCTCGACTTGCCCGACCCGCTCGGCCCGACAATGGCGATGCGCTTTCCCGGCCGAAGCGTGAAGCTCACGTCGCCGACGGCCGGCGCCAGTGCGCCGGGATAGGTGAAGCCGACGTGTGAGAAGGCGAGTTCGCCCGTCTCCGGCACCGTTTCGGGCACATCAGGTTCGGCAACCGGTGGGGGGCGGTCTGCGAGCGAGAAGATGCGGCGTGCGGAGGCGAGGAACCCCGGCAGCGTCTGCAAAGCCACCGGCAACGGCCCCACCGCCTCAAACAGCGCCAACCCCATCAGCGCCAGCATGACGAGATCCGGCCCGGCAAGCCTTCCCGTGGCAAGTCCAGGCCCGCCGATCGCGATCACGGCGACAAGCGCGAGGTTGGCGGCAAGACCGACGCCAGCGGAAGCGAACCCGGCGAGGCTCGCCACCCTGCGCTCGTCCGCGATCAGCGCATCGGATGTATCGAGCACCGCCGCGCGGTGGCGATGGTGCGGATCGTAGATATCGAGTTCGGCGCGTGCCTCCAGATGCTCCACCAGCAGCGCGTTGAGATCGGAGGAATTGGCCGTCACCCGGCGCGACGGGGCGGCGCTGAGCCGGCCGACGGCAAGCGGCAACGCAACGCCCGCAGCAATCGCCAGCACGGCCAGCGCAATAGCGATGCCGATATCGTGCAAGGCAGCGAATGTGATGCCGACGCCGACAACGATGACAGCCGCAACCATCGGCTGGAGGATCCGCAGGAAGGCGAATTCCAGCCGGTCGATATCGCCGCGAAGCCGGGTCATCAGATCGCCGCTGCGCGCATCCTCAAGGGCTGCCGGCGCCAGCGGCTCCAGTCTCCCGAAGAGCCAGGGGCGGAGCCTTGCGACGAATTTCAGCGTCGCCTCGTGACCCACCAGCCGTTCCACGTAGCGCCCGCCCGTGCGCGCGATGGCGAAGGCGCGGATCATCGCGGCGGGCGTGAAATAGTTCATGGAAACGCCGGCAAGCCCCGCCGCCGCCATGGCGGTGATGAACCAGCCCGACGTCGCCATCAGCGCCACATGGGCGAGCGTCGCCATGGCCGACAGGGCGATGGAAAGCGCCATCCAGCCGGCCTGCGGCCGCATCAGCCTGAGAACGCGCAGGAAGTCCTTCACGGGGCGACCTCCTCTTCCTCAATCCGCAGCGCATCCGCGATCCGGCCGGCGCGAAGACCCACCACCCGGTCGGCCTGTTCGATTGTCGCCTTGCGGTGGGCCACCATCAGCGCCGTGCGGCCCGGCAGCAGGCGCTTGATCGCCGCCTGCACCCGCGCCTCGCTCTCAGCATCCAGATGCGCGGTCGGCTCATCGAGAACAATCACCGGCGCATCGCGGTAGAAGGCGCGCGCAAGCGCCAGCCGGTGCGCCTCTCCGCCCGAAAGCCCTGCCCCGCCCTCGCCGACGAAACTGTCGAGACCATGGGGAAGCCGGGCAATCACGTCGGCAAGATCCGCCTGCCGGACGGCTTCCTCCAGCCGGGCGCGGTCGGGCGACGCCTCACCCGGCGCGATGTTGGCGGCAAGCGTGCCTGACAAAATGCGCGGGGCCTGCGGCACATAACCGATCATCCCGCGCCATTCAGCGATATCGAGCGAACCGAGCGCCACGCCGTTGACGAGAACGCGCCCCGACGTCGGTTGAACGAAACCCAGCAGCAGATTGAGAAGACTCGATTTCCCCGCCCCTGACGGTCCCGCAAGCGCGACCGCCTCGCCGGCCGCGACACGGAACGACACTCCGTCAAGCGCGCGCCGCCCATCGGCGAACGTCAGCGTGACGTCCTCAAACGAAAGCGCTATCCGCTCCGGCCGCGGCACCGGTTCGGCCCCACCGGGCTCGGCCAGCGCCGGCACGTCCTCCAGCGCAACGATGCCTTCCGCCGCGCCGATCGCCTCCATGCGCGCGTGATAGGCCGTGCCCATGGAGCGAAGCGGCAGATAGAATTCCGGCGCCAGCAGCAGAATGAACAGCCCCTCGAAATAGCCGATCTCGCTCCACAGCAGACGGAAGCCGATCAGCACGGCAACGATGGCGATGGAGACGGTTGCGAAGAATTCCAACACCAGCGACGACAGGAACGCGATCCTCAGCACCGCCATTGTGTCGCGGCGATAGGCGTCGGCGACCTTCGCCACCTGCTCCGTCATCCGCCGCGCGGCATTGAAGGCCTTCAGCGTCGCAAGGCCCTGTACCGCGTCGAGCAGATGGCCCGACATGCGCTGCAGCCGCCCCCATTGCCGCTGGTTGAGCTTTTCCGCCCCCTCCCCGATCAGGATCATGAAAACCGGAATGAGCGGCGCCGTGACCACGAAGACGACGGCGGATATCCAGTCGAAGGGCAGCACCACGGCGAAGATCGCCAGCGGCAGCAGGCCGGCCATGACGGAGGCTGGAATGTAACGGGAATAGTAGGGCTCGATGGCGCGCACGCCGTCGGCAATCGCCGCGACCGTCTCGCCCGTCTTCAGATCGGCCAGCGCGACCGGTCCGATCCGCTCGACCTGGGACACGAGATGTGCGCGCAAGGTCCGCATGACGGCGGCGGCTGCGGAAAAGGCGAAGCGGTCCGTCGCCCACACGGCCCCGGCCCGGACCACGATGACCGCGGCCAGCAGGACGAGTTCCGTCGTCACGGCGGCGAAGGCGCGCTTCTGGAAGATCAACTCGTCCAGAATGCGCGCCACAAGATAGCTCTGAGCGATGACGGCCAGTCCGGTCGTCACCGCGGATGTGAGCGTCAGGCGAAGATCGCGTTTCGCGGTCTTCTTGAAGCCTTTCAGGAAGGCGCCCAGACGTTTGCGATCGGTAGTAATGTCGATCTCTCCCGACCGTCGGTTCAGGTCTTACGCGCCCTGATCGGACCCGTTGCCATTGCCATTCTTGCGTTCGAAATCATCCTGGAATTCGAACCACATGACATTGATCACGGAGATGCACAAGGCAGCTGTCACGCCAAGGACCCAGGCAAAGTACCACATGATAGCGTTCCTCTTGTTGCCCGATCAGTAGGCGTTGTAGGGGTTGTCTTCGATCTGCTTGACGGAGATCTTTCCCCACATCTGGTAGTAGCACCAGATCGTGTAGAGCAGAACGATCGGCAGGAAGATTACCACCGCCCAGAACATGACCGTCAGCGTCAGGTGGCTGGAAGCCGCGTCCCAGACCGTCAGGCTCGAGCCGGGATTGGTGCTCGACGGCATGACGAAGGGAAAGAGCGACAGGCCCGCCGTCCCGATCACGCCCACCAGCGAGAGCGCGGAGAAGACGAAGCCGAAGCCCGGCCACCGCAGCCGCGACAGCAGCCACACCACCAGCGGCCCGGCAAGGCCCAGCGCCGGCACCGCCATGGTGATCGGCATCTTGGAGTAGATGTCGAACCAGGCGCCCGGCGCCCGGACGACTTCCTTGGCAAGCGGGTTCGACAGTCCGCCGGGATCGCCCATGGAAACGATCCGGTAGCCGTCGATGCCGGCCCACACCCACAGGCCGCCGAGCGCGAACAAAACCGTCACGGCGGGTGCCAGAATGCCGACGGCCGCGCGGGCGCGATCCGCGATCAGACTTTCGGTACGCAGCTGCAGCCAGACCGCCCCATGCATCGCCAGCATGGCGACGGAGAGAAGCCCCGCCAGCAGCGCGAACGGGTTGAGCAGCGGCAGCAGCGCCCACAGGTAGTCGGCGTCGTAGTGCGGCTTCAGGAACGAATCGAGGTGGAACGGCACGCCCTGCAGCAGGTTGCCGAAGGCCACGCCGAAGATCAGCGCTGGCACGAAGCCGCCGACGAACAGACCCCAGTCCCAGGTGTTGCGCCAGCGTGCGTTCTCCAGCTTGGAGCGGTAGTCGAAGCCCACCGGGCGGAAGAACAACGAGGCCAGCACCAGGAACATGGCGAGGTAGAAGCCCGAAAACGCCGCGGCATAGACCGCCGGCCAAGCGGCGAAGATGGCGCCGCCTGCCGTGATGAACCACACCTGGTTGCCGTCCCAGTGCGGGGCGACAGCGTTGATGATGACCCGGCGCTCGGCGTCCTTCTTGCCGAGGAACGGCAGAAGCACACCAACGCCCATGTCCATGCCGTCGGTGACGGCAAATCCGATCAGGAGCGCGCCGACGAGCACCCACCAGATCAGTTTCAAGGTTTCATAGTCGAGCAACATAGCTCGGTCCTTTCATGTATCCGGTTCACTCGGCGGGGTTGAGGCTGAGCGTTTCGCCGCCCGTCTCGTGGTGGTAGCGGCCCGTGTGAAGCGAGCTCGGTCCCAGCCGCGCGAAGCGGAACATCAGGTACATCTCGATGGCCAGCAGCACCGAATAGAAGATCAGGTAGCCGGCGATGGAGGTGATGAGATCGGCAACCGTCAGCGCGGAGGTGGCCAGGAAGGTCGGCAGCACCTCGCCGATGGCCCAGGGCTGGCGCCCGAATTCCGCGACGAACCAGCCGAGTTCGGCGGCCAGCCACGGCAGCGGAATGCACCAGACCAGGATGCGCAACAGCGTGCGGTTCTGCTCGATCCGCCCCCTCGCGAGCTTGTAGAACGAGATCGCGAACAGGATCAGCATGATGAAGCCGAACGCCACCATGATCCGGAAGCTCCAGAACAGGTAGGAGACGTGCGGAATGCTGTCCTTCGCCGCCTGCGCGATCTGCGCATCGGTGGCATCGGCCGGGTTCTCCACGTAGGCCTTCAGCAGCAGGCCGTAGCCGAGATCCGCCTTGTGCTCCTCGAACACCGCCTTGGTCTCGTCGGAGGTGTCACCATTGCGCAGCGCGTTGAGCTTCTCGTAGGCGATGATGCCTGAGCGGATGCGCTCCTCATGGTCCTCGATGAGTTCCTTGATGCCCTGCACCTGCCCGTCGAGTGAGCGGGTCGTGATCAGGCCCATCACCCAGGGGATGGTGATCGCGTTTTCGGTCTCCATCTTCTCCTGGTTCGGCATGCCAAACAGGGTGAAGGCGGCGGGCGCCGGCGCGGTGTCCCACTCGGCCTCGATGGCCGCGAGCTTCACCTTCTGCACGTCGCCGAGTTCGTAGCCGCTTTCGTCGCCGAGAACGATCACCGCAAGCGAGGCGGCAAGGCCGAAGCCGGCGGCAACGGCGAAGGAGCGCTTGGCGAAGGCGAGATCACGTCCTTTCAGGATGTACCAGGCCGAGATGCCTATGACGAACATGGAGGCGGTGACGTAGCCGGCCGCGACCGTGTGAATGAACTTCACCTGGGCGACGGGGTTGAACACCACCTCCCAGAAGCTCGTCATCTCCATGCGCATGGTTTCTGCGGAGAATTCGGAACCGACGGGGTTTTGCATCCAGGCGTTGGCGACCAGGATCCACAGCGCGGAAAGGTTCGTGCCCACGGCAACCAGCACAACCACGCCGAGATACTGAACCTTGCCGAGCCTGTCGCGGCCCAGAAGCATCAGGCCGACGAAGGTCGATTCCAGGAAGAAGGCCATCAGGCCCTCGATTGCCAGCGGTGCGCCGAACACATCGCCCACATAGTGCGAATAGTACGCCCAGTTCGTGCCGAACTGGAACTCCATGGTCAGGCCGGTGGTGACGCCGAGCGCGAAGTTGATGGCGAACAGCTTGGTCCAGAACCGCGACATGTCGCGGTAGATTTCCTTGCCGGTCATCACGTAGACCGCTTCCATGATGACCAGGATCCAGGTCATGCCTAGCGTCAGCGGTACGAAGAGGAAGTGGTAGAGTGCCACGGCGGCGAATTGCCATCGGGACAACTCCACGAAGGTGGGATCGATCATATTACGGCTCCCTTCCGGACGCGCGTCACCGATCGTAAGCGCGCGCGCCATACGTGCGAACAAGGCAATTTGCGTGTTACGTTAAGTCATTGATTGGGATTGATATTATTCTAATTCGACGGAGGTGGGCCCACCATAGACCCCGCTTTTGGGCTGTCGTGTGAAAAATTCCGCGTCATAAGGCCGCGCGTCCACATCTCCATTGTCGTGTTCGCGACCGGCATCGGAGTCTCCAGAAAACTCACCACAAACCGGTCACCGACATCCGCGATCCCGATCGAGCGCGGCCTGAGCGCCAGTATCTCCGGCTGGGGAATTGCAACTCCAAAGCACACCACGACGTTCACCGCGCCGACGATCTCCGGCGCGATCTCTCCGTCGGCGAGTCCTTTCGTGTGAGCATAGTGATCGAAGACGCCGATGAGGCGCGCGACCGGATGCGCCTCGACCAGCCTCACGAAGTAGGCGACGACATCATCGAGGGTCGGAAAGCCGCAATCGGACTTGTCGACCTTCGCGATAAAGACGGGAAATCTCTCGTGGATGATGATCTGGTGCATCGGGCATCCGTGAGCCGGATCGGACAGGGTGGGACGCAGCCCGCCCGCGCCGTCACGATGGCCCGTTGGAGAGATTTCGGACTTCGTGCTCACTCCCGGTGGCGCAGGCGGAGCGTGCCTTTCTTCTCGCGCCAAACTGACGTTGTGTCATTGCGCATCCGCAATGGCTTGCGCGCGCAAGAGAATGATAACGCAGCGATCGCCTGAAGGCGCCCCGGCACTTTCCACCGTCATTGCCCGGCGAAGTCCGGGCAATCCATCATGGCAGCAGCAAATGGTGGGCCCAGATGGATCCCCCGGACTTCGCCGGGGGATGACAACGGGGAGACTGCAGAGCCCCGCCCCCGCCCCTACCGGAACAGCAACACCGGCACCTTGCAGGAGCGCATCATCTCCGTCGTGGTGGAGCCGATGATCAGCGTGCGGATGCGCGAGTGGCCGTAGGCGCCCATGATGAGGAGGTCGAAGCCCTCGCGCTCGCCCTTCTCCGCGATCACCGTTTCCGGCTGGCCGGCGCGGATCTCGGCGTCGGCCTCAAGCCCGCCGGCCCTCAGCATCGCCAGGGCGTCGTCGACCTTGCGCCGCGCCTCCGGCGTCTCGGAGCCCACCATCAGTAGGCTGATCTTCAGGCCCTGAAACAGCGGATCGCGCGAGACGTGATCCACCGCCTTCAACGCCGAGGGCCCACCGTCAAAGGCGATCAATACGCTCTCGATTGGCTTGAAGGCACGGGCGGCCACCAGCAGCGGGCGATGAACCGAGCGGGCGATCCGCTCCAGGTTGGAACCCAGGTGCAGCTTGGCGAAATCCGCAGCCTCGCCGCGCTTTCCCACCGCCACGAGCGCGGCCGCGCCCTCCAGTTCGTTCACCGTCTCCACAATGTCGCCGTGGCGCAGCAGCGTGGTGACGTTCTCCGCGCCCGCTGCCTGCACGATGGCCTTCGCGTCCTCCAGGATCGCCCGGCCGCGCTGGCGCGCGAGCTTCGCCCGCTGCTCGTCCAGCTCGCTCAGCTCCTTCAGCAGCGCAGTGCGCGCGCCCAGCACCAGATTGCCGCTCAGATCCGTCGGCGCCGGTGCTTCCCGGCGGTCCAGCACGTGCAGCAGCGTGATCGCCGCGCCCGTGCGCGAAGCCACCCAGGCCGCGTGCTCGCACACGCTCCGGGCATAAAGCGAGCCGTCGACCAGAACGATGATCCCGTCAGCCATGGCGTTTCCCGTTCCCTCTTCGTCTTGCATTGCGGACCCTGAGCGCACTCAGTGGCCCATCAGCTTTTCCAGCGCACCCGGCTTGTCGTGGATTGCCAGCCTGTCGACGATCGTCTCGCTCGCCTCGTTGAGGCCGCGGATCTCGACCTCCGCTCCCTCGCGACGGAACTTGAGCACGACCATGTCAAGCGCCGCAACCGACGAGATGTCCCAGATATGCGCATGGGCGACATCGATCACCACGCGCTCCAGCACCTCCTTGAAGTCGAAGGCGGCGCCGAAATCCTCCACGGAAGCGAAGAACAGCTGGCCCTGCACCTCGTAGGTGCGCTCCAGTCCGTCTTCCGACAGCGTCGAGGAGACGCGGAAGATCTGCGCGATCTTGGCGGAGAAGAAGATGCCGGACAACAGCACGCCCGCCAGCACGCCGATGGCGAGATTGTGGGTCGCGACCACGCAGGCCACCGTCACCAGCATGACGGCGGAGGACGAGCGCGGATGGTCCTTCAGGTTCCGGATGGAGGACCACGAGAACGTACCGACCGACACCATGATCATGATCGCTACCAGCGCCGCCATCGGGATCTGGCGCACCCAGTCGCCGAGGATCACGATCATGAACAAGAGGAAGATGCCGGCGCAGAAGGTCGAAAGCCGTCCGCGCCCGCCCGACTTCACGTTGATCATCGACTGGCCGATCATCGCACAACCCGCCATGCCGCCGATGAAGCCGGTGGCGATGTTGCCGCAGCCCTGACCGATGCATTCGCGATTCTTGTCAGACGGCGTGTCGGTCAGATCGTCGATGATCGAGGCGGTCATCAGCGATTCCAGCAGCCCCACCGCCGCCACACCCGCAGAATAGGGCAGGATGATCTGCAACGTTTCCAGATTGAAGGGAATGTCCGGGATCAGGAAGACGGGAAAGGTGGAGGGCAACTCGCCCATGTCGCCCACGGTGCGCAGGTCGAGGCCCATCGCGATGGAGATCGTGGTCAGCACGAGGATGCAGATGAGCGGCGACGGCACGGCCTTCGTGACATAGGGAAACAGATAGATGATCGCCAGCCCCGCCGCGACGAACACATATGTCAGCGGCGGCACGTCGATGAGTTCGGGCAGCTGCGCCATGAAGATCAGGATGGCGAGCGCGTTGACGAAGCCGGTCATCACCGAGCGCGAGACGAAGCGCATTGCCCGGCCGAGCTTCAACACCCCCGCCCCCACCTGCAGCACGCCGGCCAGAATCGAGGCCGCCATCAGGTATTGCAGCCCGTGATCGCGCACAAGCGTCACCATCAGCACGGCAGTCGCGGCGGTGGCGGCCGAAATCATGCCCGGCCGCCCGCCGGTGATCGCCACGACAACCGCGATGCAGAAGGACGCATAGAGCCCGACCTTGGGATCGACGCCCGCGATGATGGAAAAGGCGATGGCCTCGGGGATCAGCGCAAGCGCGACGACGAGGCCCGCGAGCACATCGCCGCGGACGTTGCCGAACCATTGCTGGCGGTAGAGCGTGAGGGCGTTCATGAGGCTTCCGAGGAACTTCTGCTGGAATTGCGAGGGCGGGCCTTGAGCCGAAAGGCAGGCACGAGAGGGCCGGGCCCTCACCCGATGAAAAACGGCCCGCGCCGATACGCGAGCCGTTGATGCGCCCCAAGTTGCAGGATTCAGGCCAAAGATCAATTGAAAAGAGCGGCAAACGGCCGCGCCGTGCGACAGAAAACTGGCATTCTCCCGCACTGCAAACGCCGTTCCGAAACGCGAACTCTGCTCATGCAGCGCGACTGCCGTCAGCGCGACATCGCAATGCCCGCCAAAGCACAAATCGCTTAAGCGCGCAGATCCTCATACGAGACCATGACGTGATCCCGATAGGCGGGACGTTCCGTCAGACGGGCATAATAGCTCTCTAGGTTTGGCAGCGGCTTGCGCTCGATGTCGATATCGAAATAGCGGTAAAGCACGTGGCCGAACTGGATGTCGGCGAGCGTGAAATCGTCTCCGGCAAGAAAGCCGTGGATCCCGAGCCGGGCCTCCGCGATATCGAGCTTGCGTTCCAGAGCGTCAAGACCGGCGCGGATCCTGACCGGATCGCGTTGCTGCGCCGGAGTGCGCACGACCTGCCAGAAAACCGGAGCGGTGAAACCAAGCGCGATGTTGATCTTCGACCATTCCGCCCAGCGATCCACCTCGGTGCGCGCCAGAAGCTCCTCGGGCCAGAACGGGGCTGAGCCATAGGCGCCCGCCAGATATCGCAGAATGCATCCGCTTTCCCAAAGCGGCGGATTGGTGCCGTCCTGAAGCACAGGCACCGTCCGGTTCGGATTGAGAGCGAAAAACGCGTCCGTGTCGGTACCGCCGAATTTGTGGCCGACATCGTGGCGGACGTAATCGAGCCCGAGTTCGGCGATACACCACATTACCGCCTGAACATTGGAAGAGGTCTTGCGGCCCCAGACTGTCAACATGGCCCACTCTTTCGCAAATTAAATCCCGGCACCGCGTCTACCACCCTCGCGCCGGCCGAACAATCGCGCGCGACAAGAGGGCCATCCGAAAGCGATCTCGACGCGCAAACGAAGCGCCACCCCGCAGCGACGACCATGTTGAATCTCCCCGGACGGATGCCATCCGCTCTGTGCCGCGAACGTTGCCGAACCGTTGCTGGCGGCAGAGCGCGAGGGCATCCATGAGCGTTCCGACGGACTTCTTCGGGAATTTCGATGGGCGGGCCTGGAGCCGAAAGGCAGGCACGTCAGCCCTTTCCCCGCGCGCGAAGTCCGCGATCCCCGCCCTTACGGCAACAGAACGACGCTCCCGGTCAGGCGCCCCGCCTCCAGATCGCTCTGCGCCCGGGCCGCCTCCGCAAGCGGGTATGTCCCGGCAAGATCGGTCACGATGCCCGCCCTGAACGCCTCGATGACCGCAGCGCTGGCCGCGCGGTAGCGCTGCGGATCGGACGCATAGGCCATGACGCTCGGCTTCGCCAGACAGGCGTTTCCCAATTCGTCAATGGCGACCGGCGGCACGCCCCCTGCAACCCAGCCGATACTGGCGACCATCCCGAACGGGCGAACGCATTTGAGCGACTTTCGCAGCATGTCGCCGCCAATACCGTCGATGACGAAATCGACGCCCTCCCCCCCGGTGAGACGCGCCACCTCCGCAACGATATCCGCATCCCGCCCGACGATGACATGATCGGCGCCGTTCGCAATGGCCGTTGCCGCCTTCGCCTCGGAGCTCGCCGTTCCGATCACCTGCGCCTCCATCCGCTTCGCCCAGCGCGTCAGCACGATGCCGAGCCGGCCGCCGCCGCATGGACAAGCAGCCGCGACGCGGATCCGACCGGAAAGCTCACGCTCAGCAGCATATGCGCCGTCAGTCCACGCAGCATCGAAGATGCCGCGGTCTCGAACGAGACGTCGTCCGGCAAAGGCACCACGCGCCACGCCGGCAGCAGCCGGGTTGCAGCGTAACCGCCCGGCGCGCCCGCATAAGCGACCCGATCGCCGACCCGCACGGTTCTGACATTAGCCCCCACCGCTTCCACGATTCCCGCCCCTTCCACACCCGGAACCCGCGGATCAGGCAACGGATAAAGCCCGCGCCGATGGTAGATGTCGATGAAGCTCACGCCGACAGCATGCTGGCGCAGACGGATCTCGTCAGGCCCGGGTAACGGCAGGCTCGTCTCAAAGGCCTTGAGCACGTCTGCGTCACCCGTTGCCGTCATGCGAATTTCGATGGTCATGATCTCAGTCTCCATGTGGGAGACAGAGATTGGCACCGGAGCGCTTGTGAGAATATTCCCTTTATTTCCCCATTTAATGTGAGATTATTGACAGATGGATTGGGAAAATCTCCGCCACTTTTCCGCGTTCGCGCGCTGGGGCAGCCTGGCGGCGGCGGCGCGCGCGCTTGGCGTTGAACACGCGACCGTCGCGCGCCGTATCGCAGCACTGGAGGCGCATCTCGACCTCCGGCTCGTCGACCGGCGCGGCCGGCGGCTGACACTTACGCCTGACGGGGAACGGATCGCGGCGACGGCAGGGCTGATCGAGGCCGAGGTTCAGGCCGTTGAGCGGACGGCGGCGGGAGCGCGCGCGACGCTGAGCGGCGAAGTCGTGATCAGCGCCCCGCCTTCCTATGCCGCAACCCGGCTTGTCGCACCGCTTGCGGCCCTGCGCAAGCGTCACCCGGCTCTCTCGGTCCGCCTCATCGGCGAAAGCCGCAGCGCGGCCCTTGAGCGCCGCGAGGCGGATATAGCTATCCGCCTCAGCCGTTCGCAGGAAGGCGAACTGACGATTATGAAGCTTGGCGTGATGACCTTCTACGCCTACGCAAATCCGGATTATCTCAATGCTACGCCGGACGCGGAACGCAGCTTCATCGGCTATGACGATGGCCTGATGGAACAAGCGCCACAACAGGTGCGACTGCGTGAGATCGCGAATGGCCGACCGATCGCCTTCACGGCAAGCACGGCCGAAATCCAGCTTGCCGCTGCTCAGGCGGGTGCCGGCATCGCCGTTCTGCCTGATTTCATGGTGCAGGACGATCCCACCCTTGTGGCAATGGAAGCCTACGGCGCGATCGTCCGACGCGACATCTGGCTCGCTATCCATTCCGACATGAAGTCTGTTCCGCGCATCCGCGCGACAATAGAGATCCTTCGGCACGGCCTGCGTAACACCAGCGGAGACTGACAAGAGCAGTCTTATGCCGTCCATGGCAGGCGGTCGGACGACCGTTCCGGTGGGGTGCCGGTCGCAGGACCGGGATCAATCTGTCCCGCCAGAGAAATCTCTCGAACGCGCAGGGACGCGCTCCCGCGCCCAACGTTCACGCAAGTGACATGACAAAGGCCTAGCTGTGTCCGCGTTTCGAAATTTCATGGTGTGATCGATGCTCAAAACTGCAATTCTCTCCGCCACCGGCCTTTTCGTCGTGATCGGAGCGGCCTCGGCCGCGGATGTCACGGCGCTCAAGCCCCCCGCTCTCCCGCTCGGGTCCGTGTCCTTTCCGAATGGCAAGTCGATCGATCTCTCGGTCGGCTTCGGCTCCGGCGCCTACCACCGGCCGGGCGATCCGGAAAACGTCTTCTACACGATCACTGATCGCGGGCCGAACATCGATTGCAAGGGCGACGCAAAGAAGCTCATCGGCCTCGACGAAAAAGCCATGTGCGACGGCAATCTCGACGGCAAGGTCTTCCCGCAGCCCGGCTTCACGCCGACCATCTATCAGATGACGATCGGCGATGACGGTGCGGTCAGCGTCACCGAAACGACCCCGCTGCGCGGCCAGGACGGCAAGCTGCTGAGCGGCCTGCCCAATCCGCTGACCGGAACGACGACCGAAGCCGGCTATTCTCCGGAGGGCAAGAAGATCACGTCCACGCCCAACGGCTTCGATTCCGAGGCGATTGCGCGTCTCGCCGATGGCAGCTACTGGATCGGTGAGGAATACGGCGTGTCGATCGCCCATGTGGCCGCCGACGGCAAGGTGCTGGAACGTCTCGTGCCGGCCGGGCTGGAGAGCGACTACGCCGGGGCCGACTATCCCGTGAAAGGCGCGTTGCCCGCCATCTTGATGAAGCGCAAGCTCAACCGCGGCATCGAGGGCCTGTCGGCCTCGCCGGACGGCTCGACGCTGTACTTCTCGATCCAGAGCCCGCTCGCCAATCCCGACAACGCGGCTTACAAGAAATCGCGGACCGTGCGAATCTTCAAGTTCGATCCGAAGAGCGAGAAGGTTCTGGGCGAATACGCCTATCCGCTCGACGAGCCCGCGACGTTCAAGGCGGACAGCGCCAAGAAGACGCCCAAGCAGAGTTCGGTGAAGGTGTCGGAACTGACGGCCCTTGGCCACGATCAGCTGCTGGTTCTCGAACGCATCTCCAGGACCACGAAGCTCTACAAGGTCGACCTTGCCGCCGCCAATCCCGTGCCGACCACGTTCGACGATGCGGCGCTGAGCCCCAGCCTGGAGCAGCTGGCGCCGAAAGATCTCGCCGCCGCCGGCGTCGCCGTTCTTTCCAAGACGCTGGTGCTCGACAGCGACGATCTCCCCGGCATGCCGGAAAAGATCGAGGGTGTCGCCGTAATGGATCCGAGCACGCTGATCCTGACAACCGACAACGATTTCGGCATCGCCGGCGCCGACAGCGCCATCGTCAAGGTGCATCTCGACAAGCCGCTCGCCGCGGTGAACTGAGAACGGGGTCGAAGTCGCCCAAAAACAGAAGGCCGGCGTCGAACGCCGGCCTTTTTTATTGCAGACCGATCGATCGTCTCCGTCGCGCGGTGGCAACACGGAAGACGGCCTAGCGGCCCCTCTGAGGCCGGAGGGGAAACCGCAAGGCGGCGGATACCGGAGGCTTGCCGCTGTCTCTGGAGGCTCGCCTGAACCGGTTTCGGGTCCTTACCAGGGCTGCCTTGCCGGCCCCACGGTGAACTCGTTGACCGTGGTGTCTTCCGGCATGTCGAGCGCGAAAGCGACCACTTCGGCGATCCGGTCCGGCGATATTCCGAAGTCGGCATAAAGATCCTTCATGCCTTCGGCCGTTTTCGTGTCGGTGATCGTCGTGAGAAGCTCGGTATTGATGGCCGCAGGGTAGATGGTGGCGGTCCGAATATTCGTGCCTTCCATGGCCGATTCCATGCGCAGAACCTCCATGAAGTCCCGCACGAACCACTTGGTGCCGCCATAAACGGCGCTTCCGGGATAGGCCTTCAAGCCGGCAACCGAGGACGTCGCGAGGATGTGGCCGGATTTCTGGCTAAGAAAGGTCGGCATGACCGCGGCCACGCCATTGAGCACGCCCGTGATGTTGACATCCACCATCTTGTGCCATTCGTCGGTCTTCAGCGCGGAGACCGGGCTGCTCGGCATCAATCCGGCATTCAGGAAGATGGCATCGACGCGGCCGAACGTGTCCTTGGCGAGTTTGACGATCGCATCGTTTTCCGCCGGACTGGTCACATCCAGCACCTGATGGATGGCGTGGCCGCCAGCCTCGCCGATATCTTCGGCGATCTCTTTGAGCCTGTCTTCGCGCCGCGCGCCAAGCACCACCTTCGCGCCCCTGTCGGCGAGCAGTCTTGCCGCCGCTTCTCCGATGCCGGAAGACGCGCCGGTAATAATGACGACTTTATCCTTGATCATGCTCGATACTCTTTTTGCTTGGTCCGTTCAGGCGGCGTATTGCTCGTCCGTCACCTTTTCCATCCAGTCGACCGCCTTGCCGTTCTGGACTTCCTGAATGGCAGTGTGGGTCATGGCGGCATCCGGGGCGGCGCCGTGCCAGTGCTTTTCGCCCGGCGCGAACCAGACGACGTCGCCGACCCTGATTTCCTCGATTGGTCCGCCCCAGCGCTGCACACGCCCGACACCGGCCGTAACGATCAGCGTTTGCCCGAGCGGGTGCGTGTGCCAAGCCGTACGCGCGCCCGGCTGAAACGCGACGCTCGCTCCCTGAACCCGTTCCTTGTCGACCGGGTTGAAGAGCATTTCGACCTCCACCGCCCCCGTGAACCAGTCGGTCGGGCCGGGGCCGGTCGACCGGTTTTCGGCGCGAATGATTTCCATGTTGCTCATCCTTTCCTCGGGTTTGTTGCCTTGGCTTCCTTGTCTGCTGGCAAGATAGGGAACGATGCGCTATTCGATTAGATGCGATAAATCGGATGTACTATTGAACAGGCTTCAATAATGGCGCGGGACGAATTCAGCGAACTGCGAGCGTTCATCGCGGTTGCCAACGACAGCAGCTTCACTCGGGCGGCCGCCAAGCTGGGTGTCTCCACCTCGGCCCTCAGTCACACCATCCGCGGGCTTGAGGAGCGCCTTGGCCTGCGGCTTCTCACGCGCACGACCCGCAGCGTTTCGACGACCGAGGCGGGCGAACGGCTTTATCGCTCGGTCGCGGCGCATTTCGATCAGATCCGCCACGAGATCGACGCCTTGAGCGAATTGCGCGACAAACCGTCAGGCACCATACGCGTCAGCTCAGCGATCCATGCGATGGAGATGATCCTGCGGCCGAAGCTGGCGGCGTTTCTCAGCGAGTATCGCGATATCAACGTCGAGATATCCATCAACAACGGGTTTATCGACATCGTGGGCGAGCACTTTGACGCCGGCGTCAGGCTGGGCGAGTCGATCAGCAAGGACATGATCGCGGTCCGCATCGGACCCGATTGGCGCTTCGTCGTCGTCGGTACGCCCGACTATTTCACACGTCGCTCCGCGCCGGAGCATCCCGGCGAACTGACCAATCACCAATGCATCAACCTGCGCATGGCATCCGCCGGTGGCCTCTATGCCTGGGAATTCGAAAAGGACGGGCGCGAGTTTGAGGTCAGGGTCGCGGGACAAGCCACATTCGACAGCATTTTTCCCGTGTTGCACGCAGCCGTCGATGGTCTCGGGCTTGCCTATGTCCCGGAAGACCTCGCGCGTCCCTATATCGATGGCGGTCGATTGCTGTCGGTTCTGGATGACTGGTGCCCGCCGGTGCAAGGGTATCATCTCTATTACCCAAACCGGCGGCTGGTCTCGCCTGCCTTCACCGCGTTCCTGGAGGCGATGCGATACCGGCCTTAGAGCCCGGCCCGAAAATGGTATTCCGACACGCCAGTTCTGCAATCTGGGCATTTGTCCCTGTAGAGAACACAGGCACGATTGTCATCCCCGGCGGCATTCGGGAGCTCCCACAGAGATCCCCAACGGCCTCCAATTCAACGACGGCAATAACACACGGTCTTGCTGGCGACGACCTCCAAGGCGGTCTCCTGCCGGTCCCTCCATCCCGCTCTCGGCATCGCCGGCCTGTCTGAGAGATTCCCGCCTCCCATAGAGTGGATGCGGCGCGACTGAAGCGACATGATTTCCCGCGGTTCTCTGGGTTACCGATCCGGGGGCACTTTCCATCAGCTAGTTCGCCCTCGGCAAGGTAGGCGGCCATTCCCCGCCCTCCAGGTGCACCGCTCAATCTCTGGGCCTTGGCACGTTGGATGTGCAGGCGTATCCCAATGAGCCATGACCCAAAGCTCTTCTCCCGATCCGTTCGGCGCCCTTGTCGAGCGCCTTGACCTTCCCCCTGTGAAGAACGGCCCGCTCGACGGGATGCGGTTCACGGTGAAGGACAATATCGACATTGCCGGTCACCGAACGTCCTATGGCAGCCCCGCATGGCGGGACGCTCATCCCGCCCCCATACACAATGCGCTCTGTGTCGATCAGCTGCTGGCGGCCGGGGCGCGGTGCGTGGGCAAGGCCGTCGCGGATGAGTTCACCTACAGCCTCGACGGGGAAAGCCAGTTCTTCGGCACGCCGCGCAACGCCAGGGCGCCGGATCGCATCCCCGGCGGGTCGTCGAGCGGCTCCGCCGCCTCCGTCGCCAACGGGCTGGCGGACTTCTCGATCGGCACTGATTCAGGCGGCTCCATACGGGTTCCCGCCAGCCTGTGCGGGATCTGGGGCATGCGCCCGTCCCTGCACCGGATCTCGGAGGCCGGCGTGCTGCCCTTCATGCCCGGTGTCAGCACGGTGGGCGTTCTTGCGGCAGGTTTTGAACATCTCGACGCAGCGGCGCGCGTCCTGCTGCGCAGCGGCGCAAGGCCGAACATGCCGTTGCGGCGGCTCTTCGTGCTAAGCGACGCGGTGGAGATCGCCGATATGGCGGTGCAGGAGCAGGTCCACGCCGCGCTGAAAGCGATTGCGTCGCGAACCGGCCTCGTCCCGGAAAATGTCAGCTTCGCAGAGCTCATTGGCGAGGACAGACCGCTCAGCGATTGCAACCTGAAGGCGCTTCGCGATCTGCAAACGGCGGAATTCCAGAGCACGGTCGGCAACTGGATCGAGACCGCCCGGCCCGAACTCGGCGCCACCTTCTCCATGGCCTACGGCAACGTGCGCGATTTCGACCGGATCGCGACGCTCGAGAGCCTGACACGCTGCGAGCGGCTTTTCGAGCAGATCAACGCCGCGCTGCCTCCCGGCACGGTCATCTGCTTCCCGACCACTCCGGTCATCGCCCCCCTGAAAGGATCGCTGAACACGCTCGAAGCGGTGATGGCGTTCTACGATCCCACAATGACCCTAACCGCGTTTTCCGGGGTCGGTCGCCTGCCGGAAATCTCCGCCCCTCTGCTGAGCGTCGAGCGGTGCCCCGTCGGCCTCTCCTTTGCCGCCGGGCACTATCAGGATGAATTCCTGCTGGCAGCGGTGCAGACGATGCTTGAGCCTCCGGCTTGCTGATAATCCGCTGCCGGATTTCTCTCGTGTCGTCTCTCAGATTATCTATGGAAGGCACCCGATACCGGCGCCCAATCGGCGGCGGCCACTGCCAAATGCACGGTGCAGACGGGGCTTGGCGCAAGCATGAACGACGTCGCCAGCGCAGAGGCCGTGAGGTTGTGAAGACAACTCATCATGCACCAGCGCTGTGTACCGGTTAGAGCGCCAGAAACCCAGCAAAACGGGATTATGCAATGAAATCAACGAGAAAGAGTGGTGGGCGGTGAGAGGCTCGAACTCCCGACATCCTCGGTGTAAACGAGTGCCATTACACAAAAAACGGCAGAATTCCGCCATTTCAAAATAAGAACATAACGTGAACATTCTTCAAAAACAGGGGGTTTCCGAGCGGTTTCTGAGCGGGGAAGCCGTGAGCCTAAACTTCCGGCTCTCTGGCCCGGATTGCGGACGCCGCCGATGAGCCTTTCACCCGCGATAAAAACGCGTCATTTTTGACGTATGGACACAGTGCAACCCAATAACTCTCGTCTCAAATCCGGAGGCGAAGGAGTGAGCCATGCAGAACCTGAAACAGGCTCGTGAAGAGCGCGCGCCGAATGACGATCTCTTGCGGACACGGCTGCCCGGCGCGCTGAAGGCGCGTATCGAGGCTGCGGCATCGGTTCTGGGTCTCGACGTCTCCACCTTCGTGCGCCGGACACTCGCCCGCGAGAGCGAAGACGTTCTGAAGGCTCAGACGCGCCACGATATGACGCCGGCCGATATCGAGGCTTTTACTGCGGCACTCGACACGCCACCCGAACCGACGCCTGCGGCCGCGCGCGCGGCAAGCCGGTATCGCACCCGGGTGGTGTACGCCGACTGATTTCGACGTGGAAGACGGAGGAGAAGACGCGACCGCCCAGCGCATAGCCTGGTACGCCAAGCATGGTTTTCGGGCTTTCCCGAGTGCGCCATTGAAGATGTTTTTGCCTATCGCCACAATCCGGCAGACCTACGCGCAGCTCAACGCCGAGATTGTAACGACATAGACCGGCGCCGTCTCCTCAACCCTTCACTTCAGCGCCCCCTTGAACCCCGCCCACACGGCCGCGATAACCGCCGTCATCGCAGCCGTGAGGAACACCGTGATCATCCTGCCCTTCATGGCCTCGGCACCTTTTCGGGTCTGCCGCAGGAACAGCATGTCGGCCTGACTGGCGCGCGGGTCGTCAACGTCGATACCGGCGCGCCTCAGCGCCTCCCCCGTCCCTTCCCGGCTCGCCTCTTTCACCAGCTGGCGCATGGCCGCCAGATCGGCTTCATTCATCTCGCGCATCCCCACACAGGCTTTCGATCGCCGCGTTCAGTCCAACGATCTGGCGCCGGGTTTCTCTCGTGTCTTCTCGCGAATAACGGATCGGCTTCAACGCATCGCCGCAGGCTTGGGAGACATCAGTCTCGAAGGTTCGGGTCGCTGTCGTCTGGCACGCCGCCAGAAGCATCAAACCGGGCAATGGCAGCATCAGAAGCAGCTTCAGCCTTGTTCGCGGCATCCCTTGATGCCTCCAGTTGGGCCGCTATCGCCTCAGCCGCCCCGGCGTCGAGGAGTTGCCTGTCTCCAAGGAACCCGACGAATTTCCGGAGCAGCGATAGCGCGGCCAGGATGATCTTGAGCCACGTCATGAGCGGTTACACGGCCGGAGACGAGCCGGTATCCTCGCCGTCCTGCCCGGCAACGATCGCAGCATTCGACGCATAGGCGTTGCCGATGGTCCTCACCGCGTCGGCATTGGTGTTCTTGCCGAAGTTGATGGCCAGAAAGTTCAGCACCGCCAGCACATAGCCCCACCACCGGTTATCGCTCCTGGTGGCGGTCGCCGCGGTGATGGCGTTGGCGATGAGCACAAGCGAGGCGATCACGCTCCAGATGGTCGCCGCGTTGTCGGACCAGAAGCCCGTCACGGTCGAGATCCAGGCGGTATCCGCGGCGAACGCGGAGCCGGAGGTAAGCGCCACACCGGCAAGGCCCAGAACCACAGAGAAAATGCGCATATCAGTCTCCATCGTCCCTGATCGAGCACAAGGAAGCCCGCCGCCAGCCAGGGACCAGCCGGCGCGGGAAAGGATTGATTGTCGGAATGGATAGAGCCCGGCTTATCGGGATGCTGAGCGGGCGAGCAGGATCGCGCGATCCAAAACCCCGGTATCGCCCGGCTGGAAGCGGGCGCGGTAGCCTTCGACGCGGTGCGTCCAGCCCCGCCCGAAGGTGGCAAAGGTGGAAAGCCGATGCAGGAACGACATGCGCCGCTTGCAGACGGCAGTGATCAAGGATTCGGGGTCGGCAGCACGGGCAGCGGCAAGCGTGATGTTCCCGATGATCCCGTCCGCCCGGATGCCCAGGGCGCGCTGCAACGCCTTGACCGCCCGGCGCACGCCGGAGTTCACGGCGAAATCGAACACCGCGAATTCCACGCCTGCGGGCAGGCCGTCGCCCCTGATCGCGTCCCAGTACTGGCTTCGATAGATCGAGGCGACCTCGTCGGCCGTGATGTGGCGAACGCTTTGCGTGCTTAGCCCCAGGCGTTTGCGATAGGCGGTGTAGACGCGCTGCGTTACGCCCCTGTTCGTGGCGCCGCCGGGATCTTTCGGATGGTCGATGTAGCCGCCCTCGTAGGCCAGCACCCATTCCAGGCACTGGCGGTAGTTCTGAAAGGACATGGGAATCCTCATACGTGCAGGCACAAAAAAGCCCGCTTGGGAGCGGGCAACGAGCGGTCTGGTTTTCGGAGCTGGTCAGCCGCCCCGCGCCGCGGCGAATGCGGCATCGATGGCCGCTTGTGTCGTCACCTCGCCAGCATCGATCGCGGCCGCGACGGTTTCTTCCGCCGCAAAGCACGTCGCGACATGGGCGAGCACGGCATCGGACATGGCGACGATCGCCGCCGCATCGAGCGAGAACCAGCCGTTCAGCGCCTTCCAGGTGGTGGTGAAGTCGGCATCCGCGCCGGCCTTCACCCGCGCCGCCAGGATCTTGCCCTGGCTGTCGCGGTCGGTCGCGATCTCCATGGTGTCGACGACGAGCCCGCCGGTCTCTGCACCGAAGCGGATAGAGGCGAGATAGGCCTTGAGCTCGTCGGCAGACGGCGCGGGCGTCGGCGGCGCGCTCAACGTCCCGTCATCATGGCGGACATAGCCGGTGAACACGTTGTCCTCCACTTCGATCCAGCCGTCCGCGATCACCCCGGCGACAGCGGCGCGGGCCGGTTGCAGAATGATGGTCGTCCCGTCCGCGCCCATCTCCGCGATCTCCTCCACCGCCTCTTGCGGTGAGACAGACCACACCGGAACCTTGCTGATTGTGCGGACGATGCCATCGGTGACCAGAGCGTATTTCATCAGGCGATCCTCCGGAACATGACCTCGGCAAATGTCTCAGGCCCACCGTGGTTGACAGCCACGCCAAGGGCCTGGTCGGCGTTGGTGTTGACGTATTGCTGAAACTCGACCGATGCGGCGGAGGCGAGCACGAAACGCCCGATCACACACAGCGTGCCTGAGTTGGAGTCGCTTGATCTGGCGTAGTAGGCGAAGCCCTCGCAAAGCGTGACGTCATTCGTCACGTCCTGAAGGCGCAACTGCGTGGAACTCGTCGCATAGGTGGCCGCAACGCCGTGAACGAGATACGTGCCGGCAGGGAGCGTCACCCGATTTTCCGCAAGGCTCGCGGACGGGATGTTGTTCGCCTCGATCGTCTGCAACGGCCGCGCGAACCAGACCTTTGTCGCCTCCGCATATCCCCCCTTCTCGCCGCTCGGGCGTTCATCACGCACCCAGAGGATCGCATCCCGAGCGGCGGCGACATAGGCCGTGTTCGCGACGCGCAGGGAGTTGTCGCCCACTTCCTGCCCGGGCACATGAAGCTCCGAATAGATGCGCATGACGCCGCTCGCGCGATCCACGGCGAAGATCGTTCCCGATGCCGTTCCGTCGTCGTGATAGGAGGACAGGGCGAGATTGGAGCCGGCATCGCCTCCCGTCTCGGCGGCTGCATTGGCGTGCAGGGTCCAGCGGTTGAAGCCTCCTGTTTGCCAACGGAACATGGCGCTCATACCGGACGGGGCGTCCGCGTCGATGAATGCGCTGCCGCTCTCCGAAATGACGCGCACGCGGGTATTGCCGGCCGCCCGGCGCAGGACGAGATCGCCGCCGCTCGTGATCGTCCCGCCAACCGACCAGTTACCGGCGACACCCGCGCGCGAGGCCTTATTCTGGTCGAGGTCTTCCAACGCCGCCTGCACATTTGTCGAGGCGATCCCGCCGACAGGCTCGACCGCGATCAGCCTCGCGGGCACCCCCACGGCGCTTTCCGCTTGCGCCGCAAATCTCTGCGCCTCTTGCCGTGCAGCAATCGCCTTTTCTTCCGCCGCTTCTGCGCCATGTCGTGCCGTCGAAGCGGCTGCCGCGTCAGCTGCCGCGGCGCGTTGCGAACTTGCCGCGGCTCTGGCGGAGCCCGCCGCGGAAGTCATATGGCCCTCAAGGGTTTCCGGATCATAGGCGACCGTCTCAAGGCGTTGGTCCGCCCCCATCCGCGCGACATGCCCCTTCGGCCAGCTCGTCGGGACTTCCAGCAAGGGAAGTTCCCCTTCCTGCGTGGCCGGGACCGCCATCGATCGGGATGCACGCGCCTCGACGGCCTGAATACTCAGCGCCATCTTGTCGAGCGCATTGGAAATAACGGCCGTATCGAGTTTCGATCCGTCAAACGCGTAGCCCTGGGCATAATCGCTGACGAGCGCGATCGTCAGATAATGCCCCGCGGGCAGAAGCGACGGATCGAATTGGATCGCGCCGGTGGAGAAGGCGCCGCCGCTCACGGTGAACTGGTCCCCGTGCGTCCAGACTGTATTCCGCCCCTGGGCATCCGTTGCGATGACCGACAGATCGCCGGCATCGTGGAACACAAAGTCGATCTGGGCGGTGCCGGTGACACCGTCGCCCATGACCTGAACCCGTCCCGTCGTAAACGCGGGAATTGTCATGTCTGTTTTCCTGATTGGATGAAGAGCAGTGGGAAGTCAGCAGGCTCGCCTCAGACCCGCCGTATCACCGCATGATACTTTTTGTTTGACTTCGGCGCGTATCACGCTATGATACATTCCATCAGAGGCGATGATGATACGGTCATTCAAGGACAAAACGACGGAGCGAATTGCAGAAGGCAAAGCTCCAAAGGGCTTCCCTTCAAACTTGGTTCGCTCAGCCGTGCGCAAGCTCACAATCCTGGAGAATGCCACGGGCCTTGATGATCTGCGGTCCCCGCCGGGAAACCGCCTGGAGGCTCTTCGCGGCGACCGGGAAGGGCAGCACTCCATTCGAATTAACGATCAATGGCGGATCTGTTTCGTCTGGGCAGAGGGCAATGCCCACGATGTCCAGATCGTCGATTATCACTAGGACCAAGGAGAACCGAAATGGCTGCCGTTCTTCCTCCGGTTCATCCCGGAGAAATCCTTCGCGAGGAATACCTTGTTCCGCTTGGTCTGAGTGCCGGTGCACTCGCTCGCAAGCTGGGCGTCCCCCGCACGCGTATTGAGCGCGTTGTGAAGGAGGAAACCGCGATCACGACTGACACCGCATTGAGGTTGGCCGCACTCTTCCACACGTCGCCGCAGTTCTGGATGAACCTCCAGACCAGCTATGATCTCAAGATCGCCGAAAAGCGGCTGGCCGGCGAGTTGCACCGGATCGAGACGGAAGAGCGCCTTGCATCCTGACGGCAAGGATCAATTGGATTGCTGAGCCCTGCTCTATCGAGCGTGGTCACTCCACCGCGTTTTCAAGCGCGGGTCTGACCTTTGTGTTCAGCAGAGTACGCGCGCCGGGCAGAGTGCCGCCGGGCACAAGGCGAAGCATCGCCTTCGCGCCGTGCCTGTCGACCTCGCCCCTTGCCACCTGTGAGGCGATCGTCACCAGATCCTGGACGAGCCCGACGCTCGGCCCAAAAAGGGCGCCCATCCAGTTGCGCGAGGCGTAGCGCGAAACCGTGCCGCCGGTATCGCGATCGCCGGCCATCGTCTGCAAAGCCGACGTAATGGTGACGGGCACCGGCCCCACATGACTCACGCCGATCTTGTCCATGGTGTTGGAGATCTGAAACGGGATCGCCAGCAGCCCGGAGCGATCGAGGCCGTTGGCGATCCACTCGCCGGGATTGTCCAGAAGCCGCTCTGCCCGGTCGTCGTCGCCGCGCTCCTTGTACTTCGCCCACGATACGAGCATGCCCAGCGCGGTCGAAAACACCATCTGTTCGGCCAGCCGGTGCGGGCGCTCCTGCAAGCCGGCAATCAACACGCGCTGGTGACTGGCAAGCGCAAACGACTGAAACTGCGTGACGACCTTGCCCCAGTTGGAATGCGTCCACAGAGGCGTATCGGCCACGCCTTTCGTGACGATCGTCCGGTCAACATCCTTGTTCAACGCCGCCGCGAAGGCCCGGCGCGCGATATCGTCGTCCCACGCTTCGACATTGGCGCCATAGACGTTTTTCTCCCGCACGCCGTGGGTACGGAATTGCGCGGCAATGCGCCGCATCATCCCGTCATCGAAGCCCAGATAGGCCATGTAGGCCCGCTCTTCTCTCGACATGGCGCCGGGGCGGAGCGCGTTCCGCATGATCCGGTTTTGCGTCATCACCGCCGCCATGGTTTTCATGGTGTCGTTCCACGCGCCCAGAAACGTCAGACGGGAAAACACGTTGGAGGAATTGGAGAGAAACCGCTCGAAGGTGGAGCCATAGGCATATGGGTCCGTCAGCTCCGCCAACTGTGCAAGCCGGCTCTGCAGCACGGTTTCCGTAACCGCCCCGAGAGCCCGCGCATCGGCCCGGGAGATCTTCGCCGCCCTGAGCCGCGAGACGAGAATGGGGAGGCCGTCGCGCATCGTCGCACGCACACCGTGCACGGCAACCGAACGTGACAGATCCGAAAGGCTGGAGAGCGCCACGCCGCCCAAGAGCCGCATGTAGTTGAACGTCAATGCAGCCCGCGTCAGCCTCCCCCAGTTGGAATTCTGTTCGGCCGAACGATATGTGCCCCGGATCATGTCACGGAACGCCGAGAGGTTGACCTTGTCCCGCTCGAAGGCCTTCTTCAGGCTCTTGCGCTCTCGTTCCGTTTTGGCCGCATCGAGCTTCTGGTGATACTCGTCGTCCAGCGCCTTGAACTGGTCGCGCATGTCGGCCCGGCCGAATTTCGCGGTCAGTTCCACCTCGGCGCCGGCCGTGCGCGCATACTGGCGCGTGATGGCTTCCATGTCGCTGACAAGGAAGTCTTCCAGTTCCACATCCGGAATATGGAGCGTGCGCCCCTTAAGCGGCCCCCGCGTTGCCGGCGTCAGCCATTGCGGCATATCCCCCTGACCGTTGCCCGTGACGTTGTCGTAAACCGAGTTGACGATCTCGTTCACGTAGTCGTTGAAGTCCTCCGGCGAAATGAAATCCGGGGCGTCCGCGGCCCCCTTGGGCAGAGACGGCTTCAGCTCCTCGCCCTTGTTGACGGTCCGCGCGATGCGGATTGCCTCCTGCCGGTCCTGCGCCTTGCGCACGGCATCGGAGACATGCCTTCGCACGATCGCCTTGAACTCTGACGCGCGGGCGATGATCTTTGGCCGGTCATAGACACGCGTCACGTAACTCAGAGCGGTGTCGAGGTGCAGGTCGTCGGGCAGGATGCGCAGTTCCTGCATGCGTTTCAGAAGGGGATCAAAGATCTTCTGACGCGCCAGTTGCGCCGCTTCGCTCACGAACTCGTTGCCGTCCGGGTCCACATCCCCGCGCCGGGCGGCATGGGCAACGGCCTCCGTGAACGCACGGCGGCGCCCCTTCCATTTCCCCGCTTTGCGCGCCGCGCGATAGAGCTTCTTTTCCCCGCGCAGATATTGGGCAACCGCGCCGCGCTCGTAATATTTGACCAGGTTCTCGACACTCGCCCCCGTGGACGAGGCATCGCCGCCGTGCGTCAGGTCACTGCCGAGCGACCGGCCTTCCATGTTCATCCTCGTGTAGATGGGATTGTCCACGAGGCGGGCATAGGTCGCC
>NZ_JBANCG010000012.1:0-129718 GCF_037026715.1 Breoghania sp. JC706
GTCCCGGTGTTGGCGCAGGCCTGCTAGGGGCCGAATACCGATTGAAAGACAATGCAACTCCATTTCGCTCTTGTCCATCAGGACGAAGGAAGCGCCTTCGGCATTCAGTTTCCGGATCTCCCGGGCTGCTTTTCCGCAGCCGATTCCGAGGAAGACTTGATCACGAATGCGCAAGAGGCTCTGGCACTGTACCTTGAGGACGAGGCAGCACCTCAGGCTCGATCCGTCATCGAGATCAACAATGACCCAGAGGTCAAAGCCGAGCTGGCAAAGGGCGCTTTCCTGATCGCCGTGCCATGACTCACGCTTTCTGGCCGGACAAAAAAGGCAAACATCACCCTGGATGCGGGCCTGCTCGATGCTATTGATGAAGCCGCCAAAGCGAGGAAGCTGACGCGCTCAGCCTATCTTGCAGACCTTGCCCGGCGAGACCTCAACGCGGCGTGACCCATAGGTCTCACCACCAAGAGGCCACTATGGCTCGCAATCCTGATCGTTGCCCGACGCATCCGGGTGAAATTCTCCGGGAGGATGTGATCCCGGCCACGGGGCGGAGCAAGGCGGAATTGGCCCGCGTCCGTTCACGTTCGGCTTTGTATGCGTCGCCCGCGAATTTTCCTGAGTGACAGCGAGCCCGCAGTCAGCCCGCAGACACTCCTAATCAACGGGCAGGCCGCTGGGCACCGTGTCGGGGCGGCCCATCGGGCGTTTTAGTGCGGCTTCTCCGGTCAACGCATTCAGGAATGCAACGATATCTGCAATCTCGGCGTCGGTGACGGACGGCAGATCGATATCGACCCTCGACCGGACCCGATCATTCTCAGCCACGTTGTCACGCAGAGCGAAATCGCTGGAGGCAAGCCACGGAACCGGCGGCAGGATCGCCATCTTGGCGCGCCACTCGACATTGCTTTCCCGCGGCTTGAGGTGATGGCGCACCATCGCTTCAAGCGTCGGCATGGCGCCATCGTGACCATACGGTGCTGTCAGCGCGACATTTCGCAGGAATGGCACGCGAAAGCGGTAAGCATCCTCAGGCGCATCGGAAACGGCCATGCGGCCCACATCGCGGGCAATCGGGTCGTTCAGCAAAGTGCGCCCCGGCCCTAACGGCGGCAGCGCCAGCGCCTGAAAGCTCTGGTTCGACAGCATCGGTCCCGCATGGCAACTTGAGCAGCCGACTTTGCCGTAAAACAGTTCCATCCCGCGCTTTTGCGCATCGTTCAGGGCTGTTTCGTCACCCTCTAGGTATTTGTCGAAGGGGCTATCGAAATTGCGATACTCCGTCCCCTCGAAAGCGGCGATGGCATTGGCGATTTCGACGATCGTGATGTCGGAAGCCTCGTTCACATTGTCGAAGGCGTCTATGAACATCGGGACATAGGCATCGACATTGCGAACACGTTCCGCGACCAGCGGCCAGACGTAATGCGCGCCTTCATACGCCGCCCCCGCGATCGCGTTCTCGCCGGGCTGCCCGGCCATTTCCGTTTCCGAAGCCATCGGGAACAGAACCTGCGCCGCAAGAACAGAATTCAGCCCCTTTGGCAGAAATATCCAGGCCGGGGTCCTGAAACCGTTGCCGAAATCGTCGGAAACCTCGACCCGCCCATCAAGGAACATGAACCTGACATCCCGATGCCCCAGATTCCAAAGGGCCGGCGCATTGCGCGGCACCCGTTCGAGGATTCGGTTTGCCCCGGTTCCGCCAGAGCGATGCATGCCAAGCCCGACGCCGCCCTCACCGATACCAAGGCTTACACCGTCGGAGCCGTTGAAGTCGTGATGATGGCAGGTGGCACAGGCGATATTCTGGTTGCCAGAGAGAATCTTGTCGTAAAATAGCAACTGTCCAAGTTGCACCTGGGCTGGTTCGAACCGGATAAAATCGTCAAGCGTCAACGGGTCCGGCAAATCGAGCGCCATGGCAGGCGCAACCATGGTCACGGATAGCAGACAAGCGCACAATTTTGCTCGAACGGATATCACACTGCATTCCTCGTTTGAGCCTACTTCCCCAAGGTTACATGCATCCAAAGTACCGCTCCAAGCGCTTTTTGTTGCACTCCTCTTGGGTGGCAGCGCAGGAGGCACGGAGCCGCACCCCGTGGCACCGCGCATCAGTCGCGGGTGATGCGATAGATGGCGCCGGCGGCAAGGGGGCTAGTGATTTCGGTAATTCCGCCGTCGGCCCAGTGGACCGTGAGACGAGCGATTTCGCCAGCATCGCCAAGTCCGAAATGCGCCACCGGGGCATCGAACGACATGAAGCCGCCGCCCGATTGCAGCTCGCGCATCATCCGGGTGCCATCGGGCAATTCGGCGACCAACCGCGCCCCCAGCCCGTGGCTGTTGCCTTTGGCATCGCGCAGTTCCACCTCGATGGCATTGCCCGTCTGAGAACCGTTGAGAAACAGCGCCACCGGGCCGTTGACCGGTTGGGTGATGATATCGAGGTCGCCGTCATGGTCCATGTCGAAAGCCACCGCACTGGCGGTCATCAGGTAATCCTCCAGCCCGAAGGGGCCGGAAGCCTCGGTGAAGGTTCCATCGCCCTTATTGCGGAAGAACAGATTTGACGGACTGACCTCGTTCGGGACCCACGTACCGTTGACGATATAGACGTCCTGCCAGCCATCATTGTCGAAATCTGCGATTTTGGTATCCCAGGACCAGCCGCCGATCTCGAGCCCCTCGGCCGAGGCCGTGTCGGTATAGGCGCGGCCCTGCCAGGTCAGCAGGACGTTCGTGCGCAGGATCTGGCGGATCGTGGTATCGAAATCCGCCTGCTGCGGCCTCTTCCATGGCTTGAAATGGATGTCGCAAAAGGCGCGCGTGGTTCTCTGGTCGGCGGGGATCAAGGAGCAGATCGTCGGATCCTGTTTCTGGATCGCCAGATCCTTGACCAGCATCGCCTTGCACTCGGCCTGCAGTGCGCCCTTGAGCTCCTGGCACTTGGCCGCATAGACCGGGTCGAACCGGTTGCCGGACTTATACCAGGACTTGATGGCCATGTTACGGAGGCAGAGCGCCTTGGCCGCGGCGTCTTCGATGGCATCGCAGTATTTCGACAGAGCCTGCATTTTCAGCCGCTCGGACACAAGCGACGACCGCCCGGCGATCTGCGCGAAAAAAATCTCCGGCATCCCGTCGTTGTGAAGATCCGCCGTCTTTATCGCCATGGTGGTTGTGGTGGTGTGCGGGATCAGGTTGTCAGCCCGGGTGACGGCTCTGAAGCCGCCCTCTCCGTCACCGAGATAGATATAATCCGGCAGTTCGAAATCGTTGCCGACCAACAGATCGGCGGTGCCATTCAAATCTATATCGCTGAACAGGATGACGAGCGTTTCGCCGGGCAGACCCGGCAGTTCGGCGAAGTGACTGCCATCCAGCGTGCCGTTTTCATTGAATATCAAACGGTTGCGCGATTCTTCGCCGGGGATGCGCCGATACCAGCCGGCGGCCCAGTTACCCAGGGCGACGTCCAGGTCGCCGTCGCGGTCGAAATCGGCGAAGCTCAGCGAAATCGACAGCATCGCGTCGTCGCGATTGGCCACCCGTTGCAGCTTGTCGGTAACGAAGGTGCCCTGCCGGTTGTGAACGATGAAATTGCCGTCCAGGTATGTGGCGAGAAACAGGTCGAGCCAGCCGTCATTGTCGATATCGACCAGTGCGGCATTGAAAACGTCCAGATCGGCCAGCGGACCAGGCTCGTACGGCAGCCGACTGAACCTGCCGGCGCCGTCATTTTCGTAGATATAGACGCCGCGTTCGGTGGAGGCGATCACCAGATCGAGATCGCCGTCATGGTCAATATCGCCGGTCGACAGGCTGCGCCCTTCCCAGAACGGCGGCCACATGTCCTTCATCGACAATTCCAGTGGCTTATCGATGCCGCGGGTTGACGCTTCGACGCGCTGGAAGACCGTCTCATAGCCGGGCGAACGCCGGGCGAAAGGGCGCGATGTAATCCGGACCGGGCGATCGGACGACATTTCCGCCGCCTCCGCCGCCGCAGGCAGGATCAGCCGTTCCAGCCCCCAAAGGATGCCAAGCGCCCCTGGGCTCTGAAACTGGATGGCGCCCGATATCCGCGTCTTTTCATCGAGTTGTGGCAAGCGCGACAGGGGCCCGAACAACGCCGCAAGGACCGCAACCAAGATCACGGCAAAGCCCACGCGCCGTTTGGCGTGTCGCGCGTCTGATCCGGTCATCAATCCCCCCTTACGGCCCGCGCCAAGTCCAAAAAAGCCGCGCCGCTTGCTGCTCGCAATACCCCGATCATTCGCTAATCAGGCATGCATTTCAACTGGCCTCCCCAATTTAAATTACCCTACGTGATTCAGAGACCGTCGAAAGCGCGTCTCCAGATATATTTGGTCTCGATCCCTTGTGAGGGGTGACACGCCGACCGTTTTGCTATTGATGACCTCCACCATCGCCTCCTGCCCGTCGAGCTATCCCGAGCGGATCACGGAGATAAGAGTTTGTAAGCATCCGCGAGATCAATAATGGCATTGCGCCCGCCGTCTGCCGAATGCCCCATCAACACCGCTGGTGCAATTTCACCAAGCCGAGAGATGTCGCCTTCATTTAATTTCAGACGTCCCATGCACTCCAGGGTCACATTTTTTACTTCATTTACCAGCTGTAGATTGGAACGGTGGGATTTTTCAGGCCACGCTTTCCAAATGCCCGTGAAGCACGCGCGCCCTTCAGACATGTCGAAATCCAACAACCAATCATTCGCTGAAATCCGATCGTTCCAGCCACTATATGCGGAGATTGTATGCGGGAGTCGTCCGGCCTCCTCCTCTCTGTCAAGCCAAGCCTGATCGCGTTTTTCGAGCAAATCCGTCCAATACGCCAATTTGACTCGTCGCCAAGCGGGATGATCGGGAGCGTTGGCAAAGGCAGTCATCAGATTTCCCGTCAACGGCTTACCCGTTGGCGCCGCATTCACCCGACTTTTCCATACGAGTTCAGCCCGGTCGAGGTCGGCATCACAGATCACTATTCCCTCAGCAAATATTGCATCGAACCACTCCCCGATATCATTTAACTCTTCCGGATCATCTAGCCGAACATTGGCTTCGGCCCAGGCTTCAGCAGCATCGCCCTCGAGCGCGAGACCGTTTGCCGATGCGTTAGACGACCCAATTACAGCCCCTTCGGGGGGCCAGTAGACCTTGGCATGGAGCTTCGCGTACGATCTCAATTCAACATTTGAGAGCTTTCGGATCCGTCGCAGCTCATCCGGATTGCAGGCCCCCGACTCGAGATTGCAGAGAATTTTCAACGTCAACCCAGCCCGGTCGAGACCGAGCCGATCGACAGCCCCCGCGCCCCAAAAAGCGACGGCTAGCGAGGCGCGTTTAGCTCCGCTAAGTAGCTCGCGAATCTCCGTTAAGGCAGCATGTTCATCGAGGAGCATCATAGATCCCTTGCAGGTTAGAGCACCGCACCAGCGCTTTGACTGACTTTAGCGCTAAGCCGCCTTCTCGACCCCCTCAAAATCCACCACCACCCGCAAGCCCGTCTCCAGCGACACGGCAACCGTCTTGCTGTTAACGACCTCCACCGTCGCAGCCTGCCCATCCAGCCATCCGGACCGGATGACGACGTGCTCCCCAATCTCGAACTGCACCCGCTGCCGGGCCTTGCGGAAGTCAAACATCCCCATATCCTGGGCGACCTGGAGTGCTTCGACGCGGTCCGCGCGGATCTCGACCGGTCGGCCATGGGCCGCGATGAACTGCGCAACGCCATCGCATTTCCGCGCAGCTCCGAACGCCAGATCATCGGCCGAAAACCCCGCGAACACGTATCCGCTGAAGAGCGGCATTTCGATATCCTTCGTCCGGCGCTTGCCGCAGATCACCCGCTTGCGTCGGACCTGCTGCATTGGGCAGAAGGCTTCAATGCCGGCCTCTGCGAGTGAGACGATAGCCCGCCGCTCGCAACGCGGATTGGCCCGGATGACGTACCAGCGCTTTTCCATGCTTCCCCCTGCCCTTATGCCGCCCACTCGATGCGCCGGCCCATTTCCTCAAACCGTTGCGCGTTGAAGTGCGCTTCGACTTCTGAGAACGCAGGCGCCGCGTCGTCGTGCATGCGGCCATCGCGCAGGATCTCGATTGCCCGGTCCCGGTGGTGATGGAGCGCGCGCCGAAGAAACCCCTCGTCGGCCGCACGGGCTTTCAGGCGCCTCTCGGCGTCGCCGGCCAACCAGAGGAATTCCTGCCTCTCATCGAGCGGCGTGGGCTCTGCGTAGCTGCGCACTTCGATGTGCGGCCCGGTTCGTTTGCTGGTCACATCCAAGCCTTTCTCAAGCGATCATTCGCGGCTGAAACGGGATGATTTCGGATTTGGGCTTCGAGCGCTCAGCGATGACGGCCCGAACCTCGGAAACGAGCGCCGGCGGGATCACGCAGCCCGGCTTGCCCGGCTCGAGCCCGAGCTTGTCGGCCGGCCATGTGCGGGCGCCCGTCAGTGCCTCGAAGACAACGCGCTTGATGCTCTGAGCGGTGTAGACGCGGCCGTTGAGGGTGACGGCCTGTGCCGTGTCCGGGGCGCTTGTGCCGGCGCCGGCCCGCACGTCTTCGGGCTTGAGCCAGTCGGCCCGAAAGCCGCGCCAGCCGCGTTCGCAGCACAGCGCAACGGCGCGGGAGAACGATATCCCCGCCTTGTCGGCTTCGCGTTCGATGCCGGCCCATGCGGTTGCCGTGACCGGGGCACGATGCTTGCGACGAAGGGCGAGGAAATCGGACCAGAGCTGTTCGGGAATGCTCTCCGGTTTTTCGATCTGATCCTTTGACCGCCTGGACACAGGGCGCGCAGCGCTTTCCCCCTCGGGGGGATTAAGGGGGGTATTATTCTTATTTGTATTTTTATCGTTGGGCACCCGCTCAACACCTGTTGAAGCCGCCCTTTGTTTTTGCTGCCTTTTTTCGGCTGAAATTTCGCCAGCCCGTTTCTTGTTTTTCAGATTGTCCGCACGGTTTGAAATTTCGAATTCGGCGCGCGCATTCGTCAGGCAGTCGCCCCGGATCTCCAGCTTGCCCAGCTCGACGAGCTTTCCCAACACCTTGCGAAACGTGCTCTCGCGCATCCCGCAATAGGTATACAGGCGCAGATAGTGGAGATCGACCGGGCCGTTCTCCTCGTAGATGCGGCACAGGAGCATCGTGTAGACGCCGACCTCCTGAGGCGACAGCCCGCGCACCCCGTTCATGAAGTCCGCCGGGTAGAAGTTGAAGTAGGGAATGCCGCTCATCGTGCGCTCCCGTTGTCGATGAAGTTGATTGCAATGTCGCAGTAGAGATCGAGCGAGCCCGTCGCCCCGTCGCGGGACTTGGCGACAATCGCCTCAAGGCGGTTCTCGTCATTGAAGGCGAGAGGCGTTGCATCGCGGATCGCGTAATATTCCGGGCGGTAGAGAAAGACGACGGAATTGGCGTCCTGTTCGATGGAGCCGGACTCGCGAAGGTCGGAGAGCTGCGGCCGGCAGCCCTCGCGCTTCTCAACCTCGCGGTTCAACTGGCTGAGGAGGACGAGGGCAACGCCGAGCCGCTTTGCCATGGCGAGGCAATGGGCCGTGATTTCGGTCAACTCCGCCGTGCGGTTGCCGCGGTAGCGGGCCGAGGGGCGCAGAAGGCCCAGATGATCGAGAAAGATCACATCGAGCGATTGCCCGCGCCGCCCCCACGTCGTCCTGAGCGCCCGCGCTTTCGCCTCCACCTGGGCGATGGTGACGCCCGGCCGGTCATAGATGCGGATGGGCAGGTCTTTCAGCTCGTAATGGGCCTCACAGACCGCGTTCGCTTCCCTGTCGCTCAGGCCGGCCTTGCGCTTGATCTGCTGATATTCGATCCGGGCCTTGTGCCGGCGGAAGATCTCGTGAGAGGCCATGCGCGCCCAGAGATCGGCGGCGGGAACCTCCAGCGAGAAATAGGCGGCACCGAACGGGCTCCCGTCGCGCCTCATCGCCGCCATCGAGCGCCCGGCGACAAAGAGCTGGACGGTCGGAGACATCTGGGAGGAATGCCGGAAGGACAAGGAAGCGCTCGGCCAGATCACCGCGACCAACATGCGCTTCCACTGGCGGGCTCTGCAGCCGGAGTTCGTGGCCAAATTGCCGGACGGGATCACCATCCACGATTGCCGCGCCTATGCGGCGCGACGCCGCGAGCAGGGCAAGGCCCTCAACACGGTGATTGCCGAACTCAAGCACCTGCGGCTCGCCCTGAACTGGGCGGTCAAGCACAGCCTCATCGACAAGGCCCCGTTCATCGAGGTGCCTTCGGGCGGCGAGACCCGCGACCGCTATCTCACGAAGGACGAGTTCCGCAGGCTCTACGATGCCGCGATCATGCCGCACATCAAGCTCGCGATGGATCTGCTGATTGCGACCGGCGCCCGCGTCGAGGCGATCCTGAGCCTCACCTGGGACCGGGTCGATCTGGAACGGCGCAAGATCCACCTGAACGATCCCTTCACCGGCCGGCGCATGAAGGGGCGAACCTCCATCGTCATTCAGGAGGATCTGTTGCCGGTGCTCCTTGCCGCGGAACGGGGCCGCACATGTGCGTTCGTCATCGAACGCGGCGGGACGCGCGTCGGGTCGATCCGCCGGGGCATCGGGAACGCGGCTGAGCGCGCGGGCCTCTCCGGCGTCTCTCCGCATGTCTTCCGCCACACCGCCGCCGTGTGGATGGCGGAGGACGGCGTGCCGATGGAGGAAATCGCCCAGTACCTCGGCCACCGGGACGTGAGCACGACGCGAAAGGTCTATGCGCGCTATTCGCCGGAATACCTCGCGAAGGCCGGGCGGTCGCTCAGCTGGCGGCAGTAAAGTGCACCTTGTATCACTCGAACCAAAACGGGGGCGGCAGGGGTGAACAAAAGGGGGAAATGGCCAAAAATAAAGTGTTCCTCTCACGGAAAGTCAATGGGTTAGCAGGGGATCACGTGACTGAGGGTCAAGGGGTCGTGGGTTCGAATCCCGCCGCTCCGACCATTTTTCTTCAAAAAATCGTCGGCCTCTCCGCAACGCTCTTCTTGCGCGCTCTCCCGGCAGGACACCCGCGAGACATTTGAGTGCGCGGGCCCGTCGCCTTACCCAAAGCTGAATTCGCAGGCCTTTGTCACGACCAGCACGTCAAAGCACAAGCTGGCGGAAGTGATCGACCAGGAAATCGACAAGCGCCCGGATACGTCGCGGGACCAGATCCATTTCCGGGCGGACGATCGAGATCGACGTGTCCGATTCAGGATCGCGGTATTCGTCGAGCAGCGGAACGAGCAGACCCGCGTCGATATCCTGTGCCACCAGAAACATCGGCAGCCATGCGATCCCGTGGCCCGCCCGACAGGCGGTGTGGAGGGTTTCGAGCGAGTTGCACGCAAAACCGCGGCCGAGCTCATGGCGCTGACCGCCCTCCCACTGAAGCCCCCAGTCGTTGAACGCACCGGGAAGATTGAGCCGCATGCAGCGATGATCCGCCAGATCGCGCGGCCGCCGCGGCCGCCCGTGCCGGTCGAGATAGCTTGGCGCGGCGCAGACGATCCGCCGGTTGGTGATCAGCTTGCGGCTCATAAGACTTGAATCGGGCAGTTTCGCGCTGCGGATCGCAATGTCCATCCGCTCGCGCAACAGATCCACGATCCCGTCGGTGATCGTCAGATCGATCTCCACCTGCGGATGCTGGCGCATGAATTCCAGCAATGCGGGAACGACATGCATCTGCCCCAGCGCGTTGGAGGTCGTCACCCGGATCCCGCCCCGGAGCTCCCCAGTCCCTTCCGAAATCTCGTCCTCGATCGTCTCCAGCCGGCGCAGGATTTCACGTGTTTCGCGGGAATAGAGCTCTCCGGCCTGTGTCAGATGCATCTGGCGGGTCGAGCGGACCAGCAGTTGCACGCCAAGCCGCTCTTCCAGCTGGCTGACCCGCTTGCTGACGGCGGAGTGGGTCATGCCGAGCGCCCGCGCGGCGGCCGAAAAGCTGCCGGCGTCAAGCACCGCATGAAAGATCGAGATATCGAGATCGTGCCTCATCTGTTCCAGTTAGGCACAGGTGATGACGAGGTTCAATAGCTTCTCAGGCAAATCGAGCGAAATTACTCTTGGCCTATTCCGAACCGAATACTTTTTGGAGGCCAAAATGTTCATCTTCCCCACCGTTGATCAAAGCCAAAGCACCCCGATCGAGACAGCGCCGGACCGCAAATGCGACGGGCAATGCAAGGGGCAATGCAAGTGCGCGTTGCCCTCGGTCGATATGGCCGATCTTCGCCGCTACCGTTTCGATATTCCGCTGACCCGCGTCACCAGGATCTCCGATGAAGCGATCCGGGTGACCTGGAAGGATGGCGAGGAAGACGACTTCCACTTCGCGTGGCTGCGTGACAACGATCCGCATCCCACGTCGCGTCATCGCCATTCCCGCGAACGGCTGGTGCGTCTGCTCGACGTGTCCTGCGACATTCGCCCCGCCGAGGTGTCCATTCAGGACGATGGCGCGCTTCTGATCCGCTGGTCGCAGACCGATTGCGACCATCAAAGCGCCTTCGACGCGGGCTGGCTGCGTGCGCATCGCTACGGCCACGTGATCCGCAACGGGTCCCGGAGCGCGGCCCGCATGCCCAGCCGGCCCCGCCCGATCGAGGTCGACTGGAACGCCGTCATGAACGACGATGACGCGCTCTTTTCCTGGCTCGAAGGATATCTGACGCGCGGCTGGTCGATCATTTCCGGCGTGCCTGACGAAAAAGGCCCGGCGGTCGCTTTTGGCCAACGCATCGGCACCGTTCGCTCCAGCAATTTCGGCTTCTGCTTCGACGTGCGCTCCAAGGCGGCTCCGATCTCGAACGCCTATACGGCGCATTACCTGCCGCTGCACACCGATCTGCCGCATTACGAACTGCCGCCGGGCCTGCAGATCCTGCATTGCCTTGCCAACGAGGCCGAGGGCGGCGCATCGCTCATGGCGGACGGGCTCGCGGTCGCCCACCTGCTGCGCCGCACCGAACCGGACGTCTTCGCCCGGCTGTCGGGCACCCCGGTCGCGTTCCGTTTTCAGGATGCCGAAAGCGAATTCAACGCGCGCCATCCCATCATCGAATGCGATGGGGCGGGAAACCCGGTCCATGTGAACTGGTCGAACAGCACGCTCGCCCCGCTCGATGCTCCTTTTGAGGACATGCCGGCACTGCGCGCCGCGATCCAGCGCTTCGTCGCGCTGATCGAAAGCCCCCGCTTTCTGATCGAGCGCAAGCTGGAAGCCGGCGAGATGCTGGTTTTCGACAACCGGCGGATGCTGCACGGCCGCACGGCCTTCAAGCCGGAGACCGGCGCCCGGCACTTCCAGGGCTGTTACCTCGATACCGCCGAGGTGCTCAGCCGGCGGAACGCCCTCGCCCGCCGCGATCCGTTTCTGCGCTTTGTTTGAACCATTCCACCCCGCTCGCATGTCGGGCGGGGCCTATCGGGAAAAGTCCAATGTCCATTCACACCTCCTCCCCTACCCGCATTGCCGATAACGCGAACATTTTCGGTCTCGTCCGCGCCTTTGGATACATCCTCACCGGTGTCCTCGCCTTCGGGCTGGCAACGGGCGGGCTGTTTCCGCTGATCGGATTGCGTCTTCAGGAACAGGGCGCAAGCGACCTGCTGATCGGGCTGATCACCTCCGTCTTTTTCGCCGGAACCTTCGCCGCCTCCCTCCTGACGGAGCGCATCATCGCGCGGATCCGCCACGTGCGGACGTTCTCCTTCCTCGCGGCGACCGCGGGCATCAGCACCATCGGCCTCGCCCTGAGCGACGCGGCGATCGTCTGGGTCGTGCTGCGCTTCGTCACCGGCTTCTGCCTCGGCGGCTATTACGTCGTCGTCGAAAGCTGGATCAACTACGCGGCGTCGAACAACACGCGTGCCCGTGGCATGTCGATCTATGAGGCCACCCGCATGCTCGGCATCGCCATCAGCCCCTTCGTGCTGGGCTTCGGCCTGGGCGGAGAACCCTACGTGCTTGCGGGGCTGCTGTTCATCCTCGCGATCATCCCGCTCGTCTTCTGCACGCTTGAAGAGCCGCGCCAGAACGCGCCGGGCACCTTGCCGTTCACCCGGCTTCTGGCCGCCGCGCCGCTTGGCATTCTCGCGGCCTTCGTCTCCGGCTCCGTCAATGCCGCCTTTTACGGCATGTCGGGGGTGTACGGTGCGCGGGCCGGACTGTCCTCGACCGAAATCGCCTTCTTCATCGCCGCGATGCTGATCGGACCGACCTTCAGCCATCCCATCATGGGCGCCGCGGCCGACCGTGTGGGACGCCTGCCGGTTCTGCTGATCGCAGCCGTGGGCTCGGCCACCGCCGCGGCGATGATCGCGCTGCTGACGCCGGGCTTCTGGGGCCTTGCCGGCCTCAGCTTCCTGGTCGGCGGCTTCAGCCACCCGGTCTATTCCCTCGGCGTGGCCTACGTGAACGATCAGCTCGATCCGGGCGACTTCGTGCGCGCCGGCGGGGCTCTCCTGATCGCCTTCTGCCTGGGCACGACATTCGGCCCGACGGCGGCGGCGCTCACCATGTCCGCCTTCGGCGATATCGGCCTTTACATCTTCCTGGCGGCAATCCTGCTGAGCGTCGCAGCCGCCGTCGTCGTGACGCAAGGCCGCACGAACCGGGTCATGCAGACCCTGTAACGTTCACGACCGCCCCTCCAAACGACAAAGACAGCCGGCCACGCGCCGGCTGTCTTTTCGTGCTGTCGTGTTGTGGAAATGGCTGCCGATGAGATCGAGCGACCTCCCGTTGAAAATGCACTGCCCGCACGGTGGAAATCGTCACACCGCCCCCTTCCCCTCTGACCGACCTTGCGAAGATCGGTCCGGCGACGCGTCCGCACCAGAGCACGGGTATTCGGAAAGCACGTATCGGGAAAACGGCGTCCCCGGCCCGGCCGTGCCAGAAGGTTCAAACTTGCCGGACGTCTCGGGCGCCCAGAGCCCGCATGCACGCCCGACGTCCCGTTCAAATTCAGCCCGCTTTTTTTCGTATTCCTGAAGTTTTGATTTTGATGTATGAAAATATACCTCGATCCAATAAATAATAAATATATTATTAGTTAATATATTTATTGAATACGAAAATATCGAATTGATATATTCCGTTTATATGCAATTTTACTCATCTCCCGGGAGGATTTTCGATGCTTGGAAACCGCCGCCTCGGAAATATTCAGCACATCATCGACAAGTTCCAGCTGGATCCGTCGAAACCCGCACCGGATTCGCTCTTCTTCAAGATGTGGGATGCCGCCAAGCCGATCGCCGAGGCCACCTATGAGCTGCCCTTCTTGCAGGGCATTCTGAAAGGCACGCTCGACCCGAACAGCTATGGCGCCTACAACGTTGCCGACGCCTATTATTGCGACAACGGTGCTGAGGACTACGGTACGGCAGCCGGCCGCGCCGACGGATTTCCGGTGCTCCGGGAGTTCCTTCTCTACAAGAAGCAACGATACGAGAAATACAACGACAGCTTCTCGCAGACCTGGCATCTGAAAGGCACCGACGGCATCGCGCCGCCGAAGGCGGTGAGCATCTATGTTCGCTACGAGGAGATCGTCACATCCCTGCTGACGCCCGCCTATTGCCTGGTGGCGATGCTGCCGTGCGAATACCTTTGGTACTGGCTGGCGCATGAAATGGGCACCCCGAAAAGCGGCAATCTCTATGCCTCCTGGATCACCGGCAACGATTATCCCGATGGCGCCTATGCCATGGGCAATGTTCTGGACACTTACCAGAAGGAGTATCCCCACCTCGTGGAAACCGATCAGGCCGTCTGGCTCTACCAGTTCGCCACCTATTGCGAATACGCGGATTTCGCGTCCGGCACCGGCGCCATCACCCGTCTGCCCAGCAGCCTCGGGCTGAAGGCGCCCAACACCGCCTGGGCCAATGGCTGGAGCGAACTCAACCGCCTGTACGAGGAGTTCGAAAACCTCGCGATCTGACGCGACTTCGCTCTCGTCCACGCCTCGCCGGCGCGGAAATCGCTTGGCCGGGAGAAGGCGAATGCCTCTCTTCCGGCCCACCGCGGCCACACGTTTCCCCCGTCACCTTCCCCCTGGCAGACGCAAGTGGCCTGCCCTTCCAGACGACCGCCCGGATGAGCGCTTCCGCACATTCCTCAGAGCCCAGCGCCTCAGACCCCCTCGCCTCAGAACCCGGCACGAAAATGATATCGATCGCTTCCGCCGGACCATGAAACCCTTTATCACGAGCCCGTCCGGTGCCCCCATGCGCGATGCGGCGGGAATAATCGGGAACACGGTGAAAATCCGTGACGTGCCCAACGCTGTGAGGTGGACCGGGCGGCTTATGCCACTGGCTTGCGGGGAACAGCCCCCAAGGCCGGGAAGGCGCCGCTGCGGGGCGAAGCCAAGTCAGAAGACCGGCCGGACGACATTGCCCCCGACGCACGGACAGCGTCGGAGGGCTCAGGCGTGTCGGACAGGGGATATGTCATGCAGCCAACGGAAAAGCCCGCCTCATCGAAACCGGCCCAACCGAACCAGGCCCAACGGAAACCGGACCATCTGAAACCGGCCGGCCCCTTCAGCGCACAGGAACGCGCGGCCGTCTACCGCGCCATCCACGAACGCCGCGATGTGCGCGGCCAGTTCCTGCCCCATCCGATCGATGACGACGCGCTTGCCCGCATTCTCGGCGCGGCGCACGCAGCACCCTCGGTCGGCTTCTCGCAGCCGTGGAACTTCATTCTCGTGCGAGATCCCGGCGTGCGCGCGGCGGTGCGCCAGGCCTTCGAGCGCGCCAACGCGGAAGCCGGCGCTATGTTTCAGGGCGAGCGCCGGGCGCTCTACCCCAGGCTCAAGCTGCAGGGTATCGACGAGGCGCCGCTCAACATCTGCGTCACCTGCGATCGCGAGCGCGACGGCCCGGTCGTGCTCGGCCGCACGCACGACGCCGACACCGATCTCTATTCCACCGTCTGCGCCGTGCAGAACCTGTGGCTTGCCGCCCGCGCGGAGGGCATAGGCGTAGGCTGGGTGAGCATTTTCCACGGCGAAGACCTCGGCCGCATCCTCGCCCTGCCCGATCATGTGGTGCCCGTCGCCTATCTCTGCCTTGGCCACGTGCGCGAACTCTACGAGGTTCCCGAGCTTCAGTTGGCCGGCTGGGGGCGCAGGCAGCCGCTTCAGGATCTCGTCTTCACCGACCGCTGGGGCGGCAAGCCCTAGCGCGACACGTCGCGGGGCGCGGAGCCCGAAGCTCAACGTCCCGCGCCCGGTATCCTGCGTTCAGCAGCCCGCCACGCAGGTGCCGCCTTCGTCGAATTCCATCGTCTTGCCGGAAAGCGGAACGTGGGCCGGCACCTTCACCGCCATCAGGAAGGCTTCGGTGCGGGTGCCCTTCACGACCTCGCCGTTCTGCGTCGCCTCCTCGTTGGCGTGCGAGGGGATGACGGAGGCCGGGTGCACCAGTTCGTCGACAACCCAGGCCGCTTCCTTGGGGCCCGTGGTGAACGTGTCGCCGATATTGATGACGACGAGCTTGGCGTCGTAGAAGCCGCGCACGACGGTTTCCTGCTCCGCCGTCATGCCGGTGTCGCCCGACAGGTAGGCCACGAGCCCGTTGGAAAAGCGCAGGATATAGCCGGTCGGCGGTCCCGCATAGCCGGCGATGCCGGCCGCTTCCATCGCCTTGCCAAGGTCGCCGCCGATGAGATCGGGCGAAACGCCGTTGGAATGCACTGCCGGCACGGTGGAAATCGTCACACCCCCCACCTTCACCGAGCCGCCGAAGCGCGCCAGCACGGAATTTTCCGGGTCCCCACCAAGCGCCTTCAGCTTGGCTGCGAAGAAGGCCGGCATCTCCGAGCCGGTGACGATCTTCGCGCCCTTGGCGAACGCGATCTGGGCGACGTTTGTATCCGGGCGCGCATCGACGGAAAGATCGGGCTTGGCGCAGGTTCCCGCGTTCACCGCACTGGTGCGGCGCGGGCCGACATGGTCGCCGTGCAGGTGGGAGACCAGCAGCGCATCGATGTCGCCGAGGCGCGGATCGTCCGGCCCGGCAACGGTCATGCCCGCATCGTAGAGAAGCCGCGTGCCATCGGGATCCTCGAACAGAAGCGCCCGGTCGAGCCGGCAGAACTCCCCGGTCTGCCCCCCAAGCGGCGTGACCTTGACGGTCTCGGCCGCCGAAAGGCTTGCGCCGGGCAGAAAGCCGAGCAGAAGGGATGCGGCGCCCGCGGCAAGGATCGTGCGTTTCATCGGTACCCCCAAGTCTGTCCAACGCGTAAGTCTGGTCAACGCGTCCGGATTCGCGCGATGCGGTGAAGGATTGCGCAGCACTTTGCGGACAAGATGGCAACATGCTGCCCCATCCCGGACCGATTGAGAGCCCGGCGATGCGTCAGCGTGCCTGATCGAGGATCCGCTTGCACTCCAGCAGTTCAAACAGCGTCGCCTGCAGCCGGCGCACGTCGTCCTTGGCAAGCGTACGGTCGCCATCGCCCCCCGTATCGCCGCGCAGGCGATCGAGCAGCCGGAAGGAAGAGCGCTGCGGCTCGCCGCCCACCTCGTCGGCCAGCACGTCGCGCGGCAGCGGTTCGTCAGGGACAAGCCCCGGCGCTGCCCGCTGCGGCGCGGGCGCGGTCTCGCCGGCAAATGGCGCGCCAGGCTGAGCCGGGATCATGGCAGGCTGGGCGGGCGGGCGCACGGCGGTCTGGGTCGGCCGCAAGCGCGGCTGCGGGGCGTTGCCCGCAGGGCCCGGCGGCTGGGAAGGCGCCGCGGTCGGCTCGTCCTCGTCATCCTCGGGCTGCGGGCCGCCCGGCGCCCCGCTCTCGATGCCGCGGCCGACATCCATCACCCAGTGCACGCCGTTTTCCTTCAGAAGACGCTGCACGCCCTTGATGGTGTAGCCTTCGCCGTAAAGCAGCTTGCGGATGCCGGCCAGCAGATCGACATCGTCCGGCCGGTAATACCGCCGGCCACCACCACGCTTCAGCGGCTTGATCTGGGTGAAACGGGTCTCCCAGAAGCGCAGCACATGCTGGGGCAGGTCGAGTTCCGCTGCGACTTCACTGATCGTTCGAAACGCGTCCGGGCTCTTGTCCACTGGCTTCAATCACGTCTGCTGTCGGGGGATCTGCCCGATGGGCCGGAAGGGAGACGGTCCGTCCCCGCGACGCGGGAAGCGGGCCGTGCGATACGGCAAGGCCTGGAGATGCGAAGGCCTGCAGGTGCAAAGGGCCGTACCGGCCGGCCTGAAGAACATATCCCCGTTACGTTTCGTTCGTGCGGGAGAAACCGGCCTTTCCTGTCCCGCCCGCGCCCACCGGGACCCGAGCCACAGCCACGAGGCGCCGAGGCATCCGGATACCGGCCCCCTGCGCCCCAGGCTTCACGTCCGTCGCATCGGACAGCCTGCAAAACGGCACGGCTTCACGGCGACGCGACGTCGAGCACAGCCCCTGTCGTGTTCCCGATTACCCGCTGATGAAAGATGAGCCCCGTGCGGAAAGGTCGTACGACCGTCTCTGCGCGAGACTTTTCTTGCGGATGGCGCCGGGGGTCAGTCGCCGACCAGCGACTCGTTGATCTTCTGCTTCAGCACGTTGGACGGCCGGAAGACCATCACGCGCCGCGGCGAGATCGGCACCTCTTCGCCCGTCTTCGGGTTGCGGCCGATGCGCTCGCCCTTGGATCGCACGAGAAACGATCCGAACGACGACAGCTTCACCGCTTCACCGGTGACGAGACAGTCGGAAATCTCCGACAGCACCTGTTCGACGAGATCCGCGGATTCTGTACGCGACAGGCCGACCTTCTGATAGACGGCCTCGCAAAGATCCGCGCGGGTCACCGTTTTGCCGCTCATGGCCCCTCCTTCGGGCAAAAACGTTCACAAGTTTGAAATTCTTACGAAACTACAGCCGGCGAACACGGTATGCGTTCCCGTTGTAAGGGTCAACTGCCCAGGGGCGCCTGCCTGCACAAACCGTTGTCGCACCCGCCCCCGCGTGGCGATCGCACAACACCGGCGGCGCGGCGGGCCTTTATCGGAGCAAAATGCGGCACGCGCCTTACCAGCGCACCAGCACCGCGCCCCAGGTGAAACCGCCGCCCATCGCTTCCAGCATGACGAGATCGCCCGCCTTGATCCGCCCGTCCTTCAGCGCGGCGTCGAGCGCCAGCGGGATGGAGGCAGCCGAGGTGTTGCCGTGCCGGTCCACCGTGATCACGCACTTCTCCGGCGCGATGCCGAGCTTCTTGGCCGAAGCGTCGATGATCCGGCGGTTGGCCTGATGCGGCACGAACCAGTCGAGGTCGTCGGCCGTTGTGCCGGTTTCCTCGAACGCGGCGCGGATCACGTCGGTGACCATGCCCACCGCATGCTTGAAGACCTCGCGGCCCTCCATGCGCAGATGGCCCGTGGTCTGGGTGGAGGACGGCCCGCCATCCACGTAGAGCTTTTCCTTGTGGCGGCCGTCGGAACGCAGGTGACTGGTCAGAACGCCACGGTCGGAATGGATGTCGCCCGGCATCTCCTGCGCTTCAAGCACCACCGCGCCGGCGCCGTCGCCAAACAGCACGCAGGTCGCACGGTCGTTCCAGTCGAGAATGCGCGAGAAGGTCTCCGCCCCGATAACCAGCGCACGCTTGGCAAGGCCGGTGCGCAGATAGGCATCTGCCGTCGTCATCGCGAAGACGAAGCCCGAACACACCGCCTGCAGGTCGAAGGCGACGCCGGTGGTGATGCCGAGTTCCTTCTGCACGGTCACGGCGGTCGCCGGGAAGGTGTTGTCGGGGGTCGATGTCGCCAGCACGATCAGGTCGATCGTGTCGGCGGCGACGTTCGCGTTGGCCAGCGCAGCCTTCGCCGCGGCAACCGCCAGATCGGACGTCACCTCGCCTTCGGCCGCGACATGGCGCTCCTTGATGCCCGTGCGCTGGACGATCCAGTCGTCCGAGGTGTCGACGATCTTCGCCAGATCGTCATTGGTCAGCACTTTTTCGGGAAGATAGCTGCCGCATCCCAGTACGACGGATCGCGTCAAGCTCACTGATCACCTGCCTTTTGGCTTTCCGCCTTTTCGTTGTCGATCCGGTCCTGGAAACCGCCGCGCTGATAGGACACCATGTCCTGCGAGATCTTTTCCAGAAGTTCGTTGCGCACCATGTCGTAGGCAAGCTCCACGGCGCTGGCGAAGCCCTCCGCGTCGGTGCCGCCGTGGCTCTTGATGACGATGCCGTTGAGGCCCAGGAACACGCCGCCATTGACCTTGGAGGGGTCCATCTTCTCGCGCAGCATGTCGAAGGCGCCCTTGGCCAGCAGATAGCCGAGCCTCGTGCGCCATGTGCGGCGCATGGCGGAGCGCAGGTACTGCCCGATCTGCTTGGCCGTGCCTTCCGCCGCCTTCAGCGCGATGTTGCCGGAGAACCCTTCCGTCACGACCACGTCGACCGTGCCCTTGCCCAGATCGTCGCCCTCCACGAACCCGGCATAGGTGAGCGAGGAGAGATCGGCCTCGCGCAGCAGCCTGCCGGCGGTGCGCACTTCCTCCAGGCCCTTGACCTCTTCCACGCCGATATTCAGCAGGCCCACGCTCGGCTTCTGAATGCCGAACAGGGCGCGCGCCATGGCGCCGCCGAGAATCGCATAGTCGATGAGCTGCTGCGCGTCGGCGCCGATGGTCGCGCCCATGTCGAGAACGATGGATTCGCCCTTCAGCGTCGGCCAGATGCCGGCGATCGCCGGGCGCTCGATATTGGCCATGGTGCGCAGGCAGAACCGCGACATCGCCATCAGCGCGCCGGTGTTGCCGGCGGATACGGCGACATCCGCCTCCCCGCTCTTCACCGCCTCGATGGCGCGCCACATGGAGGAATGGTAGCGCCCGTTCCTGAGCGCCTGGCTGGGCTTGTCGTCCATCTTCACCGAAACGGTGCAATGGTGGACCGTGGAGGCCGCCTTGAGGCGCGGGTACTTTTCCAGAAGTTCGTTGATTTGCGCCTCGTCGCCGTAGAGCGCGAAGCGAATGTCCGGCCGGCGCTCCAGCGCCAGATCGGCGCCGGGCAACACCACTTCCGGCCCGTGATCGCCGCCCATCGCGTCAAGGGAAATGCGAACTTGATTTGCCATGAAACGTACTTGCCGGATCCCGAATGATGAAAACGAACCGAGCCAGGCGCACCGGGGCAGGCGCTTCGGGCGCGGTGCTTGGCGGAGGCCGTCGGAACATAGCGATTTAACCGCTAGTGACAACAGCTTTGTCAGACCGTGGAACAGCGCGGAAGAGCCCGGCAAGGTCCGCCCGCACCGCGCGAGTCACGCCGCCGGTTGCATCTCCTGACTGTTCCACGCCGGGCCGCCGCACTCAAGCGCCCCGTCTTGTCCGCACGCGACAAATGTCCGTTTTACCCCCGGCCTGTTCTCCTGCGGCAGGTTCCCCTGCGGTCCGAGCGAGGGGCCTTGCGCGCGATCGTCGGCGCGCGCCCGCTCCTCAGTTGCGCCCCCTCAGTCGCCCCCCCTCAGTCGCCCCCTTTGTCCTTGGCCTTCATCATGTCCTTCAGCGCCGCGAACGGCTTCTGCCGTTCCTCGTCCGCATCCGGCACCGCCGCCTCGCCCGCGCCTTCGAACATCACGCCCGGCGCGCGCGGATAGGGATCGAGCCCCAGCGCGAAATATTCCGCCGCCAGCGCCCCAAGATCGAGCGCGTTGCCCTCGTAAAGCTCCGGTGGATCCTCCGCCTCCACATCGACGACGATCTCGCCCTCCTCGTCCGGCCGCTCGCGCCATTTCTCCGCCTCGCGCGCGGGCACGAACTTGACGTCCACCTCCTCGTCCACCGTCTGCGCCACCGGCTCCAGCGTGACGACGCAGGCCTGCACCACGTCCGCGCTCACCCGGCCCTTCACCGAAAAGCCGGTCTTGCGCCATGGCTTCACCGTGAAATGCGCCTCCATCCGCTCCACCGCGACGAGGTCGCAGATCTCGCGCAACGCTTCCCGCTCGGCCTCATCGGCCGTGCGGTCGAACGCCGTGCCCGCCGCCGTCACCGCATCCACCGGCTGGCGCCAGTCGAGCACGACATCCGGAGTGACGTCCTCCTGGTTCTTGTCCTTTGCCGGGCGATCGCGATCCGCCATTCTCGGCCCTTCCTTCATTGCGTATGCTGTTTCTGGCTGGCGAACGGCGCCGGATCGATCCATGCGATCCGTCCGGCCACGATTGCAGCCACCTCCTGCCCGGTGAGATGCCGGGCGGAGGCCCTGACATAGCGCGCCAGCGCTTCCGCCTCACTGTCGCATTCCGTACTGGCGCCATAGACGTTGCGCCGGAGCGCGGCGGCAAGCGCCTCGTCTCCGTCCGCGCCGAGCGACGTCATATAGGCATCGGCCGCCCCGTAGAAAAGTTCCGCCATCCGCGTCACCTTGCGCGGCACGGAGGTATCGCTCGCTCCCAGCTCCCTGAGCGCATGGTCCATGTCGCGAAAGAAGACGTCGAAGACGGCCTGCGCACAGGCGCCCGCCGCCTCGCCCTCGCCCTTCATCCGTGCGAACATCAGCGTCGCGTGCAGCACGATCATGTCGAAACGGCCGTCGATGGTGTCGGGCACGCGAAGGTTCGCATAAAAATGCGGCTGCCGCGCCTGTGCCACGATCGCGGCATAGAGCTCGCGGGTCGCCCGGTCGTCGCGCCGGCGGAAAAGGGAAAAGACCATCGCAAATCGCTTCTTGTGGTGGACCGCTTCCGGCGGCGCGCCTATGAGGTCTGCGCCTGTGTGACCTTGCCAAGTGGCCTAACGCAGGTTAGGGACTTTGCCAAGTTCTGTTGATGACAAGTCAAGCGGGTCTTTGAGAAGGGTATCTGCAGCATGCGCCTGAACGTCGCCGGAAATGGTCATAGGACAGCCCGTGCTGGCATCGTCCGCGGCTTGAGAAACGTCGCGCTTGTCGCTGCCGTGTCTCTGGCGCTCGGCGGCTGCTTCACCAAGACACTCAACCGTGGCAACGTCATCACCCCGGAAGGGTTGCAGCAGGTGCAGGTCGGCGCCAGCCGCGAGGAAGTCCAGCTCGTCCTCGGCACCCCCTCCACCACCTCCGTCACCGACGGCGAGACCTACTACTACATCTCCCAGAAGGAACAGCAGACCGCCTTCCTCGCCCCCGACGTGGTCGAGCAGCGCGTGGTCGCCGTCTATTTCGACAAGGACGGCCGCGTCGCCAAGGTCGCCGATTACGGCCTGAAGGACGGCAAGGTCTTCGACTTCATCTCCCGCACGACCCGCACCGGCGGCTCCGACTACGGCCTGATCAGCCAGATCATCCGCGGCGCCACCAAGCCGAGCCTGGGGCTCTAGGCCAAGCCGCCGCCCCGCCTGAAGAGCCGCCCGCCCGCTCCGGGTGCGGCGGCCTCCTCATGGCCCGGCGCACGGGGCCCGCCGGCCCGGACCGAAACCACTCGCCCCCTCTCTCCGAACACGCACGGCCCGCGCGCAAGGCCTCATGCCGGGCACTCCGCATCCGGATGCGGAGCGATCCCCCTTGTCAAATCGACCGAATATCCAGGGCCGGCGCCGCAACGCTATAGTGACGCCTCGACAGAGCAAGTTGGGCCGGGCCAGTCGGAGCGCACCATGCATGAACTTTCCCTGTGCCAGAGCATCGTGCGCATGGCGGAGGCCTGCCTGCGCAAGGAGCCGGGAAAGCTGAGGGTCACCCGGGTGGCATTGGAGGTGGGCGATGCCGCCGCCATCGAGCTTGAAGCGCTGAGATTTTGCTTTCCCCTCGTCGCCGAAGGCGGGCCGGTGGAAGGCGCGGCGCTCAACATCGAGACCGTGCCGGTCCGCCTGCGCTGTCAGGGCTGCGGCTGCACCTATTCGCCCACCCCCGGCCCGACCGCCTTCGCCGCGCCCTGCCCCGAATGCGACGGCGTCCTCCATCAGTTGCTGTCGGGCCGAGAACTCAACGTTCGCCATATCGAAGTGGAGGAGATCACGAGCTCCCCTGTCCCAGGTGGCAGCGACACAGCCATGGCCTGAGCCGGGCCGGCGGACGCCGGACAGCCGCGCAGACAGCCAAGCTCCCGGAACCCGACGATCGTACAGACTGAAAATCGCGTTTCAGCTTACTGTCGAAAATAACAATTATAGGTATATTTACCGATTAATGTAAAATCGACGATAGATCGGCTTTTTTCTACTGCAGGACAAGTCGATTTCAAATGTCTAATTACGACAAATTCACGCATCCATTCATTATCGGAACGATACGATCTTGCGGCGCAGGATGAAAGGCAACATTTTATACTGCGCATGCTCCGGGTTCTCGAAGACATGCGCGTAATCACAGAACACCACAGAATCGGTCGCCATGGATTTCTGGTCGAGTCTGACAAGCGCTGCCGGTCTGATCGTCACGCGCGACCCCGATCTGATGGAAATCATCGGTCTGTCGCTGCAGGTCACCCTGAGCGCTGTGGTGGTTTCGTGCCTGATCGGCCTTCCCCTGGGCGCGGTCGCCGGCACGTTCCGGTTTCCCGGGCGCATGATTTTGCAGATCCTTCTCAATTCGCTGATGGGTTTGCCGCCGGTGGTCGTCGGGCTGCTGGTCTATCTGCTGCTTTCCGCCTCCGGCCCCCTGGGGGTTCTGGGCCTGCTCTACACGCCGACGGCAATGGTCATTGCCCAGACCATCCTGGTCACGCCGATCGTGGCCGCGCTCTCCCGCCAGGTGATCGAGGATCTGCACGGCGAATATGCGGAACTGTTCACCTCTTTCGGTGTCGGCGGCGGCGGTCGTGTCGCCGCCTTGCTATGGGATGCGCGTTACTCGCTGCTGACCGTGGCGCTGGCGGGCTTCGGCCGCGCTGTGGCCGAGGTCGGCGCGGTGATGATCGTCGGCGGCAACATCAACCACGCCACCCGCGTCATGACCACCACCATCGCGCTGGAGACATCGAAGGGAAACATCGAGCTCGCCCTCGCTCTCGGCGTGGTCCTGCTGACGATCGCCGTGCTCGTGAACGCGGCGGTGATGCTGCTGCGCACCTCCGCCGCGAAGGCCGCCTATGCGTGAGCCCGTGCAAAGCCACGCGCCGTCCGCGCGCCCGCTGCGGCCGACATACGGGCTCCGTGCGAAGGGACTGTGTTTCGACGTCGGCGAACAACGTCTGATCGACAGCGTCGACCTCGACATCCGCGACGGCGCATGCACCGTGATCATGGGCGCGAACGGCGCTGGCAAGAGCCTTCTGCTGCGCCTCCTGCACGGCTTGATCGCTCCCAACGAGGGCCAGGTTCTGTGGCAGGAACGGCCGCTCGATGCGGCCGCCCGGCGGGTACAGTCGATGGTGTTCCAGCGGCCGGTGATGCTGCGCCGCTCCGTTCTGGCGAACATGCGTTTTGCGCTGAAGGTGCGGGGCGTGCGTGGGCGGGAACTCGCCCGGCGCGCCCATGAGGCCCTCGTCGAGGCCAATCTGGCAGATATCGCATCGCGCCCCGCGCGCGTGCTTTCCGGCGGCGAGCAACAGCGCCTTGCGGTTGCCCGCGCCCTGGCCACCCGCCCGCAAATCCTCTTTCTCGACGAACCGGCCGCAAGCCTCGACCCGTTGTCGACCCAGGCGATCGAACGGCTGATCGCGGCCGCGAAAAGCCGCGGCGTAACCATCGTCCTGATCACCCATGACATCGGTCAGGCCCGACGTCTGGGCGATGATCTGGTCTTCATGCACGACCGGCGCATCGTCGAGCGCGGCCCGCTCGAGCGCGTCCTGCGCGCGCCGCAATCCATGGCGGCGCGGGCCTGGCTCGAAGGACGGCTCTATCTCGACGGCGCCGATCCCGATCCCTCCGACCAGACAGCCGATCTGTTTGCCCAGACATCCAGCCTTCCTGCCGAAACGAAGGAGATATCTTATGCTTAGACGTGCGTTCCTTGGCCTCGCCGCAACGGCATTGGTCACATTCGGGCTGACCGCCTCGAGCCTCGCCGCAGACAAGTTCATCACGGTACAGTCGACCACCTCGACCCAGAACTCCGGGCTCTTCGAGTACATGCTGCCGATCTTCGAGAAGAAGACCGGCATCGAGGTCCGCGTCGTGGCGGTGGGCACCGGTCAGGCGATCAAGAACGCCACCAACGGCGACGGCGACGTGCTTTTCGTCCACGCCAAGCCGGCGGAAGAGAAATTCGTCGCGTCCGGCCAGGGCGTGTCGCGCGCCGACGTGATGTACAACGATTTCATCATTGTCGGCCCGCCCTCCGACCCCGCCGGCGTCGACGGATCGAAGGACGTCGTCGCCGCTCTCAAGAAGATCGCCGAGACCCGCTCCATCTTTGTCTCGCGCGGCGACGATTCCGGCACCAACAAGAAAGAGATCGCCCTTTGGAAGCAGACCGGCATCGATCCGGCAGCCGCTTCCGGCGACTGGTATCGAGAGACCGGCTCCGGCATGGGTGCCACGCTGAACGTCGGCACCAGCATGGGCGGCTACATCCTGACCGACCGCGCGACCTGGATCAGCTACGGCAAGAAGGGCGACTACAAGATCGCGGTGGAAGGCGATCCGCAGCTCTTCAACCAGTACGGCATCATTCTGGTCAATCCCGAGAAGCACCCGAACGTGAAGGCCAAGCTCGGTCAACAGTTCATCGACTGGGTGCTCTCGAGCGAGGGCCAGAAGGTGATCGCCTCCTACAAGGTCGACGGTCAGCAGCTCTTCTACCCGAACGCCAAGGGTATGTGAGCACCAGCACGACCTAAAGCGCGAGGCGCGCGGGCGACGGCCGCCTTCGCGCCCGCCGGCAAGATCAGCGACAAGCCGGCGGCCCCGGGACCGCCCCCTCCCCGCAAGCCGACCGCGCCGGCAGTCGCACCATTCAAATGACAATATAAAACACACCGGCATTTATTACATAGAATAAATGCCGAAAAACTGTGCTTCTTGCATACTTTTTCTAAAGCAAGAATAGATTCATCGAGAGAGGGCACGCGATTTTGCTTTAGATCAATGAGTATAGTTTGCCCGGTCTCGATAGTGCGTTGTGTGGATGAGACTCGTGCAACCTCCGAGACGCACGGCTCGCACCCCACCGCCGGATCTCTCTTCCTCCTGTCCGATCTCGTGGACGGGACCGGACAGGAGGAAGAGGGGACCAGACCAGCCTGCCAACCGGGAGAAACAGGCGGTTTCCTCCCGGCTCCTGCCCCGACCGCCCTGCCTGGCAGAGGCCTGCAACTGAGGAATTACGCGACCTGACGGCGAGACGACCGCGTTGCATCCCATCGCATGACATCCGTCACGCTCGCAATCGCGTAACCGCGAGGCCCCGCCCCTCGGAGTAAAGAGGTACGACGAAATGGCGAAAATGTTAGTGCTTCACGCAGCCAAATGCACCGGCTGCCAGAGCTGCGAACTAGCCTGCTCATTCGAGCATGAGGGAATATTCCGACCCGACGCTTCCCGTATCCACGTCTACAAGTGGGAAGCGGAAAGCTTTTCGGTTCCAATGATGTGCCAGCAGTGCCGGGATGCCGCCTGCGTCACCGTGTGTACGCCGCACGCCCTGACACGAGACCCTGTCACCGGGCTTGTCGGGCTCTCCGAAGACAAGTGCATCGGCTGCAAGATGTGCGTCCAGGCGTGCCCCTTCGGCGGTGCGATCTGGGACGAAATCTCCTCGCGCATCATGAAATGCGACACCTGCGGCGGCGATCCCGCCTGCGCCCGGATCTGCCCGACGGGCGCGATCGAATGGGTCGACGACGTCGCAGCCGTACGCGAACGCAAACGCGGTTTCGCGGAAAAATTCAAAGAAGCTTTTTCGGAGTAAGACCATGTATGCGTGGCAAGGCAAGGTCCTTCGCGTCGATCTGACCCGAGGCACATTCAGCACCGAACCGCTCAGGACCGACTGGGCGAAGACCTATGTGGGCGCCCGCGGACTGGGCACCAAGTACATGTACGAGGAGGTCGACCCGACGGTCGATCCGCTCTCGCCGGAAAACAAGATGATCATGCTTTCCGGTCCGCTGACCGCGACGTTCGCGCCCTGCGGCGGTCGCTACGAAGTCGTGACCAAGGGCCCGCTGACGGGCGCGATCGCGGCGGCGAATTCGGGCGGCGCATTCGGCCCCGAGCTGAAATTCGCCGGTTATGATGCCATCATCTTCGAGGGCAAGGCGGAAAAGCCGGTCTATCTGTGGATCAAGGACGACAAGGTCGAGATCCGCGACGCGGGCGCCCTGTGGGGCAAGAACGTGCCCGAGACGACCGACGCCCTTCGCGAGGTGACCGATCCGGACGCCCGCGTGGCCTGCATCGGTCCTGCGGGCGAGAAGCTGTCGCTGATCGCCTCGATCATGAACGACCACCATCGCGCGGCCGGTCGCAGCGGCGTCGGCGCGGTGATGGGCGCAAAGAACCTCAAGGCCGTCGTGGTCAAGGGCTCGGGCGCGGTCCAGGTGGCCGACCAGAAGGGCTTCTACGAAGCCTGCCTCGCCGCCCGCGAAAAGATCAAGGCCCATCCGGTCGGCGGCACCGGCCTCAGGATGTACGGCACCAACGTGCTCACCAACATCCTCAACGAGGTGGGCGGCTATCCGACCAACAACTTCCAGACCGGCACTTTCGCCAACGCGGATGCGGTCGGCGGCGAGACCGTGGCCGACAAGCAGCTGGAGCGGCCGCGCGGCTGCTACGGATGCGTGATCTCGTGCGGCCGCGGCACCAAGGTCACCAATCCGAAATATGCAGGTGAAGGCGAAGGTCCCGAGTACGAATCCGCCTGGGGCTTCGGCGGCGATTGCGGCGTCGACGACATCGATGCGGTGACCAAGGCCAACTACATCTGCAACGAGCTCGGCCTCGACACGATCTCCATGGGCTCCACCATCGCCTGCGCGATGGAGCTTTACGAGAAGGGCTGCTTCACCAAGGAAGACACCGGCGGCATCGACCTCAGCTTCGGCAATGCCGAGGCGATGGTGGAAATCACCCGCCTGACCGGTCTCGTGGAAGGCTTCGGCAAGGAACTGGCCCAGGGGTCCTATCGCATGGCCGAGAAATACGGCCATCCCGAACTGTCCATGTCCGTGAAGAAGCAGGAGATCCCGGCCTATGATCCGCGTGCGGTCCAGGGCATCGGCCTGAACTACGCGACCGCCAACTGCGGCGCGGCCCACGTGCGCGGCTACACCATCTCGCCGGAAGTGCTCGGCGTGCCGGTCAAGGTCGACAAGGACGATATCGAGAGCAAGCCCGGACTGGTCAAGACGTTCCAGGATCTGACCGCCACGATCGACTCCTCCGGTGCCTGCCTGTTCACCACCTTCGGCATCGGCGCCGACGAATATGCGGCGATGATGACGACGGCGACGGGGACGACCTACTCCACCGACGACATCATGACCTGCGGCGACCGGATCTTCACGCTGGAGCGGTTGTGGAACCTCAAGGCGGGTCTGACCAAGGCCGACGACACCCTGCCGCCGCGCCTGCTGAACGAGGCCCTGACGGAAGGCAACTCCAAGGGCGCGGTCAGCCACCTCGACCAGATGCTGCCGGCCTACTACGAGCTGCGCGGCTGGGACGCCGACGGTGTTCCCACGCCTGCAAAGCTGGAAGAGCTCGGCATCCAGGCGTGATCGGCAACGTCGAGAGACCGCGCAAGAGCGACGACGCCAAATCGAGCGATATCCGATGAAAGTGCGTTATTTCGCGCTTCTGCGCGACATCACGGGCTGCAAGGAAGAAGAGTGGACCAGGCCCGCCGACACGGTCGGCGGGCTGATCCACGACCTTGTCGCCCGCTACGGTTCGAGTTTCGAACGCTGGGTCATGAAGGACGGCAAGATCTGGGATCTGGTGATGATCCTGGTGAACGGTCGCGACGTCCGACAGATGTCCGGCTTCGAGACGCCTCTCAAACCCGACGACACGATCGTAATCTTTCCGCCGGTGGGCGGAGGTTGAGGTTGGCGCTATGATCACGACACTTCTGCCGTCTCCCGCCTTCTGGCCGACGGCGCTTCTCTTCGGCGGTGCCATACTTGAGGTGCTGCTGGCCGGCTTCCTGTCATCACGCGGCAAGGGATGGCTGGCCTTTATCGCGACGGCGGCGGCGCTGGCCGCGTCGTTTGCACTGCTGCCCGCCGTGCAGGGCGGCGCCCATCTGGAGGCGACCGCCTTCCTGTGGGACGGCGGTGCTCCGCTGACCTATTACGTCGACGGGTTGAGCGTCCTGTTCATGATCATGGGCACCGCGCTTGGCGCCCTGATCCTGATGTTCTCGATCGGCTACATGGCCGACGAACCCTCCGGCACGACCCGCTTCTTCTTTCTGATGCTGATCTTCATCGGCGGCCTGACGCTGCTCGTCGGCGCCCAGAGCCTGCTGATGACCTATTTCGCCTGGGAGCTGATCGGGCTGTGCTCGTACTTCCTGGTCGGATTCTGGTACGCCAGGCAGGAAGCGACCGACGGCGCGCGCAAGGTGTTGCTGATCACCCACATCGCGGGCTTCGGCTTCATGGCGGCGATCCTGATGATCTACGCCCAGGCCGGCACCTTCATCTGGTCCGACCCGAAGGTCGCCGCCTCGCTGTCGACGACGATCGTCATCCTGCTGCTCGTCGCCTCCATGGCGAAATCCGTGCTGTTTCCGCTCCACACCTGGATCCCGGAAGCGATGAACGCGCCGACCCCGGTCTCCGCGCTGCTGCATTCGGCCTGCTACGTCAAGGCCGGCGTCTACCTCATCGCCCGCATGTACGCCATCGGCGACTGGCACCCGGCCGGCGGCGCGTTTCTGCTGGTCGTCGCCTGCCTGACCATGATCGTCGGCGTCGTCTTCGCGCTCGCGCAGACCGACCTGAAGCGCCTTCTGGCCTTCCATACCGTCAGCCAGCTCGGCTACATCGCTGCCGGTCTTGCGATCGGCACCGATCTCGGCGTCGCCGCAGCCCTCTACTACACGATCAGCCACGCCCTGTTCAAAGGCACGCTGTTCCTGTGCGCCGGCTCCATCCAGCATGCCACCGGCACGCGCGATCTGCGTGAGCTCGGCGGCCTCTACTCCAAGATGCCGGTGACGACCTGGGTCTGGCTCATCGCTGCCGCCGCCATTTCCGGCGTGCCGCTGACCACGGGCTTCGTCGCCAAGTGGCTGTTGCTCTCCGCCGCACTCGACGACGGTCAGGCCGTGGTCGTGATGGTCGCCTGGTTCGTGTCGATCCTCACCGCCTTCTCGTTCATGAAGGCCACCGTCTCCGCCTTCTACGGCGATCCCTCGCCCTCGCTCGCCGGCAAGCACATCCACGAAGCCACGCCCACCATGCAGGTGGGGATGGGCATCACCGCCGTGCTCTGCGTCGTCTTCGGCATCGCGCCGCAATTCCTGATGGACCCGGTGATCGCGCCGGCCGTGGAAGGGCTCGGCTTCAACTGGCAGATCGCCACGAGCTGGGGCGGCGTCCTGACCCGGGCCGGCAGCATCGACGTCAGTCTCGGGGCCATCGGCGTCATCGTGTTCTCGGTCGTGGCCGCCTTCGGCGCCTACCAGCTGACGCGCAGCCGTCCCGGTACGGCGGTCAACGTGTTTACCGGCGGCGAGTCCCTGCCGGAGGGCGACCGGCTGTCGGCGACGGACTTCGCCGAAATGGCCGAGGTCGCGTTCGAGCCCGTCTACAAGACCGATCCCGATCCTCTCTGGCTCCGGTTCGGAAGCTGGCTCGGCGCCGTGGCGGGCAAGGTCGGCCAGACGGCGCTTTGGGCCGAAGACAAGTTCATTGCCGTGACGCTGGCCGGTGCCGCGGTTCTCTGTGTCTGGATCCTAGCTCTGTGATCGCCGCCCGGGGCGCTGGGGCCGGCAGGTCCGAGCGCCCCGCAAGGCGGCGCCCACGAGGGAGAATAGAATGCTCCTGTTACTTGTTGCCTTCCTCGCGCTGATGGCGGCGGCGGTCGGCCTCTATGCCCTGAGCGTCCGCCAAGGCGGAGGACGCTGGTGGGGTCTTGCCACGCTCACCGTGGTGTTCGTTCTGGCCGGACTGGCGAATGAGGGAAGCTGGACGGGCATCGCGCTTCTGAGCCTGGCCGAACTGGCCGCCGGCGCGCTGATCCTGTCCGATGGCGGCGCCCCGGCCCGCGCGGCCGGACGGCTCTACCTGAGCGCGATCGTACCCGCCATCGTGCTGACCATGCTTGCCTTCACCCTCGTCGGCATTCACGGCGCGGAACCGGGCGGCATCACCGCCAAAATCGCGATCTGCCTGCTGCTCGTGGGCTTCGCGCTCAAGCTCGGCCTGATCCCCTTCTCGTTCTGGGTGCCGGCCGTTGCCCGCGGCGCGCCCACGACGACCGCCATCGTGATCATCTCCATCGTCGATATCGCGACCTTCGGCGAACTCGCCTCCCTGCGCCACGAGGCCGCCTGGCTGTTCGACGACGCGCAGGCCGTCTGGGTCACCCTGGCGCTCGTCTCCATGTTCGCCGGCGCCCTGCTCGCCTATGCGCAGACCGACCTGAAGCGGATGCTGGCCTTTTCCACGATCACCGATCTGGGGCTCCTCGTGCTGGGCGTCAGCCTCGGCACGCCGCTTGCCATGGCCGGTGCCCTGCTCGGCGCGCTGAGCCATGCGCTGTCGAAGACGGTGCTGTTCGGCACGGTCGGGCTGGCGGAACGCCACATCGGCATGCCCGTCACGCTGGAGACGCGCGGCCTGGGCGGGCGGATGCCGCTCGCATCTGCCGCCTTCATCCTGGCCGCCATCAACTTCATCGGCGTGCCGCCGGGCTTCGGCTTCTCCGCCTACTGGCGGATCTATGTCGCGGCCACCGATTTCGGCGGTGTCGCGATCATCGCGGTCCTGCTGGTCGTCGCCGCGATCGACCTGCTCTGCTACGCCCGCGCGATCCATCGCTGCTGGCTGGGCACGCCCCAGGTCGAGCTGATCTCGGCGCTGCCGCGTCTGGCGCCTGCCGTGCTGGCTGCGCTGGTCGTCCTCACCGTCGCCCTCGGCTTCTATCCGCGGCCCGTCACCTCCGTCCTGGAGGCGCGCCCGGCGGGAGAGGCCGTACACGTCACCTCGAACGCTCTGCCCTCGGCGTCCGAGCAAGGCGAACGCCTTGCCGCGCTGCATTGAGGAGAAAAGAAGAAATGGGCGTCCTCACAAAACTCTTTTCCAGTCTCATGGCGACCTCGCGGCGCAAGTCGCCGTGGATCTACACGATCAACTCCGGCTCCTGCAACGGTTGCGACATCGAGATCGGCCCCTGCATCAGCCCGCGCTACGACGCCGAGCAGATCGGCATGCTGCGTCACGCCAGCCCCAAGCACGCCGATATCCTGGTGGTGACCGGAGCGGTCTCCAAGCGGATCAAGCCGGCGCTGCTCGACATCTATTCGCAGATGCCGAGCCCCAAGGCGGTTGTCGCCGTGGGATCGTGCCCGGCGAGCTGCAACGTCTTCGCAGGCAGCCCGGTCCTTGACGGACCGCTCGACAAGTTCATTCCCGTCGACATCTGGGTCCCCGGCTGTCCGCCGCGGCCGCAGCTGATCATCGACGGCATCGCCAAGGCGGCGCAAATGCTGGCGGACGGCCAGACGGCGGACCAACTCGGCAAGAAGGTGGCAGCAGAATGACCGAGATCCTCTCGCTTATCGTCGGCTTCCTGATCTGGCCGGGCCTGATCGTCGCCGCGGCTCTGGGCTTTTTCTACATGTGGCTGATGCGCAAGCTCACCGCGCGGATGCAGGGGCGCAAGGGTCCGCCCTTCTATCAGCCGTTTTTCGATTTCGTGAAGCTGGTGGGCAAGCGCTCGCTGGTGCCGCGGGACAGCAGCCGGGTGCTGTTCTTCCTGCTGCCCTTCATCTCGCTGACATCGACGGTCTTCGGCCTGATGATCCTGCCGCTGCCGGGCAGCGCGGCGCCCTCGTTCTCGGGGGATCTGGTTCTCCTTCTCTACCTGATGGAGATGCCGGTCCTGTGCGACGTGCTCGCCGGCTTCGTCAGCCGCTCCATCTACGGCCAGGTGAGCGCCATGCGCGAGGCGGTGATGTCGCTGGCCTATTCGGTGCCGCTGCTGGCCTCGGTGATCGCGCTCGCGCAAGCCGCCGACACCTTCCGTCTCGCCGAACTGCACACCGCCCCCTTCGGGCTGGTGACGGTCATCGCCTTCATAGCCTTCGCGATGGCGATCCCGGCACGGCTGAAATCGAACCCCTTCTCGATCCCCAACGCGGAGCACGAGATCGGCCACGGCGCGCACATGGAATACAACGGCCTGCCGCTCGCGGTCTTCGAGCTGTCGCATGCGCTGGAACTGATGCTGCTCATCGGCACGCTCTACGTCCTGTTCCTTCCCGGTACCGGACATGTGGCGACCGACGCGCTGGTCTATCTGGCCGCGGGCTTCGCCGTCGTCGCCCTCGTGGTCTTCGCCAAGGTCAGCACCGCGCGGTTCACGGTGAAGAGCGCGTTGAGATTCTATTGGCTCTGGGGCGGTTTGGCAGCCGGAGCGGCGATGGTCGTCGCCATCGTGAGCTAGCCAGGTACGGGGTTAAACCATGAGCATCTTCTCCATCCTTCGGCACAATCTGGGGCACGGTTCGCGCACCCGGAAGCCGGATGACCTGCCGCCTCGCGCAGCGCCGTTCCGCGGTTTGATCGAACAGGACCCCACGCTTTGCACCGGGTGCCGGAACTGCAGCTACGTCTGCTCGCCGAAGGCCATCCAGTTCGACGACACCGGCGAACTGGCTCTCGAATGGGCCTATGCGGCGGACCAGTGCTGTTTCTGCGGTCTTTGCGTGATGTACTGTCCGACGCAGGCGCTGAGCAACAACGGCGTCCTGCCCCAGGTGGGCCACGATCAGTCCGCCCTGCACTTCACCAACGAGGTGCCCTATCACTCGTGCATCAGCTGCGGCACGCAGATGATCCCGATACCGGCGCAGGCGGCTGCCAAGTTCTTCGGCGAAGTTACTGAGAACACGGAAGAACTGCGACTGATGTGCCACGAATGCCGTCGTCGGGCCGCGAGCGAGAAAATCCGCGACGCTTTCATCACAGGCGAGAAAAGCTAATGGCGAGCGAAACAGATCTGAACATGAACGCGCTTCGGGAACGGCTGGAATCCCTTCGCGGAGCCACATCCTTCGAAGAGCGCTGCGACGGGGTCTGGATGGAAGCGCCCGATCTCGATGTCGAGGCGATGATGCGCGAGATGAACGCCGAGGGCTTCCGCCTCGCGACCATGACCGGACGCCAGGCGCCGGAGGGCGAGACGACGATCATGTACCACTTCAACCGGGGCCCTCATCTCCTCCACTTCAAGACCCGTTCCCATGGCGGCTCGCACCCCTCGCTCGCCCTCGTCTCGCACCCCGCCTCGTGGTGCGAGCGCGAATTGCATGACTTTTTCGCGGTCAAGTTCGACGGCCACCCCAACCTGGTGCCGCTGTTCCGCCCCGCCTGCCTGAACGAGGGCTTCTTCCGCGACGACATCACGCCCGAAAACGGCCCTGAAAACGGCCCCGAAGCCAGCCAAGCCTGAGGGAGAGAGACATGCCCTACCAGATTCCGATCGGACCGTTTCATCCGGCTCTGGAAGAGCCCTACAAGCTTTCCTTCAACTGTGTCGCCGACACCGTGGACAAGGTCAGCGTCGACGTTGGCTTCAGCTTCCGCGGCATCGAGATCCTCGCGCAGAAGCGCGAGTGGCTGCCGGCGATCACGCTGGTGGAGCGGGTGTGCGGCATCTGCTCCAACGTCCATGCGACGAGCTTCTGCATGGCGGCGGAACGGATCGCCGGGATCGAGATCCCGAAGCGCGCGCAGTATATCCGCACGATCATGGGCGAACTGGAGCGGATGCACTCGCACCTCCTGTGGGCGGGCCTCGCGGCCGAGTTCATGGGCTACGAGACCGCTTTCATGGAGGTCTTCAACCTGCGCGAAACGATCATGGACATGCTGGAATCGATCTCGGGCAACCGGGTCAACTACGGCATGAACAGGATCGGCGGCGTCAACCGCGACATCCCCGACCCGCTGCAATACGTTTCCACGCTCGAAACCGCGGCGAAGACGCTCGAAAAGGTCGTGATCCCCGCCTTCATGGACAATCCAACCGCACGCAGCCGCATGGGCGGCGTCGGCATCCTGACGAAGGAAGACGCCATCGCCTGGGGCACCGTCGGCCCGGTCGCGCGTGCCTCCGGTCTCGCCATCGACGTTCGCAGCGACCTGCCCTACCTCGCCTACGAGGAGCTGGGCTTCCGGATCGTCACGCAGGAGAGCTGCGACGTGCAGGCCCGCGTCGTGGTGCGTGCGCTGGAGCTGCTGGAGAGCATCCGCCTCATCATCGCCGCGCTCAAGGGACTGCCGGCGGGGCCGCTGCGCGCCTTCGAGGGGCTGCCGACCATCCCCGCCGGCGAAGCCACCACCTATTGCGAGGCGCCGCGCGGCGAGGTCTTCTACTATGTCGCCTCCGACGGCAGCGACAAGCCCGCCCGCGTGCGCATCCGCACGCCGTCCTTCGTCAACATCCCCGCGCTGGAGGCGATGATGCCGGGTCAGCAGTTCGCCAATACCTCGCTGATCCAGGCATCGGTCGATCCCTGCCTCTCGTGCACGGACCGCTGAGGAGGGCCCATGGCGACGGGAGGACAACACCGCAGCGGGCGCTACGCCCGCCAGCAGGTGCTGGCGGAAATCGGAGCCGAGGGCCAGGCCAGGATCGCCGCCGCGAAGGTGGTGATCGTCGGCGTCGGCGCGCTCGGCTCCAACAGCGCCAATCTGTTGGCACGCGCGGGCGTCGGACAGCTGACGCTGATCGACCGCGATTTCGTCGACTGGACGAACCTGCAGCGCCAGTGCCTCTATGAGGAGGCCGATGTCGAGGCGACAACGCCGAAGGCGGAGGCCGCCGCCGCCCATCTCGGCCGGATCAACAGCGACATCGTCTGCGAGGCGATCGTGGAGGATTTCAACGCCGGCAACGCCGAGCGGCTGATTTCCGGCGCCGACCTGGTGGTCGACGGGCTCGACAACTTCCACAGCCGGGCCGTGCTCAACCAGGCCTGCGTGAAACTGGGCATCCCCTGGGTGCATGGCGCGTGCCTGGGCACCTACGGCAACGCGGCGACCATCGTCCCCGGCCGCACCGCCTGCCTGCATTGTCTGATGCCGGAGGTCGGCCATGCCGCCTCCCCGCCGCTGTCGTGCGAGACCGTGGGCGTGATCGGCTCCGCCCCGGTCATCGTCGCCGCCTGGCAGGTCGCCGAGGCGATGAAGATCCTGGTGGGCGATCTCGATGCGATCTCCACCAGTTTCACGCATTTCGACCTCTGGCCGGCCGGTGTGGAAGAGTTGCCCGCCGTGCGCCGCCCCGACTGCCCGACCTGCGGCAAGCGCGACTTCGACCTGCTTTCCGGCCCCGACCGCCTGGCGTCGGCCTCGATCTGCGGTCGCGACGCGGTGCAGATCGTGCCCGCGGCTGACGCCGCTCCCGATTTCGACCTGCTGTGCGAGACATTGGCGAACACGGTCGAGATCGCGCGCAACGACTTCCTCGTCAGGTTCACCGGAACCGACCATGCGGGCACGCACGACATCGTCGTCTTTCGTGACGGCCGCGCAATGATCTTCGGAACCGGCGACACCAAACAAGCGCTTGCGCTTTATGGAAAATACGTCGGAGGGTGAAGCCGATCCGTACTCCCATCTATCTCGACAACGGCGCAACGAGCTGGCCCAAGCCGGAGCCGGTCTATGCGGCCGCCGATGCCGCCCTGCGCGCCGCCGCCAATCCGGGGCGAGGCGCCTACCGTCAGGCGGTCGAGGCGCAGGCCCATCTGGAACGGGTGCGCCAGGAAGCCTGCGCGCTCTTCAACGCCCCCGCGCCGGAACGGGTAATCCTGACCTTCAACTGCACCGACGCGCTGTCGATGGCCCTGAAGGGGCTGATCGATCCCGACAGCCGCGTGGTGCGCGGACCCTGGGAGCACAATTCCGTCACCCGCCCGCTCGATGCGTTGCGCAAGCTCGGGGCGGATGTCCGCATCGTCGATCCGACACCCGATTGCGGCATCGACCTCGACCACCTGCGCGAATTGTGTCGCAACGGCATCGATTACGTGGTGATGAGCCATGTCTCCAACGTCACCGGCGCCGTGATGCCGCTCGCCGAGATCGCCGCCATCGCCCACGAGGCCGGCGGCCTGTTCATCGTGGATGCGGCGCAAAGCGCGGGCAGCCACGTGATCGACATGAAGGCCCAGGGCATCGACGTGCTGGCCACGGCCGGCCACAAGGGCCTGATGGGCCCTATGGGCACGGGGCTGCTCATCCTGCGTGAACCGCTGCCATTGCGGCATTGGCGCGAGGGCGGAACGGGTTTCAGGGCGGAGATGGACGGTCAGCCCGAGGAATACCCCTGGCGGCTGGAGGCGGGCACCGCCAACGTGCCCGGCCTTGCGGGCCTCGCCGCCGGCATGGCCTGGGTGCGCGAACGTGGCGTGGAGGCAATCGGCGCGCACCAGTCTGCTCTGGCGCGCCAGCTTGCCGAGGGGCTTCAGGCGCTGCCCGGCGTTACCTATGACGGCCCTGCGGGCGGTCCCGACAGCGGCGTCGTGTCGTTCCGCCTCGCCGCGCATTCTCCGGCCATCGCGGCGGGCATTCTCGATTCCGGCTTCGGCATCGCGTTGCGCAGCGGCCTGCATTGCGCGCCCTCCGCCCACCGGGCGCTCGGCACCCTGCCGGAGGGCACGCTGCGCGCCAGCTTCGGCGCCTTCAACGCCCCGGAGGACGTCGAGGCCCTGCTCGCGGCATTGCAGGCGATCGCTACGCTTTGAGCATGGACGAGAGCAAGGCTTCACTCGCAAGGCGATTGTGTTGATCTAACTCAGGACCATGCGCGACCCGATAGGCTAGAATGCGATTGACGACAGGAGCGACCACGATGCGTTTGGGCTTTTTCCTATACTCGGAGCACGGACAGGCGGAGCGGCTCATGCACGCGCTGGCCGAGAAGCTGCTCCAGGCGGGCCTGCCGCTGGTTGGCCTGACCGTCGAACCGGCCGAGGAAGAGGCGCGGACCAAGTTCGTCCGGCTGCTGCCCGGCGGCGAACGGATCAACATCTGGCAGGATCTCGGACAGGACACGACGAGTTGCCGGCTGAACCCGGGCGCCCTGGAGAGCGCGCTGGAGATCACCCGGCGCGCGATCGAGGCGGCGCCTCCCGGCGCGATCGTTCTGATCAACAAGTTCGGCAAGCACGAGACCGAGAGCAGCGGCACCCGTATCCTTATCGGCGCGGCGCTCGAAGCCGACCTGCCGGTCCTGGTGCCGGTCGCCAACGATGCCCGCACCGTGTTCGAGGCGTTTGCCGGCGATTTCGCCGAAGAAGTCACCCCCTCGCCGGCTGCGCTCGAGGCCTTCGCCAAGGGCACCGCGTAGACGACGCCCGCACGTGAACGCGAGGACAGGCGGCGCACGGCGGGCCGACAGCCCCTGGTTGGATGCTGCCCTGCACGCTGCTGCACCACCTGCTGATCGAGGTGCGCGGCAAGCTGGCGGCAATCGGCGATGCGTTCCCGATCCACAACCGCAACATCGCGCCGCTTCGACGACAACGTCGAGCGCATCACGTGGCACGCGCCCGATGGCGCACCGCCGCGCCGGGCTCAGACCCGCGCCGCTGATCGGCGGCTGTTTCCAGAATGCGCCGCCGGCGCGCGTCGTTCACTTTTCCCGTCGCAGAAGGGAGCAGGCCTCCGCCTTGCTTGCGTAAAACCACTCTTGCGCCGGCGTGCGCCCAACGAAAAGCCCCTCGCGAGCATCCTCGCGAGGGGCTGTCCTTCAATCCGGATGATCGGATCAGTGCGCCATCACCGCGAGCAGCAGCAGCGCGACGATGTTGGTGATCTTGATCATCGGGTTGACCGCAGGGCCGGCCGTATCCTTGTAGGGATCGCCCACCGTGTCACCCGTGACCGACGCCTTGTGCGCCTCCGAGCCCTTCTGATGGACCACGCCGTCCTTGTCGGTGAAGCCGTCCTCGAACGACTTCTTGGCGTTGTCCCAGGCACCGCCGCCGGCCGTCATGGAGATGGCGACGAAGAGACCCGTGACGATCACGCCGAGCAGCATGGCGCCGAGCGCGGCGAACGCGTCCGACGGCGTGGCGACCGCGTAGATCACGCCGAACACCACCAGCGGCGAGAGCACCGGCAGCAGCGAGGGGATGATCATTTCCTTGATCGCGGCCTTGGTCAGCATGTCCACCGCGCGGCCGTAGTCCGGCTTCTCGGTGCCCTGCATGATGCCGGGCTTGGCCTTGAACTGGCGCCGCACCTCTTCCACGACGGAACCCGCCGCACGCCCCACGGCGGTCATCGAGATGCCGCCGAAGAGATAGGGAAGCAGACCGCCGAACAGCAGGCCGGCCACCACATAGGGGCTGGAGAGCGAGAACAGCGAGGACACGTCGATGCCCTCGAAGATCGAGCCCGGCTGGGCCGTCTCCGCGAAGTGCGCCAGATCGGAGGTGTAGGCGGCGAACAGCACCAGCGCGCCGAGACCGGCGGAACCGATCGCGTAGCCCTTGGTGACCGCCTTGGTGGTGTTGCCGACCGCGTCGAGCGCATCGGTGGTGGTGCGCACTTCCGCCGGCAGATCCGCCATTTCGGCAATGCCGCCCGCATTGTCGGTGACGGGGCCGAAGGCATCGAGCGCGACGACCATGCCCGCCAGCGCCAGCATGGTGGTGACCGCGATGGCGATGCCGAACAGGCCTGCGAGCTGGAAGGTGACGATGATGCCGGCGATGATGATGATCGCCGGCAGAGCGGTCGCCTCGAGCGAGACGGCGAGGCCCTGGATCACGTTGGTGCCGTGACCGGTGACCGAGGCCTGCGCGATGGAACGCACCGGCCGGTATTCGGTGCCGGTGTAGTATTCCGTCACCCAGATGATCAGGCCGGTAATGACGAGGCCGGAGATGCCGCACAGGAACACGTCGGTGCCGGTGAAGGTCTTCGGTCCGGCGGTGAATTCGGTGCCGAAGCCGAGCCAGAAGGCGACGATCAGCGCCAGCGCCACCGCGGAGAGCACGGCGGTCGCGATGAAGCCCTTGTAGAGCGCGCCCATGATGGAGTTGGAGGCGCCGAGCTTGACGAAGAACGTGCCGGCGATCGAGGTCAGCACGCAGGCGCCGCCGATGACCAGCGGAAGCATCATCATCTGCGCGGCGACATCGCCCACGAAGAAGATCGAGGCCAGAACCATGGTGGCGACGACGGTCACCGCGTAGGTCTCGAACAGGTCGGCCGCCATGCCGGCGCAGTCGCCGACATTGTCGCCCACGTTGTCGGCGATGGTCGCCGGATTGCGCGGATCGTCTTCGGGAATGCCCGCTTCCACCTTGCCGACGAGATCGCCGCCGACATCCGCACCCTTGGTGAAGATGCCACCGCCGAGACGCGCGAAAATGGAGATGAGCGAGGCGCCGAAGCCGAGCGCGACGAGCGCATCGATGACTTCGCGGTCCGTGCCGTTGAGGCCGACCGGCCCGGTCAGGATCCAGAAGTAGACGGCGACGCCAAGAAGCGCGAGGCCCGCGACGAGAAGGCCGGTGATGGCGCCGGACTTGAAGGCGATGGCAAGGCCCGCGCCGAGCGAGCGCGAGGCGGCCTGCGCGGTGCGCACGTTGGCCCGCACCGAGACAAGCATGCCAATGAAGCCGGCGCTGCCGGACAGGATGGCGCCGATCAGGAAGCCGATGGCCGCGGTGATGGAGAGAAGCCACCAGGCGATGAAGAAGACGACCACGCCGACGATGGCGATGGTCGTGTACTGCCGGGTCAGGTAGGCCTGAGCGCCTTCCTGGATCGCTCCGGCGATCTCCTGCATTCTCTGATTGCCGGCATCCGCCGCCATGACCGACTGGATCGCCCAGACGCCATAGACAATGGACAGAAGGCCGCACAAAATTACGACATAGAGCACGATAGGGCCCCTCCCCTTATTTTATAGAGGTCACGCCCGGATAACCTTGCGGCCCTGCCGGGCACTTCACTGCACCCGCCGGCAGACTCGTTCCGCCCGCGGGATTTCACGCAGGCAAACCGTATCGCGACTTCTCACGAGGTCAAGCAGAGGTTGAGGGATTGGGGCGAAAGTAGGGGTGTCAGAACGCCGCGCGACGCTCCCGGTAGGCCAGCCAGCCGAGCAGGCACAGACAGAACGCCACCACCGGGAACAGGATCCAGTTGATCGTCTCCCAGCCGTAGTCGTTGAGCACGTTGCCCGACGCGAACGAGGCGGCGGCGACGAAGCCGAACACCAGGAAATCGTTCGTCGCCTGAACCTTGGTGCGCTCTTCCGGACGGTATGTGTCGGTGACCATGGAGGTCGCGCCGATGAAGCCGAAGTTCCAGCCGAGCCCCAGCAGGATGAGCGCGAACCAGAAGTCCTCCACCGTGACGCCGGACAGCGCGACGATGCCGCAGCCGACCAGCAGCAAGAGCCCGAAGGCGACGATCCGCGACTTGCCGAACCGCGCGATCAGCGAGCCGGTGAAGAAGCTCGGCACGTACATGGCGAGCACGTGCCACTGGATGGCGAGCGCCGCATCGGTCTGGGTGTGGCCGCAGGCGATCATGGCGAGCGGCGTCGCCGTCATCACGAAGTTCATCAACGCATAGGAGCCGATGCCGCAGGCCACCGCCACGATGAAGCGCTCCTGCCGGATGATCTGAAGGATCGGCCGACCGCTATCCGCCCGCTCCGCCGCCGTAAGCCTCGGAATGCGCACGAAGAAGACGAGGCAGAAGGTGAGCGCGTTCAGGACCGCGATCGCCGCGAAGGAGCCGGCGAACATGATCGGCGCCAGCATGTCCTTGGTGGCGATCACCGTCTGCGGACCGACGATGCCGGCGATGAGCCCGCCGGTCATGACCCAGGAGATCGCCTTGGGACGGAAGGTGTCGGAGGCGGTATCGGCGGCGGCGAAACGGTAGCTCTGCACGAAGGCGCCGGCGATGCCGCAGCCCATCGTGCCCAGAAGAAGAGTGACGAAGCTGCCCTGAATGATGCCGAAGCAGGCGAGAAGCCCGCCGAGCCCGCCCAGCACCGCTGCTCCCATGTAGGCGGTGCGCCGGCCCAGATGACGCATGATGTAGCCGGCCGGCAATGTTCCGCAGGCCGTACCCAGCACGAAGAAGGTGATCGGCAGCGTCGCCAGGCTCTTGTCGGAGCCCAGCAGCTCGTGCCCGGCGAGACCGCCGAGCGCGACGACGATCGACGCGGTCGCCCCGCCGAGCGACTGGGCGATCGCCAGCAGCAAGGCGTTGCGGCGCGCAAGCCTGTCACCGGCTTCGGTTTTGAGCTGAGCTTCGACGGTCATGGCGGAATCCGGATCGTAGGCGGGACCTTCCGATACGTTCGATGGCGTGTCAGCGCAACACATTTTGGAATCCGACCAGTTCCAGGGCGTTTAAATACCCACGTTTGATGCCGTTGATTCAGTTTCTCAACGACATGAATCAAACTTCAAGCGGAATATTGCAAGTTACTGATATCAGGGGATTTACGGACACGCCTGACGCAACCGGAGGTTTTGTGCCGCAAAAGCGGGCGACAGAACGAAGGAAATCCAGTGCGCCCGCAAAGCCCGCCCCATCCAACACGCCCCCAGCGTCGTCCCGGAGCCTGCCGCTCGAGATCCCGGGTCTGCGCAGCAACGTTGCACGTTGCAGCGCGCCCGGGATGACGTCGGAGAGGTCGGCACGAGCCCGAAAAGGCCTGGATTTCCGTTCCAATCTGCCCACATTCACCCCACATTCGATTGTCATCCCCGCGCAGGCGGGGATCCAGCAACCGCAGGATCAAGCCATAGCGCGCGAACCGCAAACGTCTCTGGAATGCTGGATTCCCGTTTGCGCGGGAATGACACCGAATGGGTGACAACTGCACGGGGCAACATCAGAAGCGGGCAGTGCCAGAACCGGGCAAAATCAGAATCGGCACGCCTCAGAAATGCGAATATCCCGCCGCCGCGCCGAAATCGTAGACCTCGCCGCCACGCCGGTAGGCGACGCGCGCCCCCGCCTCCATTCTGCCGATGCGCGACAGTGCCACCCCGCTTTCCGCCACCGCCGCCTCGAAGGCCTCCGTCTTTTCCGGTGCCACGGCAACGAGCAACTCGTAATCGTCGCCGCCGGTCATGGCCGCGATGAACGCCGCCTCGTCCTTCACGGCCAAGGCCGCAGCACGGGAGAGTGGCACCGCGTCGAGATCGACCGCAGCGCCCACGCCCGAGGACGACGCCATCTTGGCGAGATCGCCGACGAGCCCGTCGGAAATGTCCATCGAGGCGCGCGCGTAAAGGCGCACCGCCTCGGCCACGGCGTTGCGCGGTTCGGGCAAAAGGTAGCGCTTGAGAAGATGCCCGCTCTCGGCCTCGCCAAGGCCCCAGCGCTCTGCCTTCGCCGGCTCGTGGCGCAGCGCCAGCCCCAGCGCCGCATCGCCGATCGTGCCGGTGACGTAGAGCGCATCGCCGGCCCGCGCCGCGGAACGCCGCACCGCTGTGCCCTTCGGCACCGCGCCGATGGCGGTGACGGACAGCACCGGCCCCGCCTTCACCTTGATCGTGTCGCCGCCATAAAGCGGAAAGCCGTAGGCCTCCTGGTCGGCCTTCAGCCCGGCGCAGAAATCCGCCACCCAGCGCTCGCTCCAGTCAGGCGCGAGTGCGAGCCCCAGCAGATAGCCGACAGGCCGCGCGCCCTTGGCCGCGAGATCGGAGAGATTGACCCGGAGCGCCTTGCGCGCAATCGCGCCGGCCGGATCGACGGCGAAGAAATGGATGTCGGCGGCCAGAGCGTCCTTGGTGAGGACGAGGTCCTCGCCTTCGACCGGCGTCAGCACGGCGGCGTCATCCACCAGGCCGACGCTGCCGGGATCGGTGGCGAGCGGCGCCAGATAACGCTCGATCAGTTCGAACTCGTGCGCCCGCTCCTCCCCCATGGCGCCCCGCTACGCGCCCGAGCCAGCAGCGGGCCTGGGATCGAACTCGCCAGGCCGGATCTCGCGACCGATGCGGTCGAGAACGCCGTTGACCACCTTCGGCTCGTCTTCCGCGAAGAACGCCTTGGCGACCTCCACATATTCGGAAATGATCACCCGGGCCGGCACTTCCTTGCGCCGCATCAGCTCGTAGACGCCGACGCGCAGGATCGCGCGCAGGATGGAGTCGATCCGCTTCAGCGGCCAGTCCTCCTGCAGCGCCTGGTGGATGCGTGGATCGATCTCGCGCTGTTTCGCCACCATGCCCTGCATCAGATCGCGGAACCAGTCGGGATCGGCCTCGCGGTACTGCTCGCCGTCGATCTCCTTGCCGAGCCGGTACATCTGGAATTCCAGAATGGTATCGGCGAGCGTCTGGCCGGAGATCTCCATCTGGTAGAGCGCCTGCACGGCGGCGAGACGGGCAAGCCCGCGCTTGTTCGCCGGCCGCGCCTCGCGCACGCCCCGGGCGTTACCGGTTCCGTTCTCGTTCCCGGACTTGTCGTCAGCCGCCATCGTCAGGCCCCGATTTTCTCACGCACGGCGATCATCGCCAGCGCCGCCTCGGCGGCGAAGCCGCCCTTGTTCTTTTCCTCGACCCTGGCGCGCGCCCAGGCCTGTTCGTCGTTTTCAACGGTCAGGATACCGTTGCCGAGCGCCAAGCCCTGGTCGACGACCATGTCCATCACGGCGCGGGCGGATTCGCCGGCCACAATATCGTAATGCGAGGTCTCGCCCCGGATCACGCAGCCGAGCAGCACGAATCCGTCATAATCCGTGCCGCCGTCATCCGCCGCGATCAGCGCCATGGAGAGGGCTGCCGGGATTTCGAGAACGCCGGGCACGGAAATCCGGTCATAGGTCGCACCGCCCCTCTCCAGCGCCGCCACGGCCCCGCGCACGAGTTCGTCGGAGAGATCGTCGTAGAAGCGCGCATCGATGATGAGCAGGTGCGGAGCGGCCATGGCTTTGTGCTTTCGTATTCTTGTGTGAGGTGGCGACAGGAACCACTTATGCGGGCCTTTGTCCAGACCCTCGGTGGCGCAGTCGCGGTGCTGGGTAAATGGGGTGCGGCGGCATGGGGACAAGGCACCACACCGCCTCCGGCGCTCTCCCTGTCATCCCCGCGAAGGCGGGGATCCAGCAACCACAGGATCAGGCCGCAGCACGCGAACCGCCCACGCCTCTGGGATGCTGGATTCCCGCCTTCGCGGAAATGACATCGAAAGGAGCGAACGCCGCCGGGTCCCCGCCCCTCAGTCGAACTCGCGCAGCCGCGCCACGTAGCGCGCCATCATGTCGACTTCCAGGTTGATCGCATCGCCCGTCTGCCGGTCGCCCCAGGTGGTCACCGCGACCGTGTGCGGGATGAGAAACACGGAGAACTCGTCGCCCTCCACCTCGTTCACCGTCAGCGACGTGCCGTCGAGCGCGACAGAACCCTTCTTGGCGATGAAGCGCGCAAGTTCGTGCGGCGCGCGGAAGCGGAAATAGACGCTGTCGGGGTGATCGCGACGCTCCACCACTTCCGCAAGCCCGTCCACGTGGCCGAGCACCAGGTGCCCGCCGAGCTCATCGCCCATGGCAAGCGAGCGTTCCAGATTGATGCGCGTGCCCTCGGCCCACGTCCCCGCCGTGGTCAGCTTCAGCGTCTCGGCGGCCGATTCCACCTCGAACCAGGCCTTGCCGCCGTCCTCGCCCTTCGCCGTCACCGTATGGCAGACGCCGGAACACGCGATGGAGCTGCCGATGTCGATGCCCGCCGCATCGTAGGCACAGGCGATGCGCGTGCGCCGGCCGGCCGGGATCTCCACGGCGCTGACGACCCGCCCGATATCGGTGACAATGCCCGTGAACATGACGCTACTCCTCGCGACGATAGTGAACGACCCTGTCCCGCCCCAGCCGGCGCGTACTCACGCGCGTGAAGGCGGGGTTATCGGTTATGGCCTCCAGCGGCAGATGTCCAAGCGGCCGAATGCCGCCCTCGCCGATCTTCTCCGGCCCCGTGGAGATGACGACCTCATCGACGAGCCCGCTCGCCACGAAGCTCTCCGCCGTCGCCGCCCCGCCTTCCACCATCAGCCGCGTGACGCCGCGATGGGCGAGCGCGTGAAGCGCGGCGCGCACCTCGATCCGGCCCGTCTCGTCGGCGGGAACGGTGATCACCTCCACGCCGGCCTTGATCAGCGCCGTGGTGCGCTCCATCGGCGCGGCGGCCGAGGTCAGCACCTTCACCGGCACCTGCCCCGCGCTCTTAACAAGCTGCGAGCCGACGGGAAGCCGCGCGGTGGAATCGAAGACGTAGCGGACCGGCGAGCGGTCGCCGAGCCCGTCGAGACGAACGTCCAGCATCGGATCGTCCGCCAGAACCGTGCCGATGCCGACGAGGATCGCATCCGCTTCCGCCCGCATGATGTGGACGAAACGCTGCACCTCGCGGCCCGTGATGTGGACCTGCCCGTCGCCCTTGCGGCCGATGAAGCCGTCGGCGGAAACCGCGAGCTTCAGCGCAACCTGCGGCCGGCCTTCGGCGAAGCGCCGGAAATGGCCGATATTGGCGGCCCGGCATTCCGCCCCCAGCACGCCGCGCACGACCTCAACGCCCGCCTCACGCAGCATGGCGGCGCCCTTGTCGGCGACCCTTGGGTTGACGTCGGAGGTACCAATGACGACGCGGGCGATGCCGGCTTGCGAAAGCGCCAGCGCGCAAGGCCCGGTGCGGCCCCAGTGGGCGCAGGGCTCGAGCGTTACGTAGGCGGTTGCGCCCCGCGCCTTGTCGCCGGCCTGCGCCAACGCCACGACCTCGGCATGCGGGCGGCCCGAAGGCGCCGTCGCCCCGCGTCCCACCACCACCGGCACGCCGTCCTTCTCCGCCACGATCACCGCACCGACGGACGGGTTGGGCCAGGTGATGCCCCGCGTGCGCCGCCCCATGGCGAGAGCCATGCGCATGAACCGTTCGTCATATGGCAGGACCCGCCCGCAATCGGGCGCCACGTCGTATCCCGTCGCTTCGGATGCCGTGTCCTGCGCGCCGCTTGCCATTTCCACGCCCCCGACGCTCACGACGGATCGCGCTCCGCACGCCCCTCCGGCGGCAGGTCGTCGGCGTTGAGTTCGCCGAGCAGCGTCTCGAAGTCCTTGGCCTCGCGGAAGTTCTTGTAGACGGAGGCAAACCGCACATAGGCGACGTCGTCGAGCTCGCGCAGGCCCTCCATCACCAGCGTGCCAATCTGTTCCGCCGGAATGTCGCTCTCGCCGGAGGATTCCAGCTGGCGCACGATGCCGGAGATCATCCGCTCGATGCGTTCCGGCTCCACCGGGCGCTTGCGCACGGCAATCTGCACGGAGCGGGCGAGCTTCTCCCGGTCGAAGGGCGCGCGGCGCCCGTTGCGCTTGATCACGCTCAGTTCGCGAAGCTGCACGCGCTCGAACGTCGTGAACCGCCCGCCACATGTGGAGCACACGCGGCGTCGCCGGATCGCGGTGTTGTCCTCGGTCGGACGGCTGTCCTTGACCTGGGTTTCCTCACCGCCGCAATAGGGACACCGCATGCACGCTTCCTAGTATTGATAGATCGGAAAACGGTCGGTCAGCGCGATGACGCGCGCCTTCACGCGCGCCTCGACGTCCGCGTTGCCCTCTTCGGAATTCGCAGCCCTGAGGCCGTCGAGAACCTCCGCGATCATCGCCCCGATCTCACGGAACTCCGCCTGGCCGAAGCCGCGCGTCGTGCCCGCAGGCGTGCCGAGGCGAATGCCGGAAGTCACGAAGGGCTTTTCCGGATCGAACGGAATGCCGTTCTTGTTGCAGGTGATGTTGGCGCGGCCCAATGCAGCCTCGGCCTTCTTGCCGGTGGCGTTCTTCGGGCGCAGGTCGACCAGCATGGAGTGGTTGTCCGTGCCGCCCGAGACGATGTCGAGCCCCTGCTCCTGCAGGCTGGCGGCAAGCGCCTTGGCATTGGCCACCACATTCGCCGCGTACGTCTTGAACGAGGGCTGCAGCGCTTCCTTGAGCGCCACGGCCTTCGCCGCGATGACATGCATCAGCGGTCCGCCCTGAAGACCGGGGAACACGGCCGAATTGACCTTCTTGGCGATCGCCTCGTCGTTGGTCAGGATCATGCCGCCGCGCGGGCCGCGAAGCGACTTGTGCGTCGTCGTCGTCACCACATGCGCATGCGGGATCGGAGACGGGTGCACGCCGCCGGCCACAAGCCCCGCGATGTGGGCCATGTCGACCATCAGGTAGGCGCCCACCTCGTCGGCGATCTCGCGGAAGCGCTTCCAGTCCCAGATGCGCGAATAGGCGGTGCCGCCGGCCAGAATCAGCTTCGGCTTGTGCTCGCGCGCCTTCTCCGCCACCGCGTCCATGTCGATCTGGTGATCGCCCTCGCGCACGCCATAGGAGACGACGTTGAACCACTTGCCCGACATGTTGACGGGCGAGCCGTGGGTCAGGTGTCCGCCGGAATTGAGATCGAGGCCCATGAACGTGTCGCCGGGCTGCAGCAGCGCCAGGAACACGGCCTGGTTCATCTGGCTGCCCGAATTCGGCTGGACGTTGGCGAAGTCGCACTCGAACAGCTTCTTGGCGCGCTCGATGGCCAGCGTCTCGACGATGTCGACATACTGACAGCCGCCGTAGTAGCGCTTGCCGGGATAGCCTTCGGCATACTTGTTGGTGAGAATCGTGCCCTGCGCCTCCAGAACGGCGCGGCTGACGATGTTCTCCGACGCGATCAGCTCGATCTCGTGGCGCTGGCGGCCGAGTTCCTTGTCGATCGCATCGGCAATCTCCGGATCGGCCTCGGCAAGCGGCTGCGTGAAGAAGTCCAGCTGAACGGGCTCATCGACGGAAGATTTCGAAATCGACATGAGGCGCGCCTTCCTGCGTTTCCGGTATTCGAGTGTTCGCGTTCGCTTGCGGCATCCGCAAGGCCGGATCGGGACCGTCTTCGGCCCGCGCGACCCGCGCCGCCGCCAATAGCATACCGCCCGGGGCGAACCAAGCCCGTTCGCTAACCATAAGGTCGGATATCCGGTCGGATGTGCGGTTTGTCTTTTGCCGGCGTCTGCCGATTTATGTGGGGGCGTGCCGGCAAAAGACAAACCGGCGCCTCAGAACCTCCCGCTCGGCGCCGTGCCCGGCCCACGACAGGAGAGGCGATCGCAGGATCCCTGCCATTTCGGCAAAACCCTCCGGCGTCATCCCCGCTCATGCCTCTCAATCGTCATCACCCGGTGCCCGCGAAAGCGGGTGCCGGGCAATGACGGCGGAGGGACATGAAGGGAAATGGTCGAAAGACCACAACCGTTACCATTTGCGAGCCCGCCCCCTCAGGCCCCGCCCTGCTCCAACCGCCGCTTCAGCTTGCGCACGGCGAGCCGGCCGAGTTCGTCCTGCGAGACGTTGAGCGGTCCGATCATCGACACCTCAACGCCCGTCGCCTCGTCGATGGCCGAAACCTTCACCTGCCGCCCGACGCGCGTGAATTCCAGAAAAATCCGGCCCGGCCCGGACGGCGTGCCGCCCTGTGTCATGCTGTCTTCACTCCTGTCGTCCGTCTTCGTGACGCCCGCGCGCGCGTCGCGTCACAATGCTTGTGCCTCCAATGCACGTTTCGTATATGCAATTCGCGCAAGCACCAACATGGGGTCTGATATGGATATGCTGTCGTCTCCCCGCGAAGGGACATGCCGTTGCGGACAGATCCGCATGAAGATTTCCGCCAGGCCCATTGGCACTTTCGCCTGTCATTGCCGCGAATGCCAGCGCATGAGTTCAAGCGCCTTCTCGCTGACCGCGATGGTTCCCGCCGAAGGCTTTGAGGTCATCGCGGGCGAGCCCGTCCAGGGCGGGGCCCGCAGCCCCGGCATCGACCACTACCACTGCCCCCATTGCATGAGCTGGCTGTTCACCCGCGTCGCCATGATGCCCCAGTGCGTGAATGTCCGCTCCACGATGTTCGACGAGCCCGACTGGTGCGTCCCCTTTGCGGAAACCATGACCCGCGAAAAACTCTCCTGGGTCACCACACCGGCCACCTACAGCTACGAAGGCTTTCCCCCGCCGGAGGAATTCCCCGTACTGCTTTCGGAATACGCGGCGGCGAGCAGCTGAGCGCCCCGGCGCCTCCGCGTCCTGCCCCTCAACTTTGCCGCCCTGCCCTCCGCTTTTCCGCAGTGCCCGCCCCTGAAAGAGCCCGCCCCTGAAACCGAAAAGGGCGCCCTCTTTCGAAGGCGCCCATTCAAATCCGGCCGGTAAACGCCCGCCCTATTGCAGGACGATCTGCGGGCCCTCGATTTCGGAACCGTTGAGCCCGTCGCGGTTGTAGATGTCCTCGCGGAAGTTGACCACGCCCTTGTCGGTCGCCCAGGCGGTGACATAGGCGAGATAGAGCGGCACCTCGTGATCGAGCGTGACATCCACCCGCTCGCCCGAGGCGATGGTGGAATCGACCCGCGTGCGGTCCCAGCCCGGCGTTGTCGTCTCCAGAAGCCACGTCACCATGTCGCGCACGTTCTGCACGCGCACGCAGCCCGAGGAATCGAACCGGTAGTCCTTGGTGAACAGGCTCTTGGACGGCGTGTCGTGCAGGTAGACCTGATACTGGTTGTGGAAGTTGATGCGCACCGAGCCCAGCGAATTGTCCGCGCCCGGATCCTGCCGGAAGCGCAGCTTGGTTGCCTCGTCGGTGTTCCAGTCGACGTCCGTGGCCTGCAGCTCGTTGCCGTGCCAGTCGTAGATGCGGATGTGGTTTTTCGCCAGATACTGCGGATCGCGCTTCATCTTCGGGATCAGATCCTTGCGGATGATGCTGACCGGCACGGTCCAGAACGGATTGAAGTTCAGCTGGTAGATCTTGGAGGCGAGGATCGGCGTCTGCCGGTCGATCTTGCCGACGACGGCGGTATGGCGCGAGCGCACCACGCCATTGTCGACCGCCTCGATCTCGGCCGCCGGAATGTTCACCATCACGTAGGTATCGCCGAGATAGCCCGACATGGCGCGCACCCGCACCAGGTTGGTCTGCAACTGGCGCAGGCGCACCGCCGCCGGAACGTTCATCACCGACTGCACGACCGGGCCGACCACGCCGTCCGGCGTCAGGCCGTGGCGAATCTGGAAACGGCGCACCGCGGCATCGACGTCGCTGTCGAAGCGCTGGCCGTTGATCTTGTCCGCGGACAGATCGCCGGAGGAGACCAGCCGATGGCGCAGCGCCACGACCGCCCCGTCCCACGAACCGAGCCTCAGGGTGCGGCCCGGCGTGCTGACTTCCGCCCAGCCGCCGTTCGACACGATCTGCTGATACTGGTGGATCGCCTGCTCGATGTAGGTCACCGTGGACGGCGAAAGCGTCGGCTGGTGGGAGCGGATCTGCTCCAGATTCTTCATCGTGTCGTCGAGCTTGGATTCCCACTGCTCGTGCTGCTGGTAGTTGCGCAGCGCCTCAAGCGGGGATTCCGCACTTGCCGTCCCCGTGCCGAGCGCCGTCGTCGCGGACGCGGCCATCAAAAACGCGGCGGCAACCGCCAGGCGGCCTGTGGTCGGTCGGGTCTCGCCGGCGGCGAAAAGTCGGTTCACGGAGCTGTCTCCCGGATGCAAATCGCGCGATCGCCCCACATCGGGCCCCGCGCCATGACGGATTTCTGGTTTGCGGTACCACCTGCGCCCGGGCGAGGCAACAAAAGCAGGCGTTCGGCTACGCATTCGTGAACATGGCGACCTTGCAAGGTCCGCCGCACGGCTCACACCCCGGCTCGTTTCGAAAGGTTCGGCCTAGGCGCCCCTTGGGCCTCCCTTGCCGCGAATCATCCGCGCACGACACCCGGCGGCAGTGCCGGCGACCCTTCCTGCGGCGCCTCTTTCCACGCCATTATGGCAAGTTCATGTCGCAAGCGAAAGTCGCAGGATTGCCGAGCACAAGCAAAAACGCCGCCCGGCAGCCCGGACGGCGTTCGATGGGAGACAAGTCTCGAAATAATTCTAGAGCCGATAGAGGATCTGGTCGGTCCAGAACCGCTCCAGCCGGCGCAGCGACTGGTTGAGCTGCTGGAAGTCCTCCGGCGCGATCTCGCCGACCGTCTCCACCGAGCGCATGTGACGCTCGTAGAGGTCGTTGACGATGTTGGCCACTTCCAGCCCCTTCTCGGTGAGGCTGACGCGGACCGAGCGGCGGTCGACGCGGGAGCGCTCGTGGTTGATGAAGCCGGTATCGACGAGCTTCTTCAGGTTGTAGGACACGTTCGAGCCGAGATAGTAGCCGCGGGTGCGCAATTCGCCGGCCGTCAGCACGCTGTCGCCGATGTTGAACAGCAGCAGCGCCTGCACGCTGTTGACGTCGGAACGACCCATGCGATCGAACTCGTCCTTGATGACGTCAAGCAACCTGCGGTGCAAACGCTCGACAAGAGTAAGCGCCTCCAGGTAAAGCGGCTTGATTTCCGTATTACCTTCGTCCTGCGCCAGGACCTCGACTGCCCTTTTTGCCGTGATCATCTGGTTACGCCCCTTGTATCCTGTTTATGTGCGGTTTTGTTCCGCTTGATGAGGACAATAGTCGGGCTGTTATAAAATCTGCTTAAAAAGCAGCATGAATCTTCTCTTAAAGACCCATTGGAAACTTTAGAAGAATCCGATCTTGCAAACCTGCGGCCTGCCCCTCGAAAGCGAGGGAATCCGCCGTTCGGCAGGCGCTATTTCAAGCTAAACAAGATCTTACGGTGCTGATCGCGGCTCAGCCGCAGTACATTTTTTTTCTAAAATCGGAATTTCCGGGGCAACCTCCAGGCGGTCCCGCCCGCCTCGCGACAGGCGACGACGTGCACGGCGGAACGTGTTACCCGCGCCGCCTCTTCCCCCGCCTCGCGCGCGTTACGGCACCAGGAGGAGCGGGCGCCGGGCGTCTGGGCGAGGCGCAAGCTGCCCATCCTTCGAGACGGCGCTGCCGCGCCTCCTCAGGATGACGTTATCGAGTTGCGATTTCCGTGAAGCCTGCAACATATGCAACGTCATCCTGAGGAGCGCTCGCCAGAGCGCGTCTCGAAGGATGGGCCACAAGCCGTGCCCGCGCGCCCGCCCCGTCGTACGCTCGCGCAAACCTATTCCTTGCGCCGCTCGCGCTCCGACAGGACCGTCAGCGCCACGTAGACCGCGATCGTCACCATGTAGAAGGAGATCTCGTAGGGCCGGGAGCCGAAGGTGCTCTGAAAGAGGGTGTGCATGATCACCTGCGAGAGCAACCTGATCAGCCACATCACCGGCCCCCAGGAGGCGGCGAGCCACAGGCCGATGCCGGCGACCATGTCGAGCACGCCGAAATAGACCGTCGCCACCTGCCAATCGACCGGCATGTCGACGAACATCACCCCGCGCCACGGCACGTAGCCGACGATGCGGGCCCAGTGAATGATGCCGCCGCCAATCAGCAGGATCGCCAGAAAGCGCAGATACCAGATCAGCACCGTGCGCCACGGCGGGCGCACCCGGGCGAAATCCTGCAACAGCGTCAGCATCGACGGCACATTTCCTTCAGTTGTCCGGCCCTCATGGCCGGGACGCGAAAAAGCCGGAAGGGGGAGCGGCCCGAGCCCGCCCCCAAAGCCGGACCGGCCCGGTATCGCGCCTCAGTCGAGGATCAGATCGCCTTCCTGCGGTTGCATGAAATGCCGGTCGATGGCAAGCGATTCCACCTCTTCCAGCCGGGCCGGCCGCCAGTCGGGCGCGTTGTCCTTGTCGACCAGAACGGCGCGTACGCCTTCATAGAAGTCGTGTCCGTCGAGAATATGGCTGAGGATCCGGTATTCCATGATCATGCAGGCGTCGAAGTCGCGCAGGGCGCCCTCGCGAACCTCCTTGAAGGAAACCTTCAGGCTCGTCGGCGAGCGCCCGCGCATGGTCGCGGCCGTCTCCTTGGCCCATTCCGCATCCGCGCCGCTCACCGCATCGAGCGCCGCCAGCACTTCCTCCACGCTGTCTTTCGAGAAGCAGGCCTCGATGGTATCGGCGCGCGCCGCCAGTTCCGGCTCGCCCGCGGGACGCACGGCAAAGCGTGCCAGCACCGTCTTCGCGTCGCTTTCCTGCACCAGCGCCTCGACGATCTGGTCGAACTGGTCGGCCTCCGCGCAATGAGTCAAAACGCCCGCCCACAGTGCATCGGCCTGCTTCAGCCGCCCGCCCGTCAGCGCGCAGTAAAGACCGAGAGCCTGCGTCCTGAGCCGCGGGAGCAGGTAGCTCGCCCCCACGTCGGGAAAGAAGCCGATGCCCACTTCCGGCATGGCGAACAGCGTCTTCGCCCCGCCCACGCGAAAATCGCCATGCGCCGAAAGCCCGACGCCGCCGCCCATCAGGATGCCGTCGATCAGCGACACGATCGGCTTGGAATAGTGCCTGAGGCGCGCATTCAGCCGGTATTCGTCGGCGAAGAAGGCGTTGCGGGCCGCCCGGTCGCCGTCGCGCATCTCGTAGACGGCGCGAATGTCACCGCCGGCGCAGAAGGCCTTGGGATGCATGGAGCGGATCACGATGTGATCGATCTCCGGATCGCTCTCCCAGGCGTCCACCTGCGCACGCATCGCCTTGATCATGCCGTGGGTGAGCGCATTCAGCGCCTGCGGCCGGCAAAGCGTGATGATGCCGGCGTGACCGCGGGCATCGAACAGCACTTCGAACTGGGCAATCGGATCGTTCACGCGTGATTTCCTTCCTGATTGTTCTTGTCGATCGGCGGCCTGACATCCGCTGCGAAGACGTTATCGCGTTGTCTGCACGGAAGAAAAGGGCGACATAGACGACCGGTTGCGGAAAAGGGGGGCGTGCCGGTGCAGGGCCCACCACACTCTCAGCTTGTCATCGCCGCGAAGGCGGGCATCCAGCACCCCCGGGACAACCTGTTGCACCACCAGCCTCTCCCCCCGTCATTGCCGGCTCCGACCGGCAATCCATTCCGTGATGTCTCAGCGCGGCAAGTGGATGATTGGGGCGAACAAACGGCCTGCAATCCGAGTTGATGAATAACGGCATGGATTGCCGGTCGGAGCCGGCAATGACGGGTGAGAGATCTGCGAAACGCAACCAAAGTCCGTTCACAGCTCCCCCGCCCTCACCCCGCCAGCAATTCCCGCGACACGATCAGCCGCATGATCTCGTTCGTGCCCTCCAGAATCTGGTGAACGCGAACGTCTCGCAAGTAACGCTCGATCGGATAGTCGCGCAGATAGCCGTAGCCGCCGTGAAGCTGCAAAGCCTCGTTGACGACCTTGAAGCCGGTGTCGGTGGCAAGCCGCTTGGCCATGGCGGCGAACCGGGTGGCGTCGTTCTCCTTGGCATCCACCTTCATCGCCGCCTTGTGCAGAAGCAGGCGCGCCGCCTCCAGCTCGCTCGCCATGTCGGCGATGCGGAACTGCAACGCCTGGAATTCGGCCAGCGCCCGGCCGAACTGCCGGCGCTCCTTCATGTAGGCAATCGCCCGCTCAAGGCACGTCTGCGCCGCCCCCAGCGAACACGCGCCGATATTGAGCCGCCCGCCATCGAGCCCGGCCATGGCGATCTTGAAGCCCAGCCCCTCGCCGCCGATCAGGTTTTCCGCCGGCACCCGGCAGTCGGAGAAATTGACCTGCGCCGTCGGCTGGCTCTTCCAGCCGAGCTTCACCTCCTGTGCGCCGAAGGAGAGACCGGGCGTCTCCTTCTCCACCACGATGCAGGAGATGCCCTTCGGCCCGTCCTCGCCCGTGCGCACCATCGCGACGTAGAGATCCGCCGCCCCGCCACCCGAAATGAACGCCTTGGAGCCGTTGAGAACGTAAACGTCGCCGCCGCGCACGGCTTTGGTCCTGAGCGCCGCCGCATCCGATCCCGAGCCAGGCTCGGTCAGGCAGTAGGCGGCGAAATGCTCCATGGAACAAAGTCTTGGCAGGAAACGCTGGCGCTGTTCGTCATTGCCGAAGCGGTCGATCATCCACGCGGCCATGTTGTGGATGGAGATATAGGCGGCCGTGGAGGTGCAGCCCTTGGCCAGTTCCTCGAAGATCAGCGCCGCATCGAACCGTGTGAGCCCGGAGCCGCCGACATCCTCGCCCACGTAGATGCCGCCGAAGCCGAGAGCGGCCGCCTTGCGCAGCGTCTCAACGGGAAAGGTCGAGGTCTCGTCCCATTCGCGCGCGTACGGCTCCATATCCTCACGCGCGAAGTCGGCAGCCATGTCCTTGAAGGCGCGCTGCTCCTCGCTGAGCGCAAAATCCATCCCGTCTCCTCCCGTACCGGCCTCCCCGCCGGATCGATGGTCTTTCCGTGTCGGCTATCGGGATATCGGGCGCGGGCGGAAGCGTCAATCACAGAGCGCAATGAGCATTGTTTAGGAAAAAACACAAATAATAAAACACCCCCCCAAAATATAATTATTATCCACTATGAATCTTAAATATTTTACACCTCCAAATAACTAAATCAATCTGCCCTTATGTCTTCCCGTTTCTCGAAAGCGGCTAAGGGAACTTCCTTCAGATTTGACATCCCGCCCATCCTCACACCGCCCATGAATGCATTATCTATAGAAAAATCGTTACCAAATACGTCTTCATAATACAAACTTATTAGCAACACTACAAACAACCCCCCACTGCCACTTGCCATGTTAATAGCTTCCTCTTCTTTATAGTTAAGAGAGAATCCAAATTCCGTAGATAACTCAAAGCAACCGTTAGACGGTATTGTTATACCGAACTCGCCTGATCCCAATCTATGCTGAAGTCGTCGAGAGCTTTGCCTTTCTCTCAACGACGGATTATCTCCATCATAAAACACAGCCATATATTTTATCGATGGAGCCCAGCTAACACGAAGTGCTGGACTATTACCAAAATTCTCCAAAATTATATATATCTTTGGATTTATATTGCTTTCATTTCCATCATCTGGATTCTCAGAAGGAGTAATTGTCTGGGTCCCTTCTTCAATACCAAAGCCCAAACGAACGTCTTTAATCGTAGGATAACAGCGAACTTGCGCTTCACCCATTTCTCGCGCGACAGATACAGCGCGCCAAGCCGCCTCCGCACTACTCTTTGATAATTCCCAAGTGCGCTTCAACCAAATAAGAGCGATATAACTTATCAACGTCGCAAATATACCAAGTATTGCCATAACCCATTGAGCAAGAGAATCTTCCGAAAAGATCCACCCATCAAATGGACCGAGCCAATTATGCCCCGAATAACTTTCTCCAAATATACAGTGCCAATCCGAATTTATTAATCTAGAAAAATACACTCCGGCAAATGAAGAATTCCGAAACTCCGGGACTGCCCATACTAAGAATAATAGCGCCACCCCCAAACCGAGCACGAACCCGAGCGCCGCCCAAAAATATCTTTCTGGACCCGACATCTCCCCCCCTAGAAATTAGCTCTAATTATAACATAGATAAATATCATCTATTTCGTAAATAAAATTTGCAAGTTATTCCAGAACAAATATAAACAGATTTATATTATTTTTTGTCACCCCCAATCCGACCGCGCACGCACGCACGCACGCACGCACGCACGCACGCACGCACGCACGCACGCACGCACGCACGCACGCAGAAATATATCCAATCAAACAGATCTAAAAACAAAAAAAATCGATATTAATATCATTATTTTTTAATTCACTATTTACTCATTTCTTCGAATTATTATTAATTTATATTGATAAATTATATAAATAATTATTAGAATTTTACGATAGAAGAAGAGAAATGTATTTATTATTCAATACACACATCAACAACTTTACGTCATATGAAAATTGCGCAGTGCTCGAGCAACATGCGCAAAAATTGGGCTTCCGTTGCGATCAATTTAGTCATTTCGTTTCTGTATCAAATCGTACAACGCTGTTACGCTCTCTAACGAATAGAACAGACAGCATCGCACGACGACGTACGGGGAACGGACGCATGCCAGGCAATTCAGCCCCCCTTCTGGCGGTCAGGCGGCTCTGCAAGGACTTCGGCGGCATCAGGGCGCTTTCCAGTGTCGACTTTGAAATCCCGGAAGGTGTGCTGGCGGGCCTCATCGGCCCCAACGGCTCGGGCAAGACCACCGCATTCAATCTCGTCACCGGCGTTTTGAAGCCGACATCGGGACAAATTCTCTTCCGCGATATCGACGTCACGGGCAATGCGCCGGAGCGCAACGCCGAACTGGGCATGGCGCGCACGTTCCAGAACATCCGGCTGTTTCGCGACCTGCCCGTCATCGACAACGTGATGGTCGGCCTGCACATGCGCAAAGGGCCGGGTTTCTGGTCTACCGTTCTGGGCCTGCCCCGGGCGGCGACGGCCGAACGCGACATCCGCCGCGCGGCGCTCGAAGCGCTTGACGTGCTGGGGCTCGCCGACAAGGCGGAGCTGGTCGTCGGCAACCTGCCCTATGGCGACCAGCGCAAGGTCGAATTCGCCCGCGCGCTCGCCACAGGACCCCGCCTGCTGCTGCTCGACGAGCCGACGGCGGGCATGAACCCCAACGAGACCGCGGATCTCGGCAGGACGATCTCGAAGCTCCACAAGGATCTCTCGCTCACCGTCCTTCTGGTCGAGCACGACATGAAGATGGTCATGGGCATCTGCGAGCAGCTGACGGTGATCAATCAGGGAAAGATGCTGGCGGCCGGCACGCCGCACGAGATCCAGAGCAATCCGGCCGTCATCGACGCCTATCTGGGCCGCCGCCGGGACAGAAAACATGCTTGAGATCGAAGACATCCACGTCAACCGAGGCGGCACCCATGCCGTTCGCGGCCTGTCGCTCACCGTCGGGCGCGGCGAGATCGTCTCGCTGATCGGGGCAAACGGCGCCGGCAAGACGACAACGCTTTCCGCCGTCTCCGGCCTGCTGCGCCCCCGCAAGGGCCGGATCCTCTATCGCCCGGACGAGACCGCCGGGGCCATCGATCTGACAGCCATGAAGGCGGAGCAGATCGTCGCCGCCGGCATCTCCCACTGTCCCGAGGCGCGGCAGATCTTCGGCAATCTCACGGTCACGGAAAACCTGCGGATCGGCGCCTATCTGCGCCGCGACGCCGAGGGCGTGGCGAAGGATCTCGCCGACATCCACCGCCGATTCCCCATTCTGGAGGAACGCGGCTCGGTGCCGGGCGACAAGCTTTCCGGCGGCGAGCAGATGATGCTCGCCATCGGCCGGGCGCTGATGAGCCGGCCGAAGCTGATCCTGTTCGACGAGCCCTCCCTCGGCCTCGCCCCCATCCTCGTGGAGCAGATCTTCGACATCCTGGAGGCCGTGCGGGCAGACGGCGTCACCGTGCTGCTGGTCGAACAGAACGCGGCCATGGCGCTGGACATCTCCGACCGAGCCTACGTGATCGAGGCGGGCGAAATCACGCTGTCCGGCACCGGCAGGGAACTCGCCACCAACGCCGACGTCCAGCGCGCCTATCTGGGAGCTGCCTGATGACCTTTCCCTACCTCCTCGATCAGCTCGTCAACGGCCTGATCCTCGGCAGCATGTACGCGCTGGTCGCCATCGGCTTCTCGATGATCTACGGCATCGTCCGGCTCATCAACTTCGCCCACGGCGACATCCTCACCATCGGCGCCTTCGCCGGGCTGGCGGCCTTCGCCTCCGCCGACCTGCCCTTTCCGGTGGTTATCCTGATCGTGCTCGTCGCCGGGGCCGTCGTCGGCATGGTGATCGAGCGCACGACCTTCCGCCCCATGCGCGGCTCGCCGCAGGTGACCGGCTTCATCGCCTCGCTCGCCGTTTCCATCATCCTGGAAAACCTGGCGATCATGATCCTGTCCGCCCAGCCGCGCACCTTCCACATTCCGGCCTATCTCAACACGCTGGTGCATTTGGGCTCGGTCTCCGTCCGCGTGATCGACCTGACGATCGTCGTGCTCGCCATCGTGCTGATGATCGCGCTGGTGACCTTCGTCCGCTTCACCCGCATCGGCATCGCCATGCGGGCGACGGCGGAGAACTATGACGTCGCCCGGCTGATGGGCATCAACATCAACCGCATGATCATGCTCGCCTTCGCCATCGGCAGCGCGCTGGCGGCCACCGCCGGGCTCATGTGGGGCGCAAAATACGGACAGATCAGCCCGCTCATGGGCGCCCTTCCCGGCCTGAAGGCCTTCGTGGCGGCGGTCATCGGCGGCGTCGGCTCGATCTCCGGCGCGGTTCTGGGCGGCTACATCCTCGGGCTTGCGGAGGTGCTGTTCGTCGGCCTGCTGCCTCCGGCCCTTTCCGGCTACCGCAACGCCTTCGTCTTCGGCGCGCTGATCATCGTGCTGCTGGTCCTGCCCAACGGCCTTCTCGGCCGCAACCAGGAGACACGGGCATGAGCGGACGCGACACCTTCCTGCCGAAGTTCGCCGCCCTTGCCCTCATTGGCGCAGGCCTCGTCTTCTGGGCGCGCTCGGTCCTCGACCCCTATGCGCTCTCCATCGTCATGTTCGTCGGGATCAACATCATCCTGGCGGTCAGCCTGAACATCTCCAACGGCTTCACAGGCCTGTTCTCGCTGGGCCATCCCGCCTTCATGACCATTGGCGGCTACATGACCGCGATCCTGGTCATGCCGGCGGCGCGCAAGGGGCTGATGCTGCCGGACCTGCCGGCCTTCCTGGCGATGCAGGAATGGAGCTTCCTTCCAGCCCTTGTGGCCGGCGGACTTCTCTCCGCCCTTGTCGCCGTCATCGTCGGCTTCCCCGTGCTCCGGCTGCGCGGCCACTACCTGGCCGTCGCGACGCTGGGTCTGATCTTCATCGTCCAGAGCCTCGCCGTGAACCTCGACGGCGTCACCCGCGGCGCGCTGGGCCTCAGCGGCCTGCCGTCGCTCACCACCACCTGGTGGGTCTACGGCTTCGTGCTGCTGACGCTGTTCGTGTGCTGGCGGCTGAAGCATTCCTCGCTCGGCCGCACCATGCTGGCCATCCGCGAAAACGAGCTCGCCGCCGCCTGTCTCGGTGTGAAGGTCGCGCGCACCCGGGTCTTCGCCTTCGCGCTCGGCGCCTTCTTCGCCGGCATCGCCGGCGGCCTGTGGGTGCATGTGGTGACCCTGATCAGCCCGGACAGCTTCTCGTTCGGGTTGGCGTTCCAGCTCGTCGTGATGGTCGTCGTCGGCGGCACCGGTTCGATCACCGGCGCCAGCCTCGTCGCCGCCGTCCTCACGCTCGCCACCGAATTCCTGAAACCGGTCGAGGAGAGCCTGAACCTCTACGGCGCCAGCCAGATCGCCATCGCGGTCGGCGTCATCCTCATCCTCATCTATCGTCCCGCCGGCCTGTTCGGCACGGCAGAGCCCCAACCGCTGAACCTCATAAAACGACTGGGCAGCCGGCACACCTCACCCGCCAACTCACCTGAATGAACAGAAAGGCAATCCCCATGCAGACTTGGATCAAGGGTTTGGCATCGGCAGCCGTGGGCGCGCTCATCGCGGCCTCCGCAGGCTCCGCCCAGGCGGCCGACCCCATCGACATCGTCGCCCTCTACAATCTCTCCGGCGGCGGCCAGGCTTCCCTCGACGTGCCCTCGCTCAACGGCGTCAAGCTGAAGGCGAAGATGATCAACGAGGCGGGCGGGCTGCTCGGCGGCCGGATGCTGAACGTCACCGCCTTCGACACCAAGGACGACACGCGCGAGGCCGCCACCGCCGCCAAGCGCGCCGTCGCCATGAAGGGCGTCAGCGCCGCGATCGGCTTTTCCGACACCACCTACGTGCTTGCCGCCGCCCCGCTCTTCCAGACCGCCGGCATCCCGTTCGTGACCTCCGGCGCCACCTCGCCCGACCTCCCCGTCATGGTCGGCGACGAGATGTTCCTCGTTCCCTTCGGCGATGACGTCCAGGCCGAGGCCATGGCCGAATACGCCTACAACAAGCTCGCCATCCACAAGATCGCCATCTGGACCGACCGGGGCATGGACTACACCACCGGCCTGACCAAGTATTTCACCAAGCGCTTCGAGAAGCTCGGCGGCGAAGTCGTTCTCTCCGACGTCTTCATGACATCCGACCAGGACTTCTCCGCCCTCGTCTCGCGCCTGAAGTCCACCGACGGGGTTGAGGGCGTCTATGCCGCCTCGGGACCTGATACCGCCGGCATCATCATCAAGCAGATCCGCGAAGCCGGCCTCGATCTGCCGATCATGGGCGGCGACGGCCTCGACACCGACCTCGTCGTCTCCGTTCCCGGCAAGGCCATGGCGACCAACGTCTACTTCACGACGCACGCCTATGTCGGCCTCGACACCGGCCCGGCCAACGAGTTCCGCAAGGCCTACACCAAGGAATACGGCCACGAGCCGGAGAACGCCTTCGCAGCCCTCGGCTTCGACGCGATGGGCGTCGTCGCCAACGCGATCGAGAAGGCCGGCTCCTCGGACCCGGCCGCCGTCACCAAGGCGCTCGCCGCGACGAAGGACTATGAGGGCGTCACCGGCGCGCTGACCTATCCCGAAGGCAGCCATGTTCCTTCCAAGCCGGTCGCGATCATGCACGTCGACAAGGGCAACGTCGCCTTCGAGGAGACGGTGACCCCCAAGGACTGAGGCCGCAGGACCTGCGTCCTTACTCATGCTTTCCCGGCCGGCGGCGCATGCCCTCGCCGGCCGGGATCCCGCAGTTCATCGCGGACCTTCGGTCCGCTTCGGAGACTTCGACCTCGACATGACCGACGGACTTTTGCGCGACGGTGATTGCAGCCCATTCGTGACGGAAAATGCGGGCGCCCCCTCACCCATCCTCCTCACCTCCGACCACGCGGGCCGTGCCGTTCCGCGCCAGCTCGGCACCCTGGGCCTGTCGGAGGAAGATCTCGCCAAGCATGTCGCCTACGATATCGGCATCTACGGGGTGACCACGCGGATCGCCGCCGCGCTCGAGGCGACCTACGTCTACCAGCCCTATTCGCGCCTCGTCATCGACTGCAACCGCAAGCCCGGCCACGCGCAGTCCGTCGCGCCCGTCAGCGACGGGGTCCGGGTTCCGGGAAACGAGAACCTCTCGCACGAAGCCATCGCGGCGCGGCAGAACGAGATTCTCATGCCCTACCAGAACGCCATCGCCCGCACGCTCGACGACCGGCAGGCGGCCGGGCTGGCGACGGTTTTCTTCGCGATGCACAGCTGCACGCCGGTGATGGGATCGATGCCGCCGCGCCCCTGGCACATCGGCGTCATGGCCGTCGACGACTGGCGCATCGGCGATGAACTGATCGCCCTTCTGGAGAAGGAGACGGATTTCTGCATCGGGCGAAATCAGCCTTACGAAATCAATCCCGAGACCGACTACACTGTGCCCGTGCACGCAATCGGACGGGGCCTGCCCTATGTCGAGATCGAGATAAGACAGGACCTCATCGGTGACGAAGACGGCCAGCGGGAATGGGCAGCGCTGCTGAGCGACATCTTCCCCCGCGCGGTCGCGAACGCGGAGATCCTGGCCCATTGAGCACGCATGGAAGCCGACCGGCCGACGCCCCGGCCCCTACCCCGCCCCCGGCCCAGACCCCGGCCCGCTCCCTTCAGGAGCAGGTCCGCCAGCACCTGACGCGCTTTACCGATGCGGAACGCCGCGTCGCCCAGGCGCTTCTGGCGGATTATCCCGTCGCCGGGCTTGAGACCGTCGCCCGTTTCGCCAAGCGGGCGGGCACGAGCAGTCCCACCATCCTGCGCTTCGTCTCCCGTCTCGGCTTCCACACCTATGCCGATTTCCAGAACGCCCTGCACGAGGAAATCCACGTCCGCCTGCAGGGTCCGCTCACCCGCTACCCCGCCCGCAGCCAGCCGGCGGAGCGCGATCTGGCGGAAAATATCTCCCGGGCGTTCAGCGACAACATCGCCCGCGTCGGCAAGAGCCTGCAGCCCGACGACCTGCGCGAAATCATCGCCCTTTTGTGCGACGTGGAGCACACGGTGTTCTTCCTCGGCGGCCGCTTCAGCCACCTGCTGGCGTCCTACTTCCATCACTACATGCGGGAACTGCATCCCCAGGTGCGGCTCGTGCGCGACACGAGCGCGGCATGGGCCGACTACCTGCTGGACGTGAAGCCCGGCGACGTGCTCGTCACCTTCGATTTCCGCCGCTACCAGGCCGACGTTCTGGAATTCGCAAGAGCAGCGGCCGCGCAGGGCGCGCGGATCCTGCTGATCACCGACGTCTGGTATTCGCCCATCGCCTCGCTGGCGCACAAGGTCGTGCCCTGCCCCGTCGAGATCCCCAGCGCCTTCGACAGCGGCGTGGCCGGACTTGCGGCCGTGGAAATCATCGTTTCGGCCGTCATCGAGGAGCTCGGCCCCGACGCCCGGGAGCGGATGGCGGCGCTGGAGGACCTGCGCAAGTCGTTCAGGCTCGGTCAATAGGCAAAGCACACACACTTTCAGCCCGGAAAAGACGCATCATGATCCACGAAGACCTCACCATGTTCTGCTACGCAGACCTTTCCGGCGCCGTGCGCGGCAAGGGTCTGCCCGCCCGTCTCGTCGAAAAGCGCCTGAAGAGCGGTGTCGGCTGGACCCCCACCAACATCATGTACACCGCGCTCGGCACCATCGCCCCCTCGCCGTTCCTCGCCTTCGGCGACGTCATGCTGAAGGCGGACCCGAAGACCCGCGTCGAGGTCGATTTCGACGACGGAACGCCGGCGGAACGGTTCTACCTCTCCGACGTCTGCAACACCGACGGCACCCGCTGGGAATGCTGCCCGCGCAGCGCCCTGAAGGACGCGATCGAGGCGCTGCGCGCTGAAACGGGCCTCACGCTGAAGGCGACCTTCGAGCACGAATTCATCTACGAGGGCGCCAACGCGGGCGCGGCCGACATGTATGCGCTGGAAGCGATCCGCAAGCACGGCGCCTTCGGCGAGGTGTTTCTGGCCGCGCTGTCGCACGCAGGCATCGAGGTCGACAGCTATCTCTCCGAATTCGCCGCCGGCCAGTTCGAGGTGACCCTGCCGCCGTCGGATCCGCTGGCGGCCTGCGACAGGGCCATCATCGTCAAGGAAATGGCCCGCGCCACCGCCTGGCGGCTCGGCTCCTCCGTCAGCTTCGCGCCGCGCCTTTCGCCCAACGGGCTCGGCAACGGCGTCCATGTCCATTTCAGCCTGTGGGACGAGAACGACAAGCCGGTGAGCTTCGATGCGGACGGCCCGCACGGGGTCAGCAAGCCCGCGCAAGGGTTCCTCGCCGGCATCGTGCGGCACATGCCGGCGCTGCTCGCCTTCTCCGCCCCCTCGCCCGTATCCTATCTCCGGCTCGTGCCGCACAGCTGGACCGGCGTGTGGTCGAACATCGGCCTGCGCGACCGCGAGGCCGGTATCCGCATCTGCCCGACGTTCGGATCCGCGGACAAGGTCGCCAAGCAGTTCAACTTCGAGTACCGCGCGGCCGACGCGACCGCCAATCCGTACCTGATGCTGGCCATGATCCTGCACGCCGGCCGGATGGGCATGGCCGACGGGCTCGCCATGCCGGAACCGACCGTCAATGTCGATCCGGAGGATATGAGCGAGGACGAGCGCGCCAAGAACGGCATCGTCCGCCTGCCGACGAGCGTCGGCGCCGCCCTTGCCGCGCTGAAGGCCGACACGAAACTGGCCGGATGCCTGCCGCAGGCGCTGCTCGACATCTTCGTCATCAACAGGACCGCGGAAGAGGAAATGACGGCCGAGTGGTCGGCCGAGGAGATCTGCCAGCGCTACGCCCGGGTCTACTGACCCCTCACGCACGCGACCGACGGGCGGCATGGATCCGCCCGATAATTCCTGTATTTGCCGAAGGCCACTGCCATGCAGCGCGAACAAGATGCAAAACTCAGCCGGCTCCGCCCGTTCGATCCGAAGCGGACGTGCCTGCTCCTGATCGACACCCAGAACTGCGTCTGGAACGACGACGTCGCGGCCCGTCTGCCGGACTTCGACGCCACCATCCGCGCCACCGTCCTGCCGAACCTGAAGAAGCTGATCGCGGCCTTCCGCGAAGCGGGCGGCGAGGTGATGTACACGGTCATGGAAAACCTGACCAAAGACGGCCGCGACCGCAGCCTCGACTACAAGCTCTCCGACTTCTTCATCGCCAAGGGGTCGTGGGAGGCGAAGGTGCTGGACGAACTGGCGCCGGGAGACGACGACATCGTCCTGCCGAAGACATCGTCCGGCGTTTTCAACTCCACCAATATCGAATACATCCTGCGCAACATCGGTATCGACACCGTGGTCATGACGGGTTTCCTGACCGACCAGTGCGTCGATCACGCCATCCGCGATGCGGCCGACCGGGGCTTCTATCCGGTTTGCGTGCGCGATGCCTGCGCCACCCACTCGCCCGAGCGCCACGAAGCGGCCCTGAACGCCTTCAAGGGCTACTGCCGAACGATGACGACGCAGGAACTCGTCGCCGCCCTCCTTTGACGCACCGGCCAGTGCAAGGCGAGGGTTTAGAGACAACCGGATTGCCGCGCACACATGACCGCCGCGCGAGGTTCTTGCGTGCCCTTCGCCGGGCATGAGTTTGGAGATGAATGGAAATGGCTGACTGCGACTGGGCCCTCGCGCTGCACGGCGGTGCGGGAACGATCTTGAAGGAAATGATGACGCCGGAGCGCGAGGCCGCCTACCGGGCGGGCCTTGAAGCCGCGCTGGAGGCGGGGCGCAAGGTGCTTGCCGACAACGGAACGGCGGAGGACGCGGTGGTCGCCGCGGTCATGGTGCTGGAGGACGATCCGCTCTTCAACGCCGGACGCGGCGCCGTCTTCACCAGCGCCGGCACGATCGAGATGGACGCCGCGATCATGCGCGGAAGCGACCGCGCGGCCGGTGCCGTTGCCGGCATCCACACCGTGCGCAACCCGATCCGGCTCGCGCGCCAGGTGATGGAGCATTCGCCCCATGTGATGTTCTGCGGCGCGGGCGCGGAGGCGTTTGCGCGCGAACAGGGTTTCGAGGCGATGCCCGCCTCCTATTTCGAGACCGAGCACCGGCGAAACCAGCTTCGCGAGGCGCAGAAGCTGAACCAGATCTCGCTCGATCACAACGACCACAAGTACGGCACGGTGGGCTGCGTCGCCAGGGACTGCCACGGCAACCTCGCCGCGGCGACCTCCACCGGCGGCATGACCAACAAGCATCCCGGCCGCGTCGGCGACAGCCCGGTGATCGGCGCCGGCACCTATGCCAGCAATGACGGGGCGGCGGTCTCCGCCACCGGCCACGGCGAGGCCTTCATCCGCGAGACGGTGGCGCGCGATATCGCGGCGCTGGTGCAATATGGCTGCGTTCCGCTTGAAGAGGCGGTCCGGCGCAAGGTGCTGGAGGATCTGCCCCGCATCAGTGGCGACGGCGGCGTGATCGCCATCGCCGGAGCGGGCGCACCGGTCATGCTGTTCAACACGCCGGGCATGTACCGCGCCGCGCTCTGCGAAGGCGGCGAAGCCGAAATCGGCATCTACGGCGACTGACGCCCCGTTTGGCGGCGGGCCACCCGCCGCAATTCGGGGGGCGTCAAGTTCCTCGCCCCCATTCCCCCTCCCGCATCATGGTGCTACACCATGCCTCACTGGGAGACACACGCCGAATATTGGAGCCAGAGAATGAACGTCGAACCGCGTAAGCGCCGCCCCATGCCCGAGATTGACATGAGCGGGATCCTGGGTGGCAAGCGGATGCGACGCAACCGCCGCTCCGACTGGTCGCGCCGTCTGGTACGCGAGACCACGCTGACCGTCGACGATCTCATCTGGCCGATCTTCGTCATCGACGGCGAGAACCGCCGCGAGCCGGTCGCCTCCATGCCGGACTGCTATCGCCTGTCCGTCGACGAGGCGGTGCGCGAGGCAGCGCTGGCCGCCTCCCTCGGCATTCCGGCGCTGGCATTGTTTCCCTACACCGACGACGCCTTGCGCGACGAGACCGGCTCGCAGTCGCTCGATCCGGACAATCTGGTCTGCCGCGCCTGCCGCGCCATCAAGAAGGAAGTGCCGCATATCGGCCTTGTCACCGATGTCGCGCTCGACCCCTACACCAGCCACGGCCACGACGGGCTGCTCGACGGCGAGACCATTCTCAACGACGAGACGGTGCGCGTGCTGGTCGCCCAGGCGATCAACCAGGCGGAGGCCGGCGCCGACGTCATCGCACCGTCGGACATGATGGACGGCCGCATCGGCGCCATCCGCGCCGGGCTCGACGCGGTCGGCTTCCAGGACACCCAGATCATGGCCTATTCGGCCAAGTACGCCTCGGCCTTCTATGGGCCCTTCCGCGATGCCATCGGCACCAACGCGTGCCTGAAGGGCGACAAGCGCACCTACCAGATGGACTACCACAACTCCGACGAGGCGATCGTGGAGGCCGGTCTCGATCTGGAGGAAGGCGCCGACATGATCATGGTCAAGCCCGGCCTGCCCTATCTGGATGTGGTGCGCCGGCTCAAGGACACCTTCGCGGTGCCGACCTATGCCTATCAGGTGTCCGGCGAATACGCGATGATCTGCGCGGCCGGCCAGAACGGCTGGCTCGATTTCGACAAGGCGATGGTGGAAAGCCTCGTCGCCTTCAAGCGCGCCGGCGCCGACGGCATCCTCACCTATTTCGCGCCAAAGATCGCCAAGCGGCTCGCTTCCGGGCTTTGAGGGCACAGCGCTCCGGATTTGCGGTTGGTTCTTCGCGCCGAATTCGGAGCACCTTCAAACCTCTCCATCGTCATTGCCCGGCACCCGCTTTCGCGGGCACAGGCTCCGTCCGGGTGATCCAGCGCGCGCCAAATGCTGCGGCTGAAGATGGATTGCCCGGACTTCGCCGGGCAATGACGGCGGAGGGATATGAAGGCGCGTATAATTATGAAGGCGCGTAGAATTCGAGGCGAAGAACCAACTACCATTTTCGAGCGAGACTCTGAGGAGCGCTCGTGAGAGCGCGTCTCGAAGGACAGGCACCACTGACATACCAGTTGGCACCTCCGCCGCATCGCCAAGATGAATCAGAAAGCCAAAGATCTCGCGCAATCGATTGTTCGAATAGGAATTTTACGTACCGCCCCAGCCGCCCTCCCCGCAGGATCGCCCGTCATGTCCGTCCACGACCTCCTGCCCGCCCTGATGCCGCTCGACCGGTTCGGCCTCCTGTGCCTCTATGTCATGGCGCTGACGGGCACGCCTGGGCCGGCCAACATGGCCCTCGTCGCCCTTTCCGGCACCCACGGCATCGCGCGCACGGTTCCGTTTTTCCTCGGCACGCTGGCCGGCTTCGCGATGACCTACTGGCTGGCGGCCCTCGGCCTTCTGGCACTGGTTGCCGGCGTCCCCGTCGTCTGGGGTGCGCTGAAAATCGCCTGCATCGCCTACATTCTCTATCTCGCCTGGCTGATCGCCACGGCCGGCCCGGCCGGGCCTGACGTCACGAGCGCCCCCGCCGCGCCGGGGTTCCTGCGCGGGTTCTGGGTCCATCCGCTCAATCCCAAGGCGTATGCCATGCAGGTCGCCGCCATTTCGCAGTTCACCGCGCCCGAGCGCTACGGCGCCGATGCGCTCGTGATCTGGCTCACCTTCTTCCTTCTCGGCGGCGCGATGAATTTCTGCTGGATGATCGGCGGCCGGCTGCTGACGCGGTTCGTGCACATGCCGCGGCTCTTTCGCGCCATCAACGTGACGCTCGCCCTCCTGATGGTGGCGAGCACGCTGGCGAGCCTGCTGGCCAGCTGAGCGTACCGCTGATCACTCCCCCATCTTGCCAACCGGCGCAAACGGGTGCACATCGCGCAATCATCCCGAAATCACCTTCCGGTGCCATCATGCCGCTCGATGCCAGTTCGCCCGATCTTCCCGTCACCCTTGCCGACATCGAGGAGGCGGCGCGGCTGATCGAAGGTCAGGTGGTGCGCACACCCTTCCTGCCGGCCCCCTCCCTCTCGCGCCTCACGGGCGCCGATGTCTGGGTGAAGTTCGAGAACCAGCAATACGTCAACTCCTTCAAGGAGCGCGGCGCGCTGGTGAAGCTCCTTTCGCTCTCGCAAGAGGAGCGCGCACGCGGCGTTATCGCCATGTCGGCCGGAAACCATGCGCAAGCCGTCGCCTACCACGCCTCGCGGCTCGCCATTCCCGCCACCATCGTCATGCCCAAGACGACCCCGCACGTGAAGGTCGCCGCCACCCGCTCCTATGGCGCCAGCGTGGTGCTGGCCGGCGAGACAATCGCAGACTCGCAGATCGAGGTCGAACGCCTCATCCGCGAGCGCGATCTCACCCTCGTCCACCCCTACGACGATGTCCGCATCATCGCCGGCCAGGGCACCATCGCACTCGAAATCCTGGAAAAGACCCGCGAGGCGGGCGTCTCGCTCGACTGTCTGGTCGTGCCGATCGGCGGCGGCGGGCTCATCTCCGGCATCGCCGTCGCCGCCAAGGCGCTGGCCCCCGATATCGAGATCATCGGCGTGGAGGCAGCACTTTACCCCTCCATGTACGCCATGCTCCACGGCGAGGAATCACGCTGCGGCGGCAACACGCTGGCGGAGGGCATCGCGGTCAAGAACGTCGGCGCGCTCACAAGCCAGATCGCCGAACGCCTTGTCGACGACATTGTGCTGGCGGAGGAAGCGGCCATCGAACGCGCCGTCAACGCCTTCCTGGCGCTGCAGAAAACGGTGGCTGAAGGCGCGGGCGCTGCCGGCCTCGCCGCCATGCTGCAGCAGCCGGAGCGCTTCCGCGGCAAGCGCGTCGGGCTTGTGCTGTGCGGCGGCAACATCGATCCGCGCCTCCTCGCCTCCATCATCGTGCGCGAGCTCGCCCGCGAGGGCCGCATGGTGGCGATCCGCATGGGCATTCCGGACCGGCCGGGCGTTCTGGGCGAAATCACCTCGCTGATCGGCCAGATGGACGGCAACGTGGTCGAGGTCGCCCACCACCGGCTGTTCCTCGACGTCCCGGCCAAGGGCGCCATTCTGGATGTCACGATGGAGACCCGCGACAACGCCCACGCAGAGGAGATCATCGCCGCGCTCGAGGCCCGCGGCTACCACGTCAAGCGCGTGGCGGCGGCCGAGACGGCGGACTGAGGGCGAGGGCGCGGCGCACGTTCCGGCTGTAGCCCATCCTTCGAGACGGCGCTGACGCGCCTCCTCAGGATGACGTTGTGTTTGTTGATGTTTTCTTCAAAACCGACAACACGATAACGTCATCCTGAGGAGCCGTCGCGAGACGGCGTCTCGAAGGATGGGCCCCAGCCGCATCGCCCGATTTTTCCGCCCGCCGCACGCGGGCCGGCACCATAATCGCGCCGGAGATCGAGGCCCTGCGCATTGAAAACACCGCCGCGCACCCCCAATTTCCCAGGGTAACCGCCGCACGAGGACAGCCAAGACATGAGCACCATCGAGCCCAACGCGCTTTACGACCGTGATCCGCTGGAGCACATGGCGCTCTTCGAGGGCGTGCGCACCAAGCGCATCTTCGCCTTCCTCATCGATGTGGTCGCCATCGCGATCCTCACGTTCCTTGCCGGCATCGCCGTGTTCTTCCTCGGCATTTTCACCCTTGGTCTCGGCTGGCTCGCCTATGCCTTCCTGTGGCAGGGCGTGGCGATCCTCTATTCCGCCTTCACCCTCGGCGGGCCCTACTCGGCCACCCCCGGCATGCGCGCCTTCGGCGTCGAGCTCAGGCTCTTCGACGGAAGCCGCCCGACGCCGCTCATCGCCATCGCTCATGTGGTCGTGTTCTGGGTGTCGGTCACCATGGTCACGCCGCTCATCCTGCTGGTCTCGCTGTTTTCCGACAAGAAGCGCCTGCTGCATGACATCATCGTCGGCGGCGTGGTCGTCAACTCCGCGGCCCTTTCCCGCCCCTATTGACCGCGTCCCCTCCGCCGCTTTTGCGCCCCGCTTTTTGGCCCCCGCTCTCCGGCGGCGCTTGCGCGCGTCGGCCGAAGGGGCTACCCGTGTCAGATTGATCGATGTCTGGCACGATCCCGGATCGTTCGCCCGTGACGCCTGACGGCGCGCAGCCCCGGGCGGAAACCGCAGGCTGCTTCATTGCACCGGGTCAGACGGCCGAAGTCGGGGGAAATCAATTGCAAGAAGGCGACATATGAGCGTTGCCGATATCCAGATGGGGCTCACCTTCGCGGTGATCGCCGGCACCATACTCCTCTATGCGTGGGAACGCTTTCCGATCGAACTGACGGCGCTCGGCTCGGTCGTCGCCTTCATCCTCATCTTCACCGTCTTTCCCTACCAGCCCCCCGCCGACGGATCGGCCGCGGGCGGCCTCGGCCCGCAGGAACTGCTGATGGGCTTCGCCAATCCGGCGCTCATCACCATCATGGCCCTGCTCGTCGTCGGCCAGGCCCTTTTTCAGACCGATGCGCTCGACAAGCCGACGCAGATCGTGCTGCGCGCCTTCCGCCGGCTCAGGCTTGCTCCCGTCACCCCCATCCTCATCGGCGTCGCCGCCATTTCCGCCTTTCTCAACAACACGCCCGTGGTGGTGATGTTCCTGCCGGTTCTGGCGGCCGTGGCGGCTGCCGGCGGCACCTCGGCCTCGCGCGTGCTGATGCCGCTTTCCTTCATCGCCATCCTCGGCGGCATGACCACGCTGATCGGCTCCTCCACCAACCTGCTGGTGGCCGATGTGGCCGGCCGCGCCGGCGGCGTCACCATCGGCTTCTTCTCGTTCACCCCGCTCGGCTCCCTCATCGCCTTCATCGGCGCGCTCTACATCATCTTCGTCATGCCCCGGCTGCTGAAGCCGCGACAGACCATGGCCGACGAAATCCAGGGCCCGGCGGGCGGCAAGCAGTTCATCGCCCAGATTCCGGTCACCTACAATCACCCGCTCGTCGGCGCGCGCTCGGTCAAGGGCATGTTCCCGATGCTGCGCGACATGACGGTCCGCCTCGTCCAGCGCGGCGAGAAGCCGTTCCTGCCGCCCTTCGAAGGCGTGGAGCTGCAGCCCGGCGATACCGTCATCGTCGCCGCAACCCGTCAGGCGCTGACCAAGGCGCTGTCGCTGCGCCAGCCGATCATGCGCTCCGACCATGGCGAGCCGGACGACGAGGACCGAACGATCACCGATGGCGCCGTTTCGCTGGCCGAAGCGGTGGTGGCGCCGGGCTCGCGGATGATCGGACGCACCACCGCGCAATCGAGCCTGAAGGCGGAATCGAACTGCGTCGTCATGGGCCTCCAGCGCCGCAGCCGCATGCCGCGCATGGCGATGACCGACATCCGGCTGGAGGCCGGCGACGTGCTGCTGCTGGCCGGGGCGCACGAGGACATCCAGTCGCTGCGCGGCAACCGCGACGTGCTGCTTCTGGACTGGTCCACCGCCGAGGTGCCCAAGCGCCGCTACGCGCCGCGCGCGCTGATGATTTTCGTCGCCGTCGTGGCGGCGGCGGCCAGCGGTCAGGTGCCCATCGTCACCGCCGCCATCACCGGCGCGCTGGCGATGATGATGGCCGGCTGCCTCAACATCCGCCAGGCGCTGCGCGCGCTCGACAGCCGCATCTTCCTGCTGATCGGCGCCTCGCTCGCCGCCGCCACCGCGCTGGAACGCACGGGCGGCGCGAGAGCCGTCGCGGAAGGACTGATGACGGCCATGGACGGCCAGCCGCCGGCCGTCATCCTCTCCATGCTCTTTCTGCTGATCGCCGCGCTCACCAACGTGCTGTCGAACAACGCCACCGCCGTGCTGTTCGCGCCCATCGCCGTCAACATGGCCGCGCGCACCGGGGTCGACGTCAACGCCTTCGTCACCTGCCTGATCTTTGCCGCCAACTGTTCGTTCGCCACGCCCATCGGCTATCAGACCAACCTGATCGTCATGGGCCCGGGCCACTACCGCTTTTCCGACTTCCTGCGCGCCGGCACGCCGCTCGTCTTGATCATTTGGCTGGCTTTTTCGTTGCTGGCGCCGTGGTATTATGGATTTTGAAACGGAGACGCCGGATCTTTTGAAGACGGGATCTTCGCAACGTTATACGTCGAACGGATTTTCGATGACGCGGACCCTGAGCAGAGGGCGATGAGGTTCAGGCCCAGGTACGGTCGCGCACAGTATCTGCATGTTGAATTTTTCCATGCGGCTTATACAGTTACGGGATAATTCGAGCGACAACTTAGCCAATTTTCGACACGTGGTTTTGGTGCGAGGCTTGGGGCATGACGAAGCCCATTACGGACAATCCGCAATTCTACCTGACAGCGCCGGCGCCCTGCCCCTATCTGCCGGATCAGGAAGAGCGCAAGGTCTTCACCCACCTCGTGGGCGAACGGGCCGGCTTTCTCAATGACGTCTTGACCCATGGCGGGTTCCGCCGCTCGCAGAACATCGCCTACCGCCCGGCCTGCGACACGTGCCGGGCCTGCACCTCGGTGCGCATTCTCGTCGACGAATTCCAGTACACGCGCTCGCTGCGCCGGGTGCGCAATGCCGGCCGCGCCTTTGTCGGGCGCGAGGAGCCGCCCACGCCGTCCACGGAACAGTACGACCTCTTTCGCAACTATCTCGCCGCCCGCCACGGCGAAGGCGGCATGGCCGACATGCGGCTGCTCGACTACGCGCTGATGGTGGAGGACACCCATGTCGAGACGATGGTGATCGAGTATCGCCGCCGCACCGAAGGCCGCGCCGATCTTCTGGAAAGGGACCGCGGCGAAGGCCCGCTCGTGGCGGCGGCCCTGACCGACGTGCTGTCCGACGGGCTGTCGATGGTCTATTCGTTCTTCGACACCGGGATCTCCCACTTCTCTTTCGGCACCTATCTGATCCTCGACCACATCGAGCGCGCCCGCCGCATGGGCCTGCCCTACGTCTATCTCGGCTACTGGGTGCCGGGCTCCAAGAAGATGGAATACAAGACCCGCTTCCAGCCGCAGGAACACCTCGGCCCGCAGGGCTGGGTCAGAAACGACGGCAGCTGAGAGGCGGCAGGTTCGCGCGGATGGTGATGGGTATGATCGGGATAGCCCATTCTTCAACACAGACCTTGCGCGCCCCCTCGGGAGGACGTCATGGTGACGATTGTTCGCGTCGAAGTCTAAGCGCTTTCATACCCCTCCATCGTCATCACCCGGCTCCGTCCGGGTGATCCAGCGCGCGCCCCGAATGCTGCCGCTGGAGGTGGATTGCCCGGACTTCGCCGGGCAATGACGGCGGTGGGGCATGAGCGTGAAAGGTTGAAAGCGCACAACCCGATACCAATTTCGGGCCGGGCTCTCAGGAGGCCCGCAAGGCCGTCTCGAAGGATAGGCCCCACCCGCCCCCGGCACCGACCGTATAAGCCCGCTCACCCCAGATGCGCGGCGATCTTGTCGAACACATCGCGAAACATTTCCGGCGTCAGGCGGCCGGTGTTCGTGTTGTAGCGCGAGCAATGGTAGCTGTCGAAGAGCGTGTAACGGCCGAGATCGTGCACCCCGCCATGGCTGAACGGATGGGCGGCGCGACGCTTGTCCAGCGTCGTCAGCACCGTCTCGTGCGCCACCCGGCCGAGCGCCAGGATCGCCGACAGGTTCTCCATCGAGCCGAGCGTGTTGACCAGAAACGGCCGGCAGGCCTTGATCTCCGGCCCCGTCGGCTTGTTTTCCGGCGGCACGCAGCGCACCGCGTTCGTGATCGCCGCGCCCACCAGTTCCAGCCCGTCATCCGGCCGCGCCCGGAACGTGCCGCGCGAAAAACCGTAGGCATCGAGCGTCTCGTAAAGAAGATCGCCTGCGTAATCGCCCGTGAACGGACGGCCGGACTTGTTGGCCCCGCGCAACCCCGGCGCGAGCCCAACGATCAGGAGCCGCGCCGCCCCGGCCCCGCCGCGCGGCAGGAAGCTCGGTACCGGGCCGTTGAACCAGTCCGGCTCGCGCGCCCGCCAGGTCTCGCGAAACGCAACGAGGCGCGGACAGAACGGGCAGTCGTGGTCCGGGTCGGTGCCGACGACGGCACCATCGGGCAGGCCGGGGGTCATGGAAACGGAATGCTCCTGAAGGCTCGGTGATACGAAAGGGGGCGATGATCCGGACGATCGGCATTGACCGGCGCGCGTCGGCGTCGGACCCGAATCGCGTCCCGTCCGCCGTCACACTACGCCAGATCGCTCCGCCGCGCGGCCGACAGGCGAAAGCGCTTCGTCCCGATGGCGCCGGTTTCGCACGTTTTTCGCATTTTCTCGTAGAAAGCCGGAAATTCGAGGAAATTCGAATGAAATTCGAAACACATGCAAAAAGCCGAGGAAAAGGCCGCACCTCGTTGAATTCAATGATGATTTTACGAGATCGCGTTGGTTCGGCCGGTCGCGCGCACTCCGCCCCTTGCGCCGTCCTTATCCCCGGGCACCGCAAGCCGACCGCAGCGCGCCAGCACTTGCCCCAGGTCGGCGGAAACGAAAAGGCCGGATCGCGGGACCCGGCCTTTCGCTAACTCGTTCGGGGTGTCGGCAAGCTGAGGCCGCGCGAAGCGACCCCGGGCTCACAGGTCGTCGAATTCCTCTTCACGCTCGCGCTCTGCCTGGCGCTGCTGGCGCTCGGCCGGATCGCGGCCGATCTTGTTCGCCAACGTATTGAGATCAATGAAGTGATCGGCCTGACGACGCAGATCGTCGGCGATCATCGGCGGCTGGGTCTGCAGGGTCGAGACGACCGAAACCTTGCGGCCGCGGCGCTGCACCGCTTCCACCAGCGAGCGGAAGTCGCCGTCGCCGGAGAACAACACCAGATGGTCGACGTACTCCGCCATTTCCATGGCATCGACCGCCAGCTCGATGTCCATGCTGCCCTTGATCTTGCGGCGGCCGGAAGCATCGATGAATTCTTTGACAGGTTTTGTAACGACTTTGTAACCGTTATAATCGAGCCAGTCGATGAGAGGACGGATCGATGAATACTCCTGATCCTCAACGAGAGCAGTGTAATAATACGCCCTCAGAAGATATCCCTTACCCTGGAATTCTTTCAGCAACCGCTTGTAGTCGATGTCGAAGCCGAGGGATTTTGCGGTTGCGTAGAGATTTGCGCCATCAATAAACAGCGCAACTTTCTCGCGCGGGTCAAACATCTTTATTCTCTTTTCTTCTATGGGTTTGGACTTGCCATGTGCACAGATAAGAATGAGGCCGATCAGCTGCGAAACCCCGAACCCGGGACCATAATCAGCACTAAAAAATTAGGCAAGGAGCCCGAGCCAATGCGACCATCTTCGTTTTTTGCGTGTGTAGTATAAAATATTATCGCGTGCAAGAACACAGTACCACTACAGATTTCGTGCAAATCGCGGTTCTCATCGGAAATTATCGGAAATTATTTGACCGTGGAGACAAATCCCAAGAGATCCCGAAGGTTACCCGAAGCGTTTCGCGACGACATGCACGTGGTTGCCGCACCGCAAGTCCGAACGGGTCTGGGTAGAGACACCATCAGGCCGACGACCTCGCGACTCCGCACCGCATACCGGGAGACCACCGCCGATGCGCGGCACCTCGATACCTTCGGCACCTCCACTGCGGCCTTGCATTTGCGCCGCGAAATCCCTAATAAGGCGAGTTCATTCCCATGCGCGCGAAAGAGCGTCCGGCCCCTCTCAGGCTGAGCCCAGAGGCCCGGAACCGTCGCACGCCAACGAGACATCGGGCCAAAATGGCGGAATTCTGCCATCAGCGGCCCTCGACTGGAGACCTGCAATGGCGCGTGTGACTGTCGAAGACTGCATCGACAAGGTCGACAACCGCTTCGATCTGGTGCTTCTGGCCAGCCACCGGGCGCGGATGATTGCCTCCGGCTCGCCGCTGACCATCGATCGCGACAACGACAAGAACCCCGTCGTCGCGCTGCGCGAGATCGCCGACCAGACCATCAGCCCGGAAGATCTCAAGGAAGATCTGATCCATTCGCTGCAGAAATACGTCGAGGTCGACGAGCCGGAACCGGAAGCCGTGCCGATGGTGCCGAGCGCCGCCTCCGCCGGTCCCGCGACGGATTCCTCCGAGCCGCCGATCGAATTCGACCGGATGTCGGAAGAAGACCTGCTGAAGGGCCTGGAAGGCCTCGTCCCGCCGGATCGCAACGACGACTACTGAGCCGGCCGGCGGACCGGACATCCCGGTCCGAAAAAAGGCACGCTCCGGCCGCCCTGCGCGACGGGACCCCACGACAGGCTCCCACGACAGGCCCGGCGCGCGGCTCGCACCGAATGCGTATCAAAGGGCGGAAGCGCAAGGAGCGCCCCGCCCTTTTCAACGTCAGTGCCACTCTTTGTCGATGCGGGACCCGCAAAGCTGCGCGCCGCAATTTCGGGCGACGAACCAGGCGGGAACGGCATAAGGCGCGCCGTGGAGACGGCAGAATGATCTGGCGCTTCGCAAACGGGTAACTTATCTAAGGTTAAATCCATATAATCATACGAAAACCCGGCCGTTTGCGGCCTGCTTCAGGAATGCGTCGCCACCACCATGATGCGCCAATACGAACTCGTCGAACGGGTCAACCGCTATAACCCGACCACCGATGAGGCGCTGCTCAACAAGGCCTACGTCTATGCCATGCAGAAGCACGGCATGCAGATGCGTGCCTCGGGCGATCCCTATTTCTCCCACCCGCTGGAAGTCGCCGCGATCCTGACCGATCTGCGGCTCGACGACGCCACCATCGCCGTGGCCCTGCTGCACGACACCATCGAGGACACCGACGCCACCCGCACCGAGATCGACACGGTCTTCGGCGAGGAGATCGGCAAGCTCGTCGACGGGCTGACCAAGATCAGCCGGCTCGATCTGGTCTCGCGCCGTGCCAAGCAGGCGGAGAACTTCCGCAAGCTCCTGCTGGCGATCGCCGACGACGTGCGCGTCCTGCTGGTCAAGCTGGCCGACCGGCTGCACAACATGCGCACGCTGCATTTCGTCAAGGAAGACGAGCGGCGCAAGCGCATCGCCGAAGAGACGATGGAGATCTACGCCCCGCTCGCCGGCCGCATGGGCATGCAGGACCTGCGCAGCGAGCTGGAAGAGCTGGCCTTCAAGACCATAAACCCGCAAGCCTTCCAGACGATTACCGAACGGCTGGCGAGCCTGCGCGAGAAGAACGCCCAGCTCATCGGCGACATCGAGCGCGACCTGACCGAACGTCTGGCCGAGCGCCACATCCAGTCGACCGTGCGCGGACGGATGAAGCGCCCCTACTCCATCTTCCGCAAGATGGAGCAGAAGTCGATCGGCTTCGAGCAGCTCTCCGACATCTACGGCTTCCGCGTGGTGGTCGAGGACGTTGAGACCTGCTACGCAGTCCTCGGCGTCATCCACACCGCCTGGCCGACCGTTCCGGGCCGGTTCAAGGACTATATCTCCACGCCCAAGCAGAACGACTACCGGTCCATCCACACGACCGTCGTCGGCCCCTCGCGCCAGCGCGTGGAACTGCAGATCCGCACCCGGGAAATGGACCGCGTCGCCGAATACGGCATCGCCGCGCACGCCCTCTACAAGGACGGCGTCAAGGGCGGGCGCAACATCGCGCGGCTTGCAGATGAATCGCGCGCCTACGAATGGCTGCGCCAGACCATCGACATGCTGTCCCAGGGCGACACGCCGGAAGAATTCCTTGAAAACACCAAGCTGGAGCTCTTCCACGACCAGGTCTTCTGCTTCTCGCCCAAGGGTCGCCTGATCGCCCTGCCGCGCGGCGCCACGCCCATCGACTTCGCCTACGCGGTCCATACCGACATCGGCAACACCACGGTGGGCTGCAAGATCAACGGCCAGATCGTGCCGCTGGTGACGGAGCTGAGGAACGGCGACGAGGTGGAGATCATCCGCTCCGGCGCGCAGAAGCCGACCGAGGATTGGCTCACCATCGCCGTCACCGGCAAGGCCCGCGCCGCCATCCGCCGTGCCATTCGCGAGGCCCAGCGCGAAAAATACGCAACCCTTGGCCGCCACATCCTGACCCGCGGCTTCGAGCGGCGCGGTCTGGATCTGAACGATCAGGTGCTCGCCCCGGTTCTGCTGCGCTTCTCGCAAGCCTCCGTGCTGGACCTGATGGCCGCGGTCGGGCGCGGCGAGATCCACGCCGCCGACGTTCTCAATGTCATCGACCCGGCGCACGAGGAAGCCCAGCGCGAACAGATCGGCACCGAGCGGGCGACGTCGGCCGATGTCGCGCGCAAGGACGGCTGGTTCGATCTGGAAGGCGGCTCCGGCCTGCAGTTCCGGGTGCCGGCCGGCTCGAACGAGGAGACGGCCTCCCTCCCCATCCAGGGGCGCAAGGGCGATCTTCCCATCCGCTTTGCCCCCGATGGCGGCGCGGTGCCGGGAGATCGTATTGTCGGTATCCTGACGCCGGGCGAAGGCATCACGATCTATCCGATCCACTCCGAGGCGCTGAGGGATTTCGACGACTACGACCAGTGGCTCGACGTCCGCTGGGATATCGACACCGAGCATCCGGAGCGTTTTCCCGCGCGCGTGTCGGTGGCGGCGATCAACGAGCCGGGTACGCTGGCCGAGATCGCGCGCATCATCTCCGACAACGACGGCAACATCGACAATATCAAGATGATGGGCCGCGCTGCCGATTTTCACGAGATGACAATCGATCTCGAAGTATGGGATCTGAAACATCTCAACCGCATCATCAACCAGTTGCGCGGGGCCAAGGTGGTCTCCAACGTGCAGCGGGTGAACCACTGAACCGACATGACGCGCAAGACGCCTTCCGCGTCGCCGCAGGGAAAGGACGACATGACGAAGGACGAGGTTCTGGCCGTATTCCGGGAATCGGGCGCCATTCTGGAGGGTCATTTCATCCTGTCGTCGGGCCTCAGAAGCCCGGTCTTCCTGCAGAAGGCGCGCGTTTTCCAGTATCCCGAGCGCACCGAGATCCTGTGCAAGGCGCTTGCCGAGCGCATCCGCGCGGCCAATCTCGGCCCGATCGACTACATCGTTTCGCCCGCGCTCGGCGGCATCATTCCCGGCTACGAGACCGCCCGTCATCTCGGCGTGCCCGCCATGTGGGTGGAGCGCGAGGATGGCGAACTGAGGCTGCGCCGCTTCGAGATGGAAAAGGGCGCGCGGGTGATCGTGGTGGAGGACATCGTCTCCACCGGTCTGTCCTCGCGCGAGACGGTCGAGGCGCTGAGGGCCATGGGCGCCGAAGTCGTGGGCTGCGCCTGCCTGATCGACCGATCCGCCGGGGAGGCCGATTGCGGCGTGCCGCTGATCGCGCTTGCCGAATACAAGGTGCCCGCCTACCCGGCCGACGCCCTGCCACCGGAACTGGCCGCCCTGCCGGCGGTCAAGCCCGGCAGCCGGGGGCTTGCCTGAAGTCTCTCTTCCCGGGATGCACCGGACCGCGCCCCTTGCCCGGGACCGTCCGCATCCTCATCTGAGCGGTGCCCCCTTGCGATAAGGAGGCGCCACGAGTTCACTGCCGATATCGGTCGATCAGAAGCGTCGAAATGCTGTTCCAGCGTCGCAACCAGCCCAACTGGGCAGAACGGGTCCGCATCGCACTGTGGCCCCGCCACAGCTTCACCCGCTCGGCGAAATATTTCGCCAAGCGGGTGCTTCGGCTGACGGCGAGCCCGCATGCGGTGGCGATCGGCTTTGCCGCCGGCACCTTCGCCTCGTTCACGCCGTTTGTCGGCTTCCATTTCATGCTGGCCTTCTTCGTGGCTTTCCTGATCGGCGGCAACATGCTGGCCTCCGCGCTGGGGACGGCGGTCGGAAATCCACTCACCTTTCCCTTCATCTGGGCCTCCACCTACCGGCTCGGCCACGTGCTGCTCGGTCACGATCCCGCCACGGCCGGCCATCATCCGCTGAAGCTCGACCTGTTCCATCAGTCGATCGACGCGATCTGGCCGATCTTCAAGCCGATGCTGGTGGGCTCGCTGCCGCTCGGCTTCATCGCCGGCGCTATCGCATATTTCATCGTCTACGGTATGGTACGCACCTATCAGGCCACGCGCCGCGAAAAGCTCTCCGCACGCAGGGAGGCGACGCGCGCCGAGCCAAAGGATGCACACCCGGCCGCCATCAAGCCGGGCCCACTGGAGAAGACCTCATGACCACGCGTCTGCGCCTGGGCGTGAGCATCGACCACGTCGCGACCGTGCGCAACGCCCGCGGCGGCCCGCACCCGGAGCCGCTGCGCGCCGCGCTCGCCGCCGAGGCCGCGGGCGCCGACGGCATCACCGCGCATCTGCGCGAGGACCGGCGCCACATCCGCGATGAGGACATCGCCCTGCTGAAACAGCGTCTCGCCATTCCGCTCAATCTGGAAATGGCCGCGACGGCGGAGATGCGCGACATCGCGCTGAAGACCCGGCCGCACGCCGCCTGCCTGGTGCCGGAGCGGCGCGAGGAGCGCACGACCGAGGGCGGGCTCGACGCCGAGGGCGGGTTTTCCATGCTCCAGCCGATCGTCGAGGCGCTCTACGAGGCCGATATCCGGGTGTCACTGTTCATCGAACCCGACGCCCGCCAGATCGACGCCGCCCGTGCGCTGGGCGCCCCGGTCGTGGAGCTTCACACCGGCGCCTATTGCGAGGCGGCACTTTCCGGCGATGCGCAGGCGCGCGCCGCCCATCTGGAGCGCGTGCGCGAGGCCGCCCGCCACGCCGCCCATATCGGGCTGGAGGTCCATGCCGGTCACGGCCTGACCTACGATACGGTCACCGACATCGCCCGCATCCCCGAGATCCGCGAACTCAACATCGGCCATTTCCTGATCGGCGAGGCGATTTTCGTCGGGCTGGAAGGCGCAATCGCCGGGATGCGCCGGCTGATGGAGGCCGCACGCGGCGCGGCCGCGACAGCATGATTATCGGAATCGGTTCCGACCTCATCGACATCCGCCGGATCGAGCGGACGCTGGAGCGCTTCGGCGAAAGGTTCATCCGCCGCGTCTTCACCGAGATCGAGCGCGAACGTTCGGAACGCCGCCAGGAGCGCGCGGCCTCCTACGCCAAGCGCTTTGCCGCCAAAGAGGCGACCTCCAAGGCGCTCGGCACGGGCATTCGCGGCATCCGCTGGCAGGAAATGGGCGTGGTGAACCTGAAATCCGGCCAGCCGACGGTGGCGCTGAAGGGCAAGGCGGAGGCGCGCCTCGCCCGCATGGTGCCGGACGGCTTTGCCCCGCGCATCGACATCACAATCACCGACGACTATCCGCTGGCGCAGGCCTTTGTGGTGATTTCCGCCTGGCCCGAGGACTGGCCATCGGCCCTCGATCCGGGCAAATGACCCGCCATCCGCAGCCCCTTGCGTTGCAGGTTGCGAACGGACCCGGTATCAAGACGCTCGTCTGCGCATTTTCGCCGCGGGAATCATCGACAAGGTTTCCCAAGGCCGGCGGCATGCCGGACATCGACACCGGATGAGGGGACGGACGGCATCGGGCGACAGCGGCCCGGCCCCCGGGTGAGACGTCGCGCGCCCTTGCCGGACGCCGGCGCAGCCACGATTGAGACAACGCCCGCCTCGGCCGGGCCGAACACTGGACGCGCGCTTTTCTGTGCCTCGATGGCGCAAGAGAGCGCGAAGCAGGATGGACGCGAAGGACCCGATGAGCGACGCGAGCGACAAGAACAGTCAGAAAGGCGGCTGGGGCGAGACCGTGAAGGTCGTCATCCAGGCGCTGCTGCTGGCCCTGGTTCTCAGGACCTTCCTCTTCCAGCCCTTCAACATCCCGTCGGGATCAATGAAGGACACGCTGCTGATCGGCGACTACCTGTTCGTCTCCAAGTTCAGCTACGGCTACTCGCGCTATTCCTTCCCCTTCGGCCTGGCGCCGTTTTCCGGCCGCATCTGGGAAGGCACGCCGCAGCGCGGCGACATCGCCGTGTTCAAGCTGCCGCGCGACAATTCCACCGACTACATCAAGCGCGTGATCGGCCTTCCCGGCGACACGGTTCAGATGATCGACGACCGGCTCTACATCAACGGCAAGATCGTCCCGCGCGAGCGCATCGACGACTATATCGAGACCGACGCCTACGGCGAGACCCGGCGCGTCGCGCGCTACCGCGAGACACTGCCCAACGGCGTGTCCTACGATACCCTGGACCTGACCCCCAACGGGGCGGCCGACAACACCGAGCTCTTCACGGTGCCGAAAGGGCACTACTTCATGATGGGCGACAACCGCGACAACTCCTCCGACAGCCGCGTCCACGGATCCGGCGTCGGCTATGTGCCGCTTGAAAACTTTGTCGGCAAGGCCGAGATCCTGTTTTTCTCCGTGGAGGACGGCGAGCCGGCCTGGATGTTCTGGAAGTGGCCGTGGACCGTTCGCTGGGACCGGCTCTTCAAGATACTTTGAGGATGGAATGGCACGAGACACCAGCCCTGCGCTGAACCAACTTGAACGCGAACTCGGACACGAATTCTCCGACCGCTCGCTGATCATCCGTGCCCTGACCCACGCAAGCGCCCTGCCCTCGGCGCGCAGCGCCACGGAAAATTACGAGCGGCTGGAATTCCTGGGCGACCGCGTGCTGGGCCTTGCCGTGGCGGACATGGTGTTCCAGACCTACCCGAAGGCGGAGGAAGGCGAGCTGGCCCGCCGGCTCAACCATCTGGTCAAGCGCGAGACGTGCGCGGAAGTCGCGGCCGAACTCGGCATCGGCGCGCTGATGGTGATCGGCGAGAGCGAGGCGCAGTCCGGCGGCCGCGCCAAGGTGGCGCTGCTCGCCGATATCTGCGAATCCGTTCTGGGCGCGCTCTACCGCGACGCCGGGTGGGACGTGGCGCGGCGCTTCGTCGAAAAGCACTGGCGCGGCCGCATGCTGGCGTGGTCCGGCGACCAGCGCGACGCCAAGACGACGCTTCAGGAATGGGTGCAGGGCAAGGGCCTCGCCACCCCCAACTACCGGATCGCCGAGCGCTCCGGCCCAGATCATGCCCCCCTCTTCACCGTTACCGTGGCGGTCGACGGCATGGATACCGGATCGGGCACCGGCCCCTCCAAGCGGCTTGCCGAACAGGCAGCGGCCGAGGCCGTCCTGCGCCGCGAAGGCGTCTGGTCGGGATCCGACCAATGACCGGCAACGACCGACACAACGACAACGACAACGAGATCGAACCGACCGTGACATCCGATACCGCCGGAAACGGCGCCCCGAACGAGACCGATGCCAGCCAAGACACCGCGGCCGCGAAAGGAACCCGCGCCGGCTTCGTCGCGCTGATCGGCGCGCCCAACGCGGGCAAGTCGACACTTCTGAACCGGCTCGTCGGAGCAAAGCTCTCGATCGTCACCCACAAGGTGCAGACGACGCGCGCCATCATGCGCGGCGTGGCGATCCACGGGACGGCGCAGATCGTGTTCGTCGACACGCCCGGCATCTTCGCGCCGAAGCGCCGGCTCGACCGGGCGATGGTGGACACCGCGTGGAGCGGCGCGGAGGGAGCAGATATCGTCGCCCTGCTCATCGACGCGCGCAAGGGCATCGACGACGAGATCGCCCCGATCCTCAAGCGGCTGGCGGATCTGAAGCGGCGCAAGGTGCTGATCCTCAACAAGATCGACGTCACGAAACGCGAAGAATTGCTGGCGCTCGCCCAACGTGCCAACGCGGAAGTTCCCTTCGACCGGACCTTCATGATCTCCGCGCTCGACGGTGACGGTGCCGAAGATCTGATGGACTATTTCGCCGAGCACCTGCCCGCAAGCCCGTGGCTCTACCCGGAAGACCAGATCTCCGACCTGCCGCTGCGCATGATCGCGGCGGAGATCACCCGCGAGAAGCTTTTCCTGCGGCTGCACCAGGAGATCCCTTACGCCTCCACGGTGGAAACCACCCAGTGGAAGCAGCTGAAGGATGGTTCGGCGCGCGTGGAACAGACGATCTACGTTGAGCGCGAGAGCCAGAAGAAGATCGTGCTCGGCAAGGCCGGCCAGACCATCAAGGCGATCTCGCAATCCGCCCGCCAGGATATCGCGGCGATGGTGGAACACCCGATCCACCTGTTCCTGTTCGTGAAGGTGCGCGAGAACTGGGGCAACGACCCGGAACGCTACCGCGAGATGGGACTGGAATTCCCGCGCTAGGGCAATTCGCGGATAGACGGACACAAGCTGCCATCCTTCGAGACGGCCGCTCTCCAAAGCGTGGAATGAGTTAGGGAGCTTGTTCGAGGCTCCGGGCTTTATGCCTGTGCCTCCCGCAAAGGCCTCTCCGTCGTCATTGCCCGGCTTCGTCCGGGCAATCCATCGCAGGCTGCGGCGTATGCGGAACGTGCTGGATCACCCGGACGGAGCCTGTGCCCGCGAAAGCCCTCAGAGCTTGTTCGTGCCGAACTTGTTCGACCTCGGGAAGCCCGGCGGCGGGAGCCGTCCGGCCTGGGCGCGGTCGCCGCACCAGTCGGCCAGTTCCTCCAGCGTGCGGGTGAAGCTGCGGCTGGAGGAATCGACCCAGGTCAATCCGTCCTCAGCCTTGAACACCGCCGCATCCGAAATCCCGCCGTCACGGTAGCGCTGCAGCCGGACGCCACGCCCGCGCGTCATCTCGCCCACCTGCTCCAGCGGGAAGACCAGCAGCTTGCGGTTCATGCCGATGACCGCGACGCGGTCGCCATCCGCCGGCACGCAGAGCTTGGCTTCGGCTCCGGCGGAGACGTTCAGCACCTGCTTGCCCTTGCGGGTATTGGCGACCACCTCGTCCTCGGGCACGACGAAACCGCGCGCGTCGGTGGCCGCGACCAGCAGCTTGCGGCCCGGCTTGTGCACGAAGACGGCGACGATGTCCTGATCCTGGTCCATGTCGACCATCAGGCGGATCGGCTCGCCCTGGCTGCGCCCGCCGGGCAGACGGTCCGGCGTCAGTGTGTAGAAGCGGCCGCCGGTGGAGAACACCAGAAGCTTGTCGGTCGTCTCCGCCGGGAAGGCGAAGGCGAGCGCGTCGCCCTGCTTGAAGGACAGGGTAGAGGTGTCCTGTATGTGGCCCTTCATGGCCCGGATCCAGCCCTTCTCGGAAACCACCACCGTGATCGGCTCGCGCTCGATCATGGCGTTGTGGATCTCCTCCACGTCGATCTCCTTGGCCTCGCCGAAATCCGTGCGGCGCTTGCCGATCACGGTTTCCGGGCCGTAGGTCTTGCGCATCTGGCGAATTTCGCCGGAGATCGTCTTCCACTGCAGATCGTCGGAAGCGAGAAGCGCGTTCAGCTCGTCACGCTCGGCCGACAGCTTGTCGTGCTCGGAACGGATCTCCATCTCCTCCAGCTTGCGCAGGGAGCGCAGCCGCATGTTGAGGATGGCTTCCGCCTGGATTTCCGTGAGCTTGAAGGCCTTCATCAACTCGGCCTTCGGCTGGTCCTCGTAACGGATGATCCGGATCACCTCATCGAGGTTCAGATAGGCGACGAGATAGCCTTCCAGAACCTCCAGCCGGTGCTCGATCTTGTCGAGCCGGTGCTGGGAGCGGCGGATGAGCACTTCCTTGCGGTGCTCCAGCCATTCCGACAGCACGTCCCTCAGGCCCAGAACGTTCGGCACCTGGCCGCGCGAAAGCACGTTCATGTTGAGCGGAAAGCGGCTTTCAAGCTCGGTCAGCTTGAACAGCGAGGCCATCAGCAGGTTCTCGTCCACATTGCGCGAGCGCGGCTCCAGCACGATGCGGATGTCTTCGGCGGATTCGTCGCGGATATCGGCGAGCAGCGGCAGCTTGCGGGCCATCAGAAGCTCGGCGATCTTCTCGATCAGCTTCGACTTCTGAACCTGATAGGGGATCTCGGTGACCACCACCACCCAGGTTCCGCGCCCGGTCTCTTCCCTGTTCCAGCGCGCCTGTACCTTGAAGCCGCCGCGCCCGGTCCGGTAGGCCTCCAGGATCGAGGCCGGATCTTCCACGAGGATGCCGCCGGTTGGGAAATCAGGGCCCTTGACGAACTCGACGAGCTTTTCCACCGGCGCGTTCGGGTGCTTGATCAGATGCAGCGCCGCGTCGCAGATCTCGGCCACGTTGTGCGACGGGATCGAGGTCGCCATGCCCACCGCAATGCCGGCGGAGCCGTTGGCGAGCAGGTTCGGGAAGCCGCCGGGCAGCACCACCGGTTCCTCGTCGAGGCCGTCGTAGGTCTCGCGGAAGTCGATGGCGTCCTCGTCGATGCCTTCCAGCAGAAGGCGCGCGGTCTCTGTGAGGCGGGCCTCGGTGTAACGCATGGCGGCGGCGCTATCGCCATCTATATTGCCGAAATTGCCCTGTCCCTCGGCGAGCGGATAGCGCTGGGAAAAGTCCTGCGCCAGACGCACGAGGGCGTCGTAGATGGCGCTGTCGCCGTGCGGGTGAAACTTACCCATGACATCGCCGACGATGCGGGCACATTTCTTAAAGCCCTGGCCGGGATCGAGCTTCAGGAGCCGCATGGCATAGAGCAGCCGGCGGTGCACCGGCTTCATGCCGTCGCGCACATCGGGCAGCGCCCGGTGCATGATGGTGGAGAGCGCATAGGCGAGATAGCGCTCTTCCAGCGCTTCGCGCAGGTTGATCTGCTCGATGCCGTCCGGCCCCTTAGGACCTCCGGCGCCACCACCTGCCCCACCGGGCGGAATCAGCTCGTTTCCCATGTGTTCTGGGTATCGCGGGCGCACGAATCGCGCAAGGCGGGAAAGCGCGGAAGGGCGGGATTGCGAGGAAAACCGGCTCGGAGTGGCACGCGACAGAGGTCAGTCTTCGCCCCAAACATCGGTTATGAGCGGACCATAGATGATCCGTTCGATCTCGATGGCGTCCGTTTCGATACGATAGAAGATGACGTGCGATCCATGGACGAACCGGCGATGACTTTCATTTGCCGGATCGGAGCGCCGGCCGAGCCGAGGGGCTGAGGCAAGAAGTTCAAATATGTGCTGAAAAGATATCTGGTATTTGAAAGCCTGCTCCTGCCCAAAGGTCGTGATGCCTTCAATAAGGATAGCTTCCAGATCGGCGACCGCTCCTGTCGAGAGCCTATAAGGCATTTTGACGTTTGGCCTTGAGCGCTGCCGCCCCGTCGAGCGCTCGCTGCCAGATATCGCCCATGGTGAGATGGCTTGTCGGGCTCCGTCGCCCGCGTTCGACCGCCTCGCGCAGGAGCGCGTTTCGGTCATCCTCCGACAAGGCGCGCAAAGCCACCAGGTCCGCCGCCGTCGGAGCGGCGAGAGAGGTCACAATGATCCTGCCATCAAGATACGTCTCACTCATGGACCAAGAATAACAGTTCGGGTTCAAATCACCAACGCCGCGATGGTATTAGTCGATCAGCGCCCGCTTCATCGCCGTGACAAACGCCTCGCGCGATGTCGGCCACGGCAATTCGCGCGGGCCGTAGACGTGCCGGTCGAGGAAGAAGCCCGTCAGGCGGAAGGCGTCGACGAGTTCCTGAAAGGTCGCGCTGGCCGGAACATTCGTGCCCTGCATCCGGTGCAGGAAGGCCGGCAGCGGCAGGAGCTTGTCTGCATAGGGTGCGCCCGCCTCGCGGCTCACCGCACGGCCCGATTTCGGCGAGACCCAGACGAGATCCTGCGTCACGCCGGTCGCGGCGCAGGCCGAAAGATCGAGCCCGACGCCCAGTTCGTTCAGCATTTCCAGCTCGAAGCGCACCAGAAGCGCGGCGGCTACGCCTGCATCGTCCATGTGCTCCAGCACCACCTGAAGCGCGGCGTAGAGGGTCGGGTGCGGATCGCGTTCGGGCAGCAGGCGCAACAGGGCCGCCAGCGTCTGCACGCCGTGGATGCCGATGGGCGTCTCCATCAGGGCGGCCGCCCTCAGTTCGAGGCCTTCCACCTGGAAAGTGCCGAGATGTCCGTCGAGGCGCGCGCGCCACGTCAGACGAACGGAATTTCCCGGCTGCAGCGTCGGTTGCATCTTGCGCGAGCGCCCGCCGCGCACCAACCCCAGATGCCGGCCGCGTTCCGCCGTCATCACCTCCACGATCGCGGAGGTTTCCCCATGTCTGCGCGTGCCAAGGATAATGGCGTCGTCGGTCCATTCCATGGGGGGAGATTAGACGATTCCGGGTGCTGCGCGGGGAGAATGACGGAGCGACCGGCCGGGTGGCACGAGCCTGCCCTCACCTCGCGCTTTCCGCCGGCCAGAACCCCGTTTCAGGATCGCGCCGCATGACCCGCACCTCGATTTCCGGCTCAAGGCACCGCGTGCACTTGAGCCCTGCCGCCACCGCCTCCAGGCTCGCGTTCTGGTCGAGACGGTCGATGTTGAGATAGCGCAGCCGCGCGCAGTTCGGGCAGCAGATGGCGAGGCGGGCGCCTTCGGCGCGGATTTCGGCGACGGTCGTCATCCTCAGCCCTTTTCGCGCAGCAAACGCCCTTTCTCGCGGTCCCAGTCCCGCTTCTTTTCCGTCTCGCGCTTGTCGTGCAGCTTCTTGCCGCGCCCGACCGCGAGTTCCAGCTTCGCTCGGCCCCGGTCGTTGAAATAGAGCCTCAGCGGCACCAGCGTCATGCCGTCCTTCTGGATGGCACCGATCAGCTTGTTGATCTCCTTCTTGTGAAGGAGAAGACGGCGCGGGCGCTTGGGCTCGTGGTTGAAGCGGTTGCCCTGCAGGTATTCCGGGATGAAGCTGTTGATCAGATAGATCTCGCCGCCCTGCTCCGTGGCGTAGGATTCCGCGATCATGCTCTTGCCGGCGCGCAGCGACTTGACCTCGGTGCCGGTCAGCTCCAGCCCCGCCTCCAGCGTGTCGATGATCTCGTAGTTGAACCGGGCCTTCCGGTTGTCTGCGACGACCTTGCGGTTCGTGTGCTCGCCCGCCTTCTTGGGAGCCATCGGGATCATCCTTCGTGACGCGCGAGGCCGGACCTCGAAACGAGAGCCCGGCCTCGTGATTGTTTCGCAAGTTCAACGCAAACGGCGCGCACGGCCGCGCGCGCCGCCTTCGGTTGATCGCCTCAGTTGATCAGGCCCGCATGCACCATCGCATCGCGGATCTTCGCCTGGGTCGGCTCGGTGACGGGCACCAGCGGCAGACGCAGCCGGTTTTCCATCTTGCCGAGCACCGACAGGGCATATTTGGCCCCGCCCGGGCTCGGTTCAAGGAACATCGCCCGATGAAGCGGCATCAGCCGGTCCTGATAGGCGAGCGCGGTGGCGAAATCGCCCGACAGGCACGCCTGCTGGAACTCCGCGCACAGCTTCGGCGCGACATTGGCGGTCACCGAAATGCACCCGTGGCCGCCATGCGCCATGTAGCCGAGCGCCGTGCCGTCCTCGCCGGAGAGCTGGTTGAACTCCGCCCCCATCGCCTCGCGCTGGTCGGAAACCCGCGCGATATTGGCAGTGGCATCCTTCACCCCGACGATGTTCTTGCAGTCGGCAAACAGCCGCGCCATCGTCTCCGTCGTCATGTCGATCACCGAACGCGGCGGGATGTTGTAGATGATGATCGGAATGGAGATGGCGTCGTTGATCGCCTTGTAGTGCTGGTAGAGCCCTTCCTGATTGGGCTTGTTGTAGTAGGGCGTGACCACCAGAACGCCGTTGGCGCCCGAAGCCTCGGCCGACTGCGCAAGCTCGATCGCCTCGGTCGTGTTGTTGGAGCCCGCGCCGGCGACAACCGGCACGCGTCCGCCGGCGGCATCCACGCACAGCTTCACCACGCGCTTGTGCTCGTCATGCGACAGGGTCGGCGACTCGCCCGTGGTCCCCACCGGCACCAGACCGTGAGAGCCCTCTTTTATCTGCCAGTCCACGAAATCCTGGAACCCTTTCTCGTCGACCGAACCATTACGGAACGGTGTCACGAGTGCGGTATAAGATCCCTTGAACATTCTGGCTTCCTCTAGTTCTGCCGTTTTCCTGCCGCCTTCGCGCGGTTGGATAGCGCCGGACAATAGTCGTCCGCGAAAGCCTCGGCAAGCCGCGGTTTCGGCGCAGTCACAAGCGTTTTGCCGCCTTGCTTCGGCCACACAAATGCCTTCGGCGCGGCTGGTTTGGTAAACGGCCCGTTAATCGGTGAAGCGCTAGCATTGTCGCGAAGACGATCCGGACATTTCGGGGCCGAAGTCCCCTTTTCCAATGATTTACGCCGAATGCGAGATGCATGAATGGCCACTGCCGAGACCAGCGCGATGACCGCTCCCCGGGCCGATAACCAGCCGCAGGGCCCCAGGACGCCGCCGCGCGTGCCAGCGCGTAACGGCTGCCGCACGCTCACGGGACTGCGCACGATCCTTGTGGCCGCCATCGCCGGACCTCTTGCCGCACTGCCCGGCATCGAGGCGGCACGCGCCTTCGAAGGTACCAGCACCCTGCCCCGGCCCAAGCCGCAATCAACCGCAGCCTACGCCGGCCCTGCGGCGACGCCCGGCGAGGCGATCACCCAGCTCGTCGCCGGGCAGACGCCCGTGCCCGACCGCAAGCCGGAGATCACCGGCGCCATCGCCTATGCCGATCCCTCCCCCGCGCCCGCCTACACGGTGCCGACGCCGACACGTTCGCCGCTGCAGTCGGAGGACGAGGACGCGGCCGAACCCCTCGGCATTTCCGCGCCCGACAGCGCCGGTTCCGTCGCCCAGCTGAAGAGCGCGCTGGAGGCCATCGACAAGCGCGACGTCGCCGCCGCCTTCGCCATCCGCAACCGGATGTCGCCCTCGCTCGACCGCCGCATCATCGACTGGCAGATCATCGTCTCCGGCGATCCGGTGGTGCCGGCCTCCTTCATTACCGAGTTCGCCCGCGAGGCGCCGCACTGGCCGAACGCCAAGCTGATGCGCCGGCGCGCCGAGGTGGCATTCGCCCGCGAAAAACCCGAGGACGCGGCTGTTCTCGCCGCCTATCGCAGCGCCGGGCCGATCACGCTGACCGGCAAGGTCGCCTATGCGCGCGCGCTCATGGACACGGGCCGGACCAGCGATGCCGCCCGCATCATCCGCGAGGTCTGGCGCACGGACACGTTCGATGAAGGCTCCGAACGGATGATCCTGCGCGACTTCGGCTCGCTTCTGCGCACCGCCGATCACGACCGCCGCGTGGAAATGCTTCTCTACAGGGAGCGCACCAGCGACGCGCTGGAGCTCTCCGGCAAGCTCGGCTCCGCGGCACGCGCCTATGTGAAGGCCCGCGTCGCCGTCATCCGCCGTTCCAAGGACCAGAAGAAGCTGATGAACGCCGTGCCGCGTTCCGAACGCTCGCGCGCCGGCTACGTCTTCGCCGAAATCCAGATGCTGCGCCGCTCCGGCGACGACAAGGCCGCCGTCAAGCTGATGCTGAAGGCGCCGACCAAGCAGGAAGCGCTTGTGGATCCAGATGAATGGTGGATCGAACGGCGGCTTGAATCGCGCATGGCGCTCGATCTGGGCGATGCGCGCGCGGCCTACGCCATCGCGGCCAATCACGGCGCGCTCTCGCCCGCCAAATATGCGGAAGCCGAATTCCATGCCGGCTGGTATGCCCTGCGCTTCCTGAAGGACGCGCGCCGCGCCGAGCCGCATTTCCGCAACATCGCCCGCGTCGGCACGACGCCGATCACCATCTCGCGCGCGCAATACTGGATCGGCCGCGCGCTGGAGGCGCAGGGAAAGAAACAGGCGGCAAACGCGGCCTACGGCCAGGCCGCCGTCTTCGGCACCACCTATTACGGCCAGCTCGCCCGCACCCGGCTCGGCATGGCCCAGGCGGCCGTTCCGCACGCCCCGAAACCGACCGCCACCGACAGGCTGGCGTTTGAGCGCAACGAACTCGTCCACGCCATCCGCCGCATGGACAAGGCCGGCCAGTTCGACGAAACGACGCTGCTGTTCAGAACGCTTGCCCTGACCTTGCCGACAGCCGGTCAGGCCGCCCTTCTCGCGCAACTGGCGGAAGAGCGGGGCACGCATCAGCTCGCGCTCATGGTCGGCAAGCTGGCGGCCGGACACAACAACGACGCGGCCCCCCTCGCCTTCCCCACCGAGGCGATCCCGCGCAAGGCAAAGATTTCGGCCGTGGAAAAGCCCGTGGTCTATGCGATCGCGCGCCAGGAAAGCGCGTTCAATCCGGCCGCCAAAAGCAGCGCCGGCGCACTTGGCCTCCTCCAGCTCATGCCCGGCACCGCCAAGGTGACCGCCCGCAAGGCCGGCATGAAGTATTCGAAATCGGCGCTCACCAGCGATCCCGCCTATAACGCCACGCTGGGCGCGGAGCACCTGAGGGAGCTCATCGACGAGTTCGACGGCTCCTACATCATGACGTTCGCCGCCTACAATGCCGGGCGCCGCCGCGTCTACGAATGGATCGACCGCTTCGGCGATCCGCGGTCCGGCAAGGTCGACCCGGTAGACTGGGTGGAGCGCATCCCGTTTACCGAGACGCGCAACTACGTCCAGCGGATCACCGAGAACCTGCAGGTCTACCGCGCCCGCATCGATGGCAAGGGCCTGAACATCGCCGCCGATCTCTCACGCGGCAAGCCGAACTGAGGCGCCGTCGCGCGAAACGACGAGACAGACACAAAAGGCCCGGCGGATCGCTCCACCGGGCCTTTTGCTTTTCAGATCGCAGGAACGATCAGAACGTGCGCTGGACGCGGAACACGCCGACGAGCGTGTCGTCATCGGCAAACGTGCTTCCGACCGAACCTCCGTTAATGTCCCAGTCTTCCGTCTTGTATTCCAGCTCGACGCCCATCAGGAACCCGGCGACCGGCGACCAGACCACATTGCCCTGAACGCCGATCTGGTCGACGTCGAAGTCGGCACTCAGAACATCAAGGCTGTACCTGGTGTAGGTTGCCGTCAGTGCGGACGAAATCGTCGGCGTCCAGTGATGGGTCATGCCGGCACCGATGCCCCAGGCCTCGAGCAACTCAAGATCGTCCGAGGAGCGGTCAATCGCGTCCGGCGCGATGGCATCCTCATGGACATACCGTGCCGCTCCATTGGAGTAGGCGCCCTGGATGCTGATCGTGTCGCCCGGCGCGAGCATCGGGACGTTGAACGTCGCGCCCGCACCGATCGCCCAACCGATCTCAGTATCGCGCACGGTATTACCGGTCGGCGTGCCGCCAACAACGATTTCGCCGCCATTCACCTCATGGAGAGCGCCCATGATCTGCGCCGAGCCCCACCCCTGATCGACGCGAACGTTGGCGACCAGGTCCGGCATCTTGTGGCCACCGTACACGTCATACGTATCTGACAGATCCCGGGTGCGAACGGCCGTATTCCGCGAGAACGTTCCATCTTCCACCGACAGCGTGGCGGAGAAACCGTTGCCGAAGCCGTGGGTGTAGGCGAACAGGTTCGTGCGGTGATCGGAGAAGCCCTGCTGGATGATCGAGCCCCAGTTGTCGCCGGTGTAGAAGTCGAAGAACGATTCCGCGCGACCGAAGGTGAAGCCGCCGAACTGGATGAAGCCGTCGCGCAGCTCCACGTCCGGGTTGTCGCTGCCCGAATCCTGGGTGAACCACAGATCGACATAGGTGCGCAACAGGCCGTATTCCGTCTGTGTGCGGGAATCGAAGCGGACATAGGCGCGCGCGCGTGTCGTCGTGCCATTGCCGTTGCGCGAGCCCCACGCGACGTTGCCGTCATCGGCGAAGTCCTGGAAGCGCAGCTCGACACGCATGCCGCCCTGGATACGCAGGCAGGTCTCGGTACCGGGGATATAGAAATAGCCGGCGCCATAGGCATCGCAGACACGAACGTAATCGACCGGCTCCGGAGCGGACGGCAGGTCCGCCGCCTGCGCAGCGCCAAGGCCGGCAAATCCGGCAAGACCGGCGAGCAGCAGCGTGTTCTTCTTCATGTTGTTGATTCTCCGAAACATCCCGGGGGGACCATCGGATCGCCCCCGCGTCAAAAGCTGCGGCGAACCTAGAGGGGGCACCACGCGCAGACAACCAAAGTCATGCCGATCGCGCGGTGAAGACGGCTATTCCCGCAACAGTGTGTCCTATTTGAAACATTCTTTTGAATCATGGCGAAATGGCCCCGGCGCAATCGGTCCCGACCGCGCGCTCCCGCCTCCGCCGGGCGTGGCACAGCCTCTGCCTCTCCGGCTTCTCTTCCCCTCCGCGCTTGCTTTCCGACACGAAAAAGCCCGGCGGATTTCTCCGCCGGGCTCTCGTATCCAAACCTTCAGGTTTGGATCAGAACGTGCGCTGAACGCGGAACATGCCGACCAGATCCTCGTCGTCGAGCAGGTTCGTGCCGACGGTCTGACGGTCGTAGTCCGTCTTCAGGTATTCAAGCTCGACACCCATCAGGAAGCCGGTGATCGGCTCCCAGGCCAGGTTGCCCTGAACGCCGATCTGGTCGAGGTCGTAGGTGGTGCTGAAGCCCTCGAGCGCGGCATAGCTGGCGGAGAAGCCGGACGTGATCGTCGGGGTCCAGTGATGCTTGAAGCCGCCACCGACGCCCCAGGCCGTCGTCGCATCGACCTTGCCGTTCTTGACGACGCCGTCATAGGGCAGGTTGGACGAGACGTAGGCCACCGCGCCCTTGGAATAAGACGCCTGGAAGGACACCGTATCGCCCGCCGAGATCATCGGAGCGTTGAAGGTGACGCCGGCGCCGATCGCCCAGCCCATTTCCGAATCGCGAACCGTGCTGTCGCCATAGACCTGATGCAGCGCACCCATGATCTGGGCCGAGCCCCAGCCCTGATCGACGCGCAGGTTGGCGACGAGATCCGGCATCTTGTGACCGCCGTAAACGTCGTTCGGATCGCCGGTCGTGGTGAACGTGCGGTTGCCGATGATGCCGCGCGAGAACGTGCCGTCTTCGACCGACACCGAAGCGGAAAAGCCGTTGCCGAAGCCGTAGGTGTAGGCAAAGACGTTCGTCTCGTGATCGGAGAAGCCCTGATCGAGGATCGAGCCCCAGGCATCGCCGGTGTAGAAGTCGAAGTAGCCGTGCGCCACCCGGCCGAAGGTGAAGCCGCCGAACTGGATGAACCCGTTCTCCAGCGTCACGGTCGTATTGTCGGGGTCGCCGTTCGAATCCCCCGTGAACCACAGATCGACGAAGGTGCGCAGCAGGCCGTATTCGGTCTGGGTGCGCGAGTCGAAGCGGACATAGGCACGCGCCCGCGTCGTCGTCGCATCGCCCTCGCGCGAGCCCCAAGCCGAATTGTCATCGGCGAAATCGCGGAAACGGAACTCAACGCGCATGCCGCCCTGAACGCGCAGGCAGGTCTCGGTTCCGGGGATGTAGAAATAGCCGGCGCCGTAAGCATCGCAGACGCGGACGTAATCGACAGGCTCGGGAGCGACGGGCAGATCGGCCGCCTGGGCCCCCGCAATGCCGCCGAGGCTCGCCGCAGCGGCCACCAAAACGAGCGTTCTTGTCATCGGTTGTGACTTCCATCTGATGAAAGGGAGGACGCCGCGACCGGGCGCCGTTGCCTCATTAGGGGCAACCTAGTCCCATGCGCAGCCAATGCAATCCTGGATGTCACGAAGAAACCGTCCAAAACAAACATTCGAAAAGACAGTTGCAGGAAGGCCACGACTTCCACGGCGATGCTTGTAATAAGTTACCACACGGGATTTTCAATTCTGTTACTGCGTAATATTCGAGCAACGCAGCAATCCGCCATTTGCAGTGCATCGAATGAGAAATGAATTTGGGCGAAGAAGACGACGTTAGACTTTACGGCGAAATGGTGGCGCGCAAAGAATTTACATCGTGGAGGAAAGTGCAGACGCAAAGAGCCCGGCGGATTTCTCCGCCGGGCTCTCGTATCCGATCTTCAGGAGATCAGATTAGAACGTGCGCTGGACGCGGAACATGCCGACCAGATCGTCGTCGTCGGCGTCGACGGCGGTACGGTCGTAGTCCTCATTCAGGTACTCGAGTTCGACACCCATCAGGAAGCCGGAGACCGGCGACCAAACCAGGTTGCCCTGAACGCCAACCTGGTCGACGTCGTAATCGCCACCCTTCGACTCAAGCGTCGCGTAGGATGCCGTCAGAGCGGACGAAATGGTCGAAGTCCAGTTGTGCTTGACACCGCCGCCAAAGCCCCAAGCGGTCGTGGCCTTGACGTCGTTGCCGACAACGACACCATCAACGTCGAGGTTCGACGAGACGTAGGCAGCCGCACCCTTGGCGTAGGACGCCTGGAAGGAGACGGTGTCGCCAGCAGAGATCATCGGGACGTTGAAGGTCACGCCAGCGCCGATCGCATAGCCGAGCTCGGAGTCACGAACGGTGCTGTCGCCGTTGACCTGGTGCAGAGCACCCATCAGCTGAGCAGAACCCCAACCCTGGTCGACGCGCAGGTTAGCAACGAAGTCCGGCACCTTGTGGCCGCCGAAGTAGTCGTTGAAATCGCCGTCGGCGTCCTTCGTGCCATCGCCGATGATGCCGCGCGAGTAGGTGGCATCTTCAACCGACAGCGTGGCGGAGAAGCCGTTGCCGAAGCCGTAGGTGTAGGCAAAAGCGGTCGTCTTGTGATCGGAGAAGCCCTGGTCGAGGATCGAGCCCCAGGCGTCGCCGGTGTAGAAGTCGAAGAAGCTGTTGCCGATACGGCCGAAGGTGAAGCCGCCGAACTGGATGAAGCCGTTCTTCAGCGTCACAGACGGATTGTCGCTGCCCGAATCCTGCGTGAACCACAGGTCGACGAACGTGCGCAGCAGGCCGTATTCGGTCTGGGTGCGCGAGTCGAAACGGACATAGGCACGAGCGCGGGTCGTCGTGCTGTTGTCGTCACGGCTATCCCAGTCATTGTTGCCGGTGCTAGCGAAGTCGCGGAACCGCAGCTCGACGCGCATGCCGCCCTGGACGCGCAGGCAGGTCTCGGTGCCCGGGATGTAGAAGTAGCCGGCGCCGTAGGCGTCGCAGACGCGGACGTAATCGACCGGCTCCGGAGCGGACGGAAGATCGGCAGCCTGGGCGCCTGCGATCGTGAACATGCTCGCAGCAGCAGCGGCGAGAACAAGTGTCTTGGTCATAAGTAAGCTTCCATATCAAAGCAGGTGGGACATCAGGTGCGAGATCCCCTCCTCGCAAGCCGGAAGATACTCAACGTATTTTCTCGCGCAATCCAAGAACGACCAAAGGCAGCCGCGAACCGTTACATTGGTTGGCATAGTTGCAATAAAGACACGGCTTACCTGGCGTCAATAAATATTCAGTCATTTATTATAGTATATCTGATATTTACATTGCGTCATTTCTACGTCTAGCCAAGTTAACAAGTGCGCATTCAGATTCAATGTAACGTCTTCACTGCCCTTCCGGCTCGTATTTTCGTTTGAAATGATCATTTTAGATTAGGCATTCGCCCCATCGAATACGGAAGAGCGCGGCCGCATGGGTGACCGCGCTCTCATTCTGCCTGCCGATTACATTTGAAAGACGAAAAAGCCCGGCGGATTTCTCCGCCGGGCCCTCGATCCGATCTTGTCAGATCAGATTAGAACGTGCGCTGAACGCGGAAGATGCCGACCAGCGTATCGTCGTCGTCCAGGCCAAACGCGTTGCCCGTGGCGTTGTAGTCGATCGACTCGTACTCGAGCTCGACACCCATCAGGAAGCCGGAAACCGGCGACCAGACCAGGCTGCCCTGCACGCCCCACTGATCGACATCAGCATCCGGATTGGCGCCGAGGTCGTTGTTGAACGAGGCGTAGTTGGCCGTCACAGCAGACGACAGGGTCGGCGTCCAGTGGTGGGTGAAGCCACCGCCGATGCCCCAACCGGTCGTCGTCTCGATGTTGGTTCCGGAGATCGCCGCCGCATCCGCCATGGCAGCCGACTCGTGGACGTAGCGCACCGCGCCGTTCGAGTAGGCACCCTGGAAGCTGATAGTGTCGCCCGGCGCGATCATCGGCACATTGAACGTCACACCGGCACCGATCGCCCAACCGACTGCGGAGTCGATGACGTTCCCCGTCGAACCAGACGTACCGGCCGAGCTGTTCGTCCACGTACCCGTGCCGGCATAGACCTGATGCACGGCACCCATCAGCTGGGCCGAACCCCAACCCTGGTCGACGCGCAGATTGGCCACCAGATCCGGCCACTTATGACCACCGTAGTTGTCATAGATGTCGGTGCTGTCGCCATCGCCGTTCTGATTGCCGAAAAGAGCTTCCGAATAGGCAATGCCGTTGCGCGAGAAGGTCGCGTCTTCGGCGGACAGCGTGGCGGAGAAGCCGTTGCCGAAGCCGTAGGTGTACGCGAACAGGTTCGTGCGGTGATCCGAGAAGCCCTGCTGAACGATCGAGCCCCAGTTGTCGCCGGTGTAGAAGTCGAAGAACGACTCGGCGCGACCGAAGGTGAAGCCACCGAACTGGATGAAGCCGTTCCACAGCGTCACGGACGGCGTCGTGCCGGTGCCGGAATCACCGGTGAACCACAGGTCGACGAAGGTGCGCAGCAGGCCGTACTCGGTCTGGGTACGCGAGTCGAAGCGGACATAGGCACGAGCGCGGGTCGTCGTGGCGTTGCCGTCACGCGTGCCCCAAGCCGTGTTGTCGTCGGCGAAGTCGCGGAACCGGAACTCAACGCGCATGCCGCCCTGGACACGCAGGCAGGTCTCGGTGCCCGGGATGTAGAAATAGCCAGCGCCGTAAGCGTCGCAGACACGGACGTAATCGACCGGCTCCGGAGCAACCGGCAGGTCCGCAGCCTGAGCGCCGGCAACAGCGAGCGTGCCCGCCGCGGCGCCGAGGATGAGGGTCTTCATAGTCATTACCTGACCTCCAATAGAAATCAAAAGGAAGAAGTCTGGGCCCTTACCCAACGTTTCGACTGCTTCCGTTTCCCCGCGATTTTGCTTCTCGCATTGTTTGCTGCGTCATCTGACGCGGTGTCGAACAATCAAGCAGCAGAGGTACGACGTTCCCGCCGTTCGCAAAGTCACCATATCCGGATCGCCCGACCGTTCAACCGACATCAGCAGTTGCGGAAGCCCAGGAAGCCGCTTTCGGGTCACGGTGTTGCACGAAAAACACGAACTGACCGTCAAACTTAAGGTTTCGATAGTAAAATAGGCAGTTTAAATATTCATTTGAGTCACTGGAAGTGCCCGTTGCTGTGACAGATATACCGGATTCCCTAGCGAATCTCGACCTGAACACGTGCCGACTTGCCGGAAGAATCAAGAACAGACAGCGTCACGAATCCAGAACCATCCGGAACCCAGCGGAACTGACGTCGATGTACTGTCTTGCCGATCAAATGATCATTTGAGAACAAGTAGAACGGAGGCCGTCCGCGCGACACCCTCACCACCACGCCGCCGATGCGTTGCGTGCCTGCGGTCTCCACATCGAGAACGGCGCCGTCGGGCGGAAAATCAATGGCGAGCCCATCGCGCGCGCCCTCCCCGCGCCGCACCCGCACTTCGCGCAAAGGTAGGGGCAGATCGGTCCCGGACGCCGCGAGCGCGCCCGCAGGCGGCCCGGCAAGAGGTGCGAGCGGCCGACCAAGGCGGGCAAAGGCGTCAAAGAGGATGGGGGCTGCCGCCCTGAATCCGGTGGCGCCGGCAATCGCCGCCCCATCGGCACGCCCGGTCCACACGGCGATCACCACATGGCCGTCAAAGCCGACCGCCCATGCGTCGCGATAGCCATAGGACGTGCCGGTCTTGAAGGCGATGCGGCCGCCGATTGCAGCCGAAGGCGCGGGCGTGCCGGCCAGGATGTCGCCGACATACCAGGCGGCAAGCGGGCTCAGCACGTGCTCGCCACCGCCCGCCGGACGCGGCCCGTCCGCAGATTCGCGCAAGGCGACGGATGTCCCTCCCCGGGCAATCGCACAATAAAGGCCGGCCAGATCGTGCAGCGTGACGCCGATCCCGCCGAGCCCGATGGCAAGCCCCGGCGCTTCGCCCGCCGGCAATTCCGGCGCAACGCCGGCCGCTCGCATCCGCGCCATCAGCCGCGCCGGCCCCACCGCATCCAGCATCGCCACCGCAGGCACGTTGAGCGACAGCTCCAGCGCCTCGCGCACGGTGACGGTGCCGTGAAACGCGTGATCGAAGTTTTTCGGCGCATAGCCGGAAATGGTCGTCGGCCTGTCCTCGATCAGGCTTTGCGGCGCGGCAAGTCCCTCCTCGAAGCCGAGCCCATAGATGAGCGGCTTCAAGGTGGAGCCGGGCGAGCGCACCGCCCGCGTCATGTCGATGGCGCCCTGCCGCCGCTCATCGAGATAGCCCGGAGAGCCGACGGAGGCGAGGATTTCGCCGGTGGCATGGTCGACGGCAAGAATCGCGAGCGACCGCTTCGGCCCGAGCCGGCCCGCCCGCACCCGCGCCAGATCCTCCAGACGCGCCTGAAGCCCAGCATCGATGGTGAGATGGTGAACGTTCGCCTTGGGATCGGCGGCGACCGCCCGGTCGGCCGCGTGGGCGGCCAGCATCGGAAAGGGTCTGCGGCGATCGGGCATGCGTTCCCGCCGCGCGGCCGCCGCTTCGCCCGCCCCCATCGCGCCGGCGGAAACCATCCGCGCCAGCACCCGGTCGCGCGCCGCTTTCGCAGTCTCGGCATGACGATCCGGCCGCCGTGTCTCCGGCGACTGCGGCAACGCGACCAGAAGCGCCGCCTCCGCCGCCGTCAGCCGTTTCGGCTCCTTGCCGAAATAGGCGAGCGTCGCCGCCCGCACGCCCTCGATATTGCCGCCGTAGGGCGCCTTCAGCAGATAGAGCGCGAGAATCTGTTTCTTGGAGAGATGCCGCTCGATCTTCCAGGCGCACAGGATCTGGTGGATCTTGCCGGCCAGCGACCGCTCGCCACCGCAATCGATCAGCCGGGCGACCTGCATGGTCAAGGTGGAGCCGCCGGAGACGATTCGCCCCGACGATATCCCTTGCCAGGCCGCGCGCAGCAGGGCGCGGAAATCGACGCCGCCGTGGCGATAGAAGCGCCGGTCCTCGTAGGCGAGCAGCATCTTCTCGAATTTCGGATCGACATCACCGGCCGCAACAGGCATGCGCCAGCGCTCGTCGGCCGCCGCATAGGCCCGCAGCAACCGCCCGTCGCGATCCAGAACCTCGACGGATTTCGACACCTCGTCCGGCATAGGGATTGGATCGCCGATCAGGCGCGGCCCTATTATATAAAAAGTGAGGCCCGCAAGCAGGACGAGCCCCGCGACGCCGCCCGCCACCGCCACGAGCGCGCGAAAAGACGGATGGCAGGGCCGGGTGCCGACCGCGCTGCCGCCCTCGTCGTCTCGCCCGGCGCCCATGCGGCCTGCCATGACGGCACCCTACCGGTTCGGGCCGACGACCTCGACCCGCTCCGTGGCCGTGCGCGCGAAGCGGTCCGGACGGTACATGTCTTCGACCTGCGCCGGCGGCCGGGCGTAGCTTCCCGGTGTCACGGCGCGCACCAGATAGGCGAAGGTGGTGTTGCGCGAGCCCGATCCGTCATGGTCGAAGGTGGCGACGAACCGATCCGTGCGGAATTCGGTGTGGGTCGCCTGGTCATCGAGCGCCAGCCAGTCGAGCCCGCCGAGATCGCCGCTTCTGACGAGCCGCGGATTGTCGATTTCGAAGCCGGCCGGAAGCGGGTCCACCACCATCAGCCGTCCCGAAAGATCATCCAGCGCCTGCACCTTGAGCACCACGACCATCCGCTGATTCTGCGCAACGGTTGATGCATCGATCTCCTTGCCGTCGAGATCAAAGGTCTGCCGCGTCAGCGTGAAGCCGTTGCCGGCCGCCGCCAGCGGGCCAGCGGCGGGGCCGGTCACCGTCGTCGCCACGTCAACCGGATCCTTGCCGCCATTGGCGACCTGCAGGGCGGCGTTCATCAGCGCCGCGCCGCTGTAGAGCCGGCTCGCCGGGCTCTCAAGCGCATCGCCGTCAAGCGTGAGGTCGGCGGTCTTGTCCGTCTTCAAAAGCGCATCGGCGGCCAGCAGCATCCACGCCTTTTCCTGCGTGCTGAGACGCGCCCGGTCGGCGGCGCCCGCCGCGATCCGGTGGGTAAGATCGTTGAGATCGACGCCGACCTTTCCCGAATCCGCGGCCAGCGCCAGCACCCCGGCCGCATCGCGCAGGTAAGAGCCATAGTCGGCGCGGTAGTGCCACGGCTTGCCGGCCTCCTCTTTGATCGCGGCCACCGCCGAGGCGAAGGCCGTGCGGGCCCGCGGCTGCTCGCCGTAAAGGGCGGCCGCAGCACCAAGCTGCGCCCTGGCAAGCGGCGTGGCGAAGTTCTGGAGCTTGGTGTCGATATAGTAGCGGATATCGCCGATGGACGAGCGCCCTGCCCGCGTCAGCACGTAGAGTGCGTAGGCCACGTCCTCGCCGCCATTGCGGAAGTCGGAGGCATAGGCGAGGCTGTTGGCCAGATTGTCGAGCGCCTGGGTATAGGCGAGGCTCGGCACGTCGTAGTCGGCCTCCCGCGCCCGGGTCAGGAAGTCGGCGACATAAGAATCAAGCCACAGGTTGCGTCCGTCGTCGTTCGGGCTCCACACACCGAAGGCGCCGTTGGACGCCTGGTTGGAGAGGATGCCCGTCAGCGCCTTCTGCACCCGCGCGCGCAAGGCGGCGTCGTCCGTCATGCCGGCGGCTTCCGCCACCTTGTTCAGATAGAGCAGCGGCAGCGCGACGCTGGTGAGCTGCTCGGTGCAACCGTAGGGATAGCGGTTGAGCGAGGACAACAGCCCCACCACATCGAGCCCGGCGAGCGCACCGGCCGAAAAGCTCACTTCGGTGGCCTCCGGCCGCAGCCCGTCGAGCATGCTGGAGCCGAGATAGATCGATTGCCCCGGCACCAGCGAGACCACGGAACGCCGCGTGATGTCGGGCGTCAGGTCGCGCACGCCGAGCGCCAGCGTCTTGGAGGCGACCGGCCCGTCGGGGCCGTTGACGACGAGGGTCAGTTCCGCATCCCCGACGATCCGCCCCTCGATCGGCACGCGCACCGCCTTGTACTCCTTCGCCGCCAGTTCAACGGTGAGATCGGAATCGGCCGCCGCAATGGCGATTTCAGGCGTTTCGGTGAAGGACAGCCGATAGGTTCCCGCCGGCCCCTCCACGTTGTCGAGTTCCACCAGCATGAGGGAATCGTCGCCGGGATTGAGGAAATGCGGCAGGCTGACGGAGGCGACGACCGGGTCGCGCACGATCACGTCCTTGCTCGCATGGCCGACGCCGGCTGCACTCCAGGCAACCGCCATCACCTTCACCGTGCCGTTGAAATCGGGAATGTCGAAATCGACGGTCGCCTCCCCGTCCTCATCGACCTTCACCACGCCCGAAAACAGCGCCAGCGGCTTCTGCGTCGGCGGCGGACCTTCGGCGCGAAGGCCCGCGCCGTCACCGCCCGAACGCACCGCGCCGCGCGTGCCCGCCATGCGGTCGATGAGCTGGCCGTAGAGATCGCGCATTTCCATGCCGAGCTTGCGCTGACCGAAATACCACTCGTCGGGCGCCGGCGGCTCGAAGCGGGTGAGATTGAGAATGCCCACGTCCACCGCCGCGACGGTGACATAAGCCTCCTCGCCCGGCGCCAGATTGGCGAGCTTCACCGGCACCGCCAGCGTGCCGTTCGGACGCATCGTCTCCGGCGCCGTCAGCTCCACATCGATATCGCGCTTGCCGGGGTCGACATCGAGCCAGGTCAGCCCGATCGCGCGCGCCGGCATCCGCTTGGCCTTGATATCCATCGGCCGATAGAGCGTGGCGGTCACATAGGCGCCCGGCCCCCAGGCATCGGTGACCGGCAGATCGACGCTCGTCTCCTTCGCGGCCTCCACCTCCACGACCTTGGTGTCGATCAGCCCGTCCGCCATCACCGCGATCAGCGCCGTGCCGGCAAACCGCGGCTGAAGCCGCAGCTTGGCGACCTCGCCGGGGCGGTAGCGCTCCTTGTCGAGGCCGACCTCCAGCACGTCCGGCGTGTCCGCGCTCGCCTTGGCGACGTACCATCCGGCGGAAAACTCCACGCTCGTCGCGCTCTGGTCCGGCCCGCCGGCAATCTCCAGCCGGAACCGGCCCCAGTCGACCGGCAGCGACAATCGACCCGGATCCTTTGCATCGAGATCGAGCGTCCCATTCGAAACCCGCTTCGTCGTCTTCACCGCATCGTATTGCCAAGATCCGTTGGCCTTGAACCACTGGTAGTGGGTTTCGATCTTCGACAGCGTCCAGGCGAGCCCCTTGGCGGACATCTGCGTGCCGTCGGGCGCCGCGAGAAGGACGTTGAACTCCGCCGGCCCGCCCTGCTCCACCGAATCCTCAAAGAGCGGACGGATGCCGATGCGCGCGCTGTCCGGCTTGACCTCGCGCTTCAGGGTACGCTCCACGTAGCGCCCGCCCGCATCGACCAGCCGCGCCACCACTTCGGCCTCGGCGAGCTGCGTGTCCACGGGGCTGTCGGGCAGCTGCAGCTCGAAGGCGAGCTTGCCTTGCGCATCGGTTTTCAGACCGGAGGGCAGCGACGAGGTGTTCGGATAGGCCTCCTCGTCCTCAAGCCCGAATTCGTAGCCCTTGAACGCCGACCATTCCCGGGTCGGGCGCACCGTCACCTCGCCTTCGAGCTTCATGTCGGCCGCCGGAGCGCCGTACAGATAGTCGGCCTTCAGCGAAATCTCCGCCGGCTTGTCCCGGTCGAACCGCTCCGCATCCGTTTCCAGCTCGAAGGCGACCCGTTCCGGCTCGAAATCCTCCACGAGAAAGCTCACGTCGGCGAGCGCGGCGCCCTTGGGATCGGCATAGACGGCAAGCGACCATGTGCCCCGCATCGCACCGTCGGGCAGCTTCAGGTCGGCCGCATGGCCGCCGAGCCCGGCATCGGGCACAACGACGCGGCGCTGCTCCACGCCGTCGGGGCGGGAGAAGACGAACGTCAGCGGCACGTCCGGCTGCGCCTTGGCCTTGTCGTCGCGCGCCAGCGCCACCGAATGAACGGTCGCGCCGGGGCGATAGACACCGCGCTCGGTATAGGCAAAGACATCCATCGGCCCCGGCGCCGGCCGGCCGTCGACGCCGCGGTCGGTCAGGTCGAACGGCGCCTTGGTGAGATCGAGAAAGGCATAGTCGCCGCCCTTGACCTCCGCGTTGAGCACCGCCGGACGATTGCCGCCGGTCCCGCGCGCAAGGCCGGGATCGAAGGCCGCCTGCCCGCCCTGATCGGTGACCGCGCTGCCGAGGACATCATTGTTGGCCGCGACAAGCGTCACCTTCACATCCGCGACCGCCTTGGCGGTGGAGAGCGAGCGCACGAACACGTGCAGCCCGTCACGGCCCGTATAGGCCGTCAGCCCGAGATCGGAGACGATGAACCACTGGGTTGCGAACGGCCCCCACTGGTTTGACTTGTCGTCCGGCACCCTGGCCACCAGCGCATAGGCGCCGGGTTTCAGGTCGAGACCGATATCGTCGAGCGGGATCGCGGTGGTCACGTCCTTGTTGAGTTCAGAACCGACCTCGATCCGGCCCTCCCAGACCTTGGAACCGACATCGTCGGCCATCTGGTCGGCCCGCCAGGAATTGAGCTGGTCGAGGAAATTGCCCTCGCGCACGAGATCGGCGAGCGCACGGTCGCCCACCCTGTAGATCTGGGCGGTGAGTTCCTTCGTGTTGACAGTGACAACGGGAATGGTCGGATCGTCGCCGCGCGGCAGCACGTAGGCGCGGCCCATGAAACGTACCGACGGCGCCCGATCGCGCACATAAACGGTGAGCTTCGCACCCTTTTCCAGCGTCTCGCCGTCGGCCGCCGGAATGCCGGGACGCACAGCGATCTCGTAGCGCGCGCCGTGGCGCACGCCGTCGACACAAATCTGCGCCTCTTCCACCGAAACCGACGTACCCGGCGCGCCGGTGACCTTGACGAAATCGGCGAGATTCGGCCTCAGCGTCTGCAGCTTGTCGGAAAAGATCAGGCAGATGCGCGGCTCGGCCGCATCGGAATCCACCTGATGCTCGACGATGCGAAAGCCGTGTTCGGCAACCAGCGCGTCGTAATCGTCGCGCAGCCGCGTGTCCTCGCGGATCGCGAGTGCCGCGCGATAGCTGCGGATGGCCGGCTTCCAGAGCTGGCGCGCCTTGGCGGAGACGGCAAGCGCCTCCAGCGCCTGGATGCGAGCATCGTCGTCGGCTGAGTGCAGGTAGGCGTTGACGGCCATTGCCGTCGCGGTCTCCTGCATGCGCTGTTTCTGCTGCCAGTCCTTGGGATCGGCGGCATTGGCGGCCTTGGCCGCCGACAGCCACAGATCCGGACGATCGGGAGCGAGCACCAGCGCGCGGCCGAAGAAGGTCACCGCCTCGACCGGCCGGCCGGCGGACATGGCGCCTTCGGCATTGGCAACCAGCACATCAAGGCCGAGGGAGCCGGGCGTGTAGCGTGTGGCGAGGCTTCTCGCAAAACGGTCGGCCTCCTGGCGCAGCGACGACGGCAGGTAAGCGAGCTCCGCCCGCCGCGCCTCGGTCTCCTTGGGCGTGGCCTGCGGCTTGACCTCCACGACCCGCCCGGCGACGGCGCCGGCGAAACTGCGCAAGTCGCCGAAATCGCGCTTCAGAAAGCACCAGCGGGCGGCCTGGTTGTAGGTGAAGGCCTTGCATTGCGGATCATCGAGACAGACGGCCTTGCAGGCCTCCAGATCGACATCCTTGGCCGTGCGATAGTCCGCCCCGAAATAATCCGCATCCGGAACCGTAACGACCCGCCGCTCGGCTGCCGCCGCTTCCTCGGAGAACGTGAACATAGCGCCGGTCGCCGCCATGGCTCCCATCACGACCGCACAGGCCGCGATCCGCCGCAATTTTGCGCCACGCATGACGTTCTCTCCCGATCGGTTCAATCCGGTTCGACGATGGGCGCGCGAACGCTTCGCGTGTTACGCGAGCGCCCGTGGCCACGATACGGAGTGAAGACGCCTGATGTGAAAAAAGCAAGGCGGTTGCCACGTTTCAAGCGGCTATAGGACAGGCGACTGGCTGGCTCGGGCGACTGGCCGGTTCAGTCCTGCTCCTCCCCCCAGCTCTCGCGCTTGCGATAGAGCGTGGAGGGCGAAACCCCCAGCATGCGCGCCGCGCGCGGCAGCGATCCGTCGCAGGCCTCGATGGTCGCCTCGATGAAACGGCGCTCCATTTCCGCAAGCGTCAGCCCGACGACGAGGCCGACCGTACCTTCGCCCTGGCTGTATCCGCCCGCATCTGATGACAGGGCCGCCCCGTCTGTGGCCGCGGCCCGCGTCTCCGCGTTGCCGCTGCCCGTCCCCACGGCGATGGCGTCGGACGCTGCCTCGCCCCCGGTCTCGCCCCGGATCGGTGCCGGCAACATGTCCGCCGTCAGGAGATCGCCGTCGAAGGCATCCACGATGGCGTGAACGACGCTTTGCAGCTCGCGCACGTTGCCGGGCCAGGCGTAATCCGCGATGAACGCGCGCGCCTCGGGCGCAAGGCCACGAAAGCGCTTGCCCGCTTCCGCCGCCGCCTCGCGCAGCATGCGCGCGGCGATCTCCACCGCATCACCCTCGCGGTCGCGCAAGGGAGGCAGATGGATCGGCAGGATGTGCAGCCGGTAGAAAAGATCCTCGCGGAACCGTCCGGCCACCACTTCCTGCATCGGATCGCGGTCAGAAGCACAGATCACCCGCACGTCCACCGCACGCTCCCGTCCGCCGCCACAGGGCGTGATCAGACCGGTTTGCAGGAAATGCAGGAATTTCACCTGAAGCTCGGGATGGAGCGCACTGATATCGCGAACGAAAAGCGTCCCGCCATCGGCGCTGGCGGCCGCGCCGCACAGCCCGAAGGCGGTATCCGTGACCGCCTCAGGCGCATGACCGAAGATCTCCGCCTCCTGCCGGTCGGCCGGCAGGCTGGCGCAATCGAGGACGACGAACGGCGCCTGCGCACGCGGGCCGGCCTTGTGGATCGCTTCAGCGCAGACCTCCTTGCCGGTGCCCGGCTCGCCGGTGATGAACACCGTCGCGCGCGAGCGCGCCACGCTTTCCACCATCCGGTAGACAGACCGCATCACCACCGAGCGGCCGATGAAGCCGAAGTAGCCGGCCGGCCCCATGTCGGGGCTGAGATCCTCAACTGCGGCATGAAGGACGGCGCGCTCGCGCGCATTGTTCAGGGCCGTCACCAGCCTGAGGTCGTCGACCGGCTCGACCAGGAAATCGTAGGCGCCGCGCACCCGCGCGCCATCAACCACCCCGCCCGGCTTCAAGACCAGCACCGAGGTGTGCGACACGTTGCGTTCCGAAAGCGTCCGCATCAGCGTGGTACCGGGCATGTCGGCGAGATCTTCAGCTATGAGAAGCACGCGCCGGGCGTCACGCTCCATCAGCGCCAGCGCGGCCGCGCCGTCGGGCACCGCCTCTACCGCGATACCGGCGTCTCGCAACGCGTCCGTCCGTGTCCCCGGGGCGACGAGCCCGCCCACCACGAGAACGGGCGGCTTGCCGAATTCCACTTCACTCATTGTCGTCTCCCGGCCGTCCCGCCATGGCGTGCACCGACGCCCTTTGCGCCTCCTACGCGAATCCCATTTTGCAAAGCTTAAGACCGATGCCGAAATTGAAACTAATGCCAATATCGCGACGGTCCGCCCACAACCTTCGCACTTGCACACATTGTACCGTTACGTCATCGCAACCCATTGCCACGACATGACCATTCTTACGGTGCATTGCAAAAGAGTCGCGCTTGACCTGGCAGGCTCTTGGTCCCAAATTCGGGTCCAGACCGCACTTGAGAATTAATCTACTTAAAAAGAAGGAGCCCACACCCATGTTTGCCCAGAAGCTTCCCGACGTGACCTTTCACACGCGCGTGCGTGACGAGTCCGTTGAGGGGCCCAACCCGTTCCGCTGGGAAGACAAGACCACGGCCGACTATTTCGCCGGCAAGCGCGTCGTGCTCTTCTCCCTGCCCGGCGCCTTCACGCCGACCTGCTCCACCTACCAGCTTCCCGATTTCGAGAAGCTCTATCCGGAGTTCCAGGCCGAAGGCATCGACGAGATCTATTGCGTCGCCGTCAACGACGCCTTCGTGATGAACGCCTGGGCGAAGGCACAGGGCATCAAGAACGTGAAGGTGATCCCGGACGGTTCCGGCGAGTTCACCCGCAAGATGGGCATGCTGGTCAACAAGGACAACCTCGGCTTCGGCATGCGCTCCTGGCGCTATGCGGCCGTCGTCAATGACGGCAAGGTCGAGCAGTGGTTCGTGGAAGAAGGCTATTCCGACAACTGCGAGACGGACCCCTATGGCGTGTCCTCTCCGCAGAACATCCTGGAAAACCTGCGCCAGCCGAAGACGGAAGCGGCCTGATCGCGACTGCGCCGGCGCAAGCGGCAATCTCGAAACCCCGGGTCGAAAGGCCCGGGGTTTTCTCTTGTCCGGATGCCGTCGGTCAACGCCCCTTCCGCCCGGCGTCGCCCGTCACATGGCATCCAAGGCGAAATCCGACTAGGATCGCCAAATCCGACCGGGATCCACGGTCAAGGACCATTTCAGAAATCGTTTTCAGCGCGGGGCGTGCGCCGTTGCATGGCAAATGTGCTTTTCCTCAATGCCACTCCCTTCACGACGGCGCTGAACCTCAACGCCAACGATACCAACGCACAAGTCGGTGCGATGGCGCCGCCCGCGCCCTCCGTGACCCTGCCCGGCGCCGCTTATCCGATCTCCGCGAACAAGGGCCCCAACGTCTTCGGCGCCGGCACGGGCCCCGGCGGCGGGGAGAACATCCTCATCCGCATTTCCACCGGATCCAGCATGCCGCAGTTCTGGTACCTGAAGGCGCAGACCAGCGTCGCCCTTGACCTCTACTTCTATCTGTTCGGCGACAAGGTCTTCGGCGTGGACCAGACCGGCAGTTCCGCCGGCATTTCGACCCGCCAGGCAACCATAGAGGAACGCCAGCGGCTGACACGGCAGTTCGCCTCCGTGTTGACCGCACGGCAGTAAATACCGTAACGTAATCCACGAACCCAAGCGACGGCCCCGCGCGTGACGTCAGGAGCGCGCAAAGTCGGCAATTCGTGCGACGGCCTGAAGCCGCCAACGACGTTTCGGACAAGCGATTTTTCGTCGCCTCTTTCGAGGACTGCTTTTTAGACGTGCCGTTTTTGCCTGCGAATTTTCCAAACACCGATTTTCCGGGGAATGCCGATGAGTTCCACCCTTTCCATAATCAACTGGGCTCCGACGCAGATCACTCCGACCCTGAACGGCATGCAATTGCCCGCACTCAAGCCCTCCGATCCTCAGGATTTCTACTACCCCTACAATGTCGACGTCCGGCGGGTCACAGGTGCCCCGGGCAGTGGCGAATGGGGCGACGTCAACAACCTGCTCCTGCGCTCCACGGACAGCTCCACGACACAGATCTACAATTCACTCGCCGACCCGGCTTCCGCGAGCGCAAATATCGCGCTGCTGCTCTGGGTCTTTCCCGGGTTTTCCATGTTTTCGCAGATCGGGAATTGGCTCCAGACGGTGTATCCCGACACCGGCACAGCCTAGGGATGCCACGAGAACGATGACCGGCTCCGGCCTAATTAATACAGACCCCGAATACCCGATTTATTCATCTAATAACTTGCTGCAAAATGCAGATGATAAAATCAATAACCTTTAAAATCAGAAAACGGAGAGAATTTCAATGGGAAAAGCTTACTTCATCAATGCCACTCCGACCAACGTCAAGATCGTCCTGAATGGCGGAGATCAGCACGCGCTTGCGCCGATTTCGGTCAGCCCGACCGCTGACAGCGTGACCGGGACGTCCTGGGCGGCGGACATCAAGGCCAACAAGGCGCCGGACATCTTCGGCGCGAGCCAGCAAGCCTCGCCCGACAACGAGCTCCTGTTCAATTCCGAGCAGAGCGGCATCACCCGGCGCTACACGATTTCCTCGACCGTCTCCAACGTGCTCGATCTCTATTTCTTCATGTTCGAAGACACGATCATCGGCGAAGACAGCACCGGTTCCTCGAAGGGCATATCGATCTCGCCGCCCGTGTCGAGGGAAGGCTCGCTTTAGGCCGGTCGCCGGCAGGACCGGAGCGCTCGAGACGACAGGCAGGATCGGTCGGCGCGGTGCTGACGCCGTCGCGGCTCCCTTCCGGCCGGGTGGATCTGCCCGGCCGGAAAACGGGCAAGCCGTGTCGGACCACGTCCGCGACCGCGCCGCCGCTCACGCGGCCCTTCACGCGGCCCGTCACGCAGGGCGTCCCGACGCGCCCTGACCGAAGCCGGACCGCATATGGCCCAGTCAGATCGGTTCCAACCCGCGTGGGGTCCCCATGGGTCCCAAGGCTCTCATGGGTCTCAAGGCTCTCATGGGTCTCAAGGCTCTTGGGAACCAGTCGAAACCGGGACTGCCCTATCGAAGGCATTTCGTGCCGCCTCCGGGCCTCGCGCCGTCAAGCCCGCGCGAAGTCCGCCCGCGATCGCATCCGGGTGCGATTTTTTTTTCGAGGGCGGACGCCGGGTATTTGCAGATTGACCCGCCGTCGCAGGGGCAGGCCCCGGCGACCGAGCCCCCATCCGTCGTAGATGCCTGGCAGCATCTCGAACCGGCAGCTTGGGATTTGCGCCATGACCAACGCCTATTTTCTCAACGGCTGCGCGACCGATATCGATCTGGTCGTCAACAACGGCCCCAAGCATCCTCTCGACAAACTCGACCTGCAGACCCCGACGCGGAACCAGACGGTCCGACTCGGTCTGGCGGTCTCGCCGGCAGCCGATCAGATCGGCCTCGGCCTCAACGAGGTCCGGGTCACGGTGGACGGGGTCACGACGATCTACCGGGTCGAGCTCTCGTCTGCGGTGATCCTTAGCCTCGACGTGCAATTCCTGATCTTCGCCAATGCGCTGGAGGCCAAAAACACGATCGGGACCGACGGTTTCAAGATCACCGTCGTGAGCAAGCAGGAAAGCGAAGCGGCGCGCGTAGCGTCCGAGGCAGCTCCCCCCGCCCCCGCACCGGGCCGGCGGCCGCCCGCCATCGTTGCCGACGAGCAGGACATCAGCTTCACGAAATCGGGCGAAGACGACAAGGGCGCGGTCTATGCCGCATCGAACAATGACGCGGGGGCCGGATCGGGCGGGGACACCGTCGCCCTGACCTACTTCTACCTCTTTGCGACCGGAACGCCGCCGCCCGACACGCTGACGCTCGATGAGAGCTTCGCGGCGGCCGGCGCCTATGTCTTTTCCGACGAGGCCGTCGACGCCGGAATATTGCTCGATGAACTCGGCCGCGTGCTGTCCGACGCCGGCACCTTCTTCTCGCGGATCGCCTGGCGCATGGCTGCGAACGACTACACCGTTCTTGAGGGATCGAGCGCATCGGCGGTAAGCGCGGACATCGCGCTGCCGATCGGCAGCTGGCAGGTCTTCCTGCGGCGCAACACACGTCTGTCGCTGAATAACGGCGCTCCGGCAATCCGTTTCACCCCGGCGACGGCCGAGGACAGCATCGAGGTCCGCGTCGTCAGAAGCGGCCTGCCGCAGGCCGAGGGCACGAAGCCGGACGAGATCCTGCTGCCGCTCGTCGGCGCGCATCGCGGCGCTCTCACCTTCGCCTGGGACTGGAGCCACTACGCGCTCGAAACAGGCTTCGGCGGCAACCTGCGTCTGTTCTTCGGCAGCGCGCCGGAAACGGCCGGGATGGCGCAGTACCGGCTGTTCACGCCCGCCCCCGATCCCGGCCGGTTCGATACGCCCAACCTGTTCTTCAACACCTACGTCCAGCCGCTCGCGCCGCTCGACGACCGGCGCACGCGCCTGGCGCTCGACCTCAGCCAGCAGAACGCCCTGACCTCGACCTATGTCACCAGCACGACGAACGCGGCCGTGCGCCTGGTGCCCGCCGCCCAGCCCCTTGGCCAGAGCCTTACCGCAGGCTTCGGCTTTGCCCGCAATCCGGACAGCCAGTCCACCTCCCGCTATCTGTGTCCGGTGGGCGAATTCGAGGTGAGCGGGCTGGCGCTCGACCGCTCTCTTTCCGCCGCCGCCGCGCCCGCCGACCGGATCCAGATCCGGGGCGGGCTTTCGGGAACCGAATACGTGCTGGTCAAGCCGGGCGACCGGCTGAGCTTTGAAAGCGGGCGGCCGGCCTTCGCCCGCAACTACGATCCCGCCGGCGGAGGGCCGGCCACGCTCGACGACGCGCTGACGACGGCGTGGGTGCGCGCCGTGCGCGATCCGATGGCAGGCCCGGCGAACGGCGATGCGGCGGAAGAGCTGATCAACACCAGCTATTGCGCCCAATCCCCCGCCTCCACGTACTTCGGCAAGGATCTGTCGGGAACGGAGGATTACGATTTCCCCATCGCGGTCGGGGCGAGCCTGGTGCAGTTCGACGATGCCCCGCCCGCGTCCGCGCCGCCGGTTGAAGAGGAAATCTTCCCGATGATGCCCTATGGCGGCGTCTACTTCGCCGCCCCCGACGAGGGCATCCCCGATCCCAATCCGGATCTCTCCAGCCAGGATCTGGAAGCGATCGAACGGCAGGTGATCGCACGCAACAGGCGGGCGCGTCTTGCCCCCTATTTCGACATGAAATACGGGCCGATCTTTTTCGACACCTCCACCAACGCGGCCTTCGACGGCGGCTACGCGCGCACGCCGCTGGGGCTTCTGGCGAAGCTCAACCCCGTCACGGCGGGCGCGCCGCCGGCCGGCAGCATCCAGCGCCTGATACTGGCGCGCAGTCCCCAGATCCCCGAGCAGTTCGCGGCTCTCAACCCCAACGGAGACGGGGTGGTGAACCCCGTCTTCTCCAATGCCGTGCTTGACGAGAACCTGTTTCTGGTGGCCAGCGACGCACAGGCGCTCGCCCCCTTCGAGGACAAGATCAAGCTCGGCGATTTCACCTTCGATCTGGCTCTGGGGAACGCGCCCGACGAGGCCGTCGCGATCTTCAAGTTCGTACCCGGCGTGACGTTGAACAGCCTGATCGACGACACCGAAACCTGGACGGCGCTGACAGGAGAAGCGAGCGAGGACAGTGTCCAGGCGCGGCTGAAATCCTATATCGCCACCGCGCATGAGGGCGGGGAGATCTTTGCCCCCTTCCTGGCGCTGCTGGACGATCCGGACTGGAACGGCATCATCTTTTTCAACGCGCCTCTCGACTATCAGGCGCTGCCGCTCGACATCCAGATCCTGCTCGGCGGCATTTCGGGCAAGCTCTCCGCGCATCACTTCGGCATCACGATCAACCGCGTCGGCGATCTCTCGGCCAATCCCGAGATCGAGCGCAGTTCGCTGTTCTCCGTCATCCACTATCAGGAGGATTTCGTCGGGCCTGACGAGAACCCCTCCTTCAAATATCCCGACTTCCAGGTTCTCCTGCTGAACGTGCACTACGCCAACAGCAAGCTGGCGACCTTCGACAGCAAGATCGCCTTCTCCATCGACACGCTCTTCGGCTCCAAGGCAAAGCTGAAGGTCGCGCCCGATACCGACGACAAGGACAGCGGCACGATCGTCATCGACGGCGTCTACACGCTCTACGAGGACGGCACGGGGTCGCTGATCTTCTCCACGCAAGCCCCGCGCAGCTTCGTCTTCGATCCCGACGACAAGGGCACGGTCCTGACCGCCCAGAGCATCACCGACGCCACGCTGGTTCCGATCACCCGCACCCCGGGCAGCGGCGAATGCGTGACACTCGCGCTTTCCGGTTTCCGCATCGGCGGACTGCTGGCGTTTCGCGACGATATCGGCGGCGACATCTTTTCCTACGGCGAAGTCGCGGACGACATGCCCGTCAAGGGACTGGCGATCACCGGCTATTCGTTCGCCATGACAACCTGCATCCGCAAGGACAACACCGCGGCGCTGCAGGGCGCGATCCTCACCGACCTGAGCAGCCTGAAGGTCGACCAGTTGCTGAGCAAGGCCCGCGCGCAAAGCCTGGAGCGGACATTGCCCGGCAAGATCGTGGCGCTCGATGAGACGCCCGCCGGACTGAAGCCTGCGGCCATCGGCGAGTGGCAGGTCCGCATATCGGGAGCCTCCTTCAAGGGCGCGCCCGTTTACAGCCTCCAGTTCGACATTCCGCTCGGCCTGTTCGGCGCCCTGGCAGCGTTCAACACCAACCTCACCGCGACGCTCTTTATCGGCTGGAACCCGGCCGAGACGGACCCGGAAAAGAACGTCGGCGTCATCTTGCGGTTCCCGCCGGAAATCTCCGGCCCGAAGGGGTTCAATTTCGAAGGCATCCTGACGTCGTCATTTGAATACGTTCAGATCGACCGGCTGGCCCTGAGCGAGGAGACCGTCGTCTCGGTCCTGCGGATGGTGCATTACCAGGGCCAGCTTCTGAACCTGTTCTTCAACTACAATATCGGACCGAAGGATCTCGGCATTTTCGGCTTCCCCGGCGATCCCGGCGGCAGCAACTCGCTGTTCTTCGTCGGCAAATCGGCCGACACCAACTGGAACGGGCCGAAGGTCACCTTCGCGCTGGACGGTGCGCCGGTCGCCTTCCTGCTGCGGGCCTACGAGGTCAAGACGGACCCGACAAACCCCAATGTCATCAACGAGGTCTTCGACAAGCTCAACCCGTTTTCGGAAAAGACGGTCGCCGAATTCGTCAGCCTCATCAACGCCAACCGGTCGCTCTACAATTCCGATGCCGGCCTCGCCTTCGGCATCAAGTTCGCGTTCAAGAGCCTCGCGCTCACCGCCGTCCTGCACGACAACACCTTCTACGGCGCCCAGATCAAGCTGACGCCGGAGAAGAAGGACAAGCCCGACGACGACAAGCCGGACGGGGGCACCAAACCTCCGGCGGCGACGCCCTCGATCCGCGAGATCGTGGAGGCGGCGCCGCTCTCCCTCAGACTGCCGGCAACGGACGAGGACGGCGGCGACAAGGAGGACAAGGACAACGGCTTCCTGTCGAAGGTTCAGGACTTCACCTTTACGATCATCTATCGGAAGGTGAGCGACGAGGTCGGGGTCTTTTCCGCCGACATCTACCTCAATCTCGGCCAGATCAATGTCGGCGCCTTCCAGCTGTCCCTGCCCAACTTCTCCATTTCGATCTGGACGAACGGCGACTGGCGTTTCGCCATCGGCTGGCCATTCAACGGCGACAGCGCCACGCCCATAACGGTGCAGTTCCAGGCGGGCCCCGTTCCCGTCATCGCCAAGGCCGGCTTCTATCTCGCCAAGCTGAGCAGCGCCGCAGCCCCCGACCAGTTCGGCCCCGAATTCGGCCTGATCTGGAGCTTCGGCGTCGGGATCGCCGGCGGCGTCGGCAAGGAGTTCAAGGAAGGCCCGCTGAAGGCCGGCGCAAGCCTGATCCTGGGACTGACGGTCGAGGGCTTCCTCGCCTCCTTCGACGGCACCTTCACCTCCAATGGCGTCGACTACTGGTGGTGGGGCATCAGCCTCTCGCTCACCGGCAACGTGTTCGGCAAGGTCGATTTCGAGATCATCGCGGTGGAGGTCTCGCTGACCGTCACCATCACCGTGGCGTTCGCGATCGAGACCAAGCACAAGACGCCGCTGAAGCTCACCGCCGAGGTCAAGGCCAAGGCCTCGATCAAGATTGTCTTCGTCAAGATCTCGTTCTCGTTCCAGGTCACGCTCAACCTCATCAACACCGAATTCGGCAGCGGCTCAGCGACCGCGAAGCTCTCCGGTCCGACGCCCACCGCCGTCAGCATCGAAGCCTTTGAGCGGAATGCGGAGCTGACGCGGCGCGCGATGATCGCGCTCGGCGCGGCACCGGGCCGGCTGCGCACACCCGCGCCGCTGGCCACCCGCTCGCTCGCGGCAACGGCTGCGGCGCCCCTGCCGCTCCTCTTCGCGCTGCAGCCCACCTCCGTCTCGCAGGATGGCACGACCTGGGTTCCGCAAGGGGTTGCGACGCTGGTGATGGAGACCGGCGGCACCGGTTCGCCGTTCGGGCAGATGTGCGCCGGGCTGGCGCGCTGGCTGCTCAACAACCTGGGCAGCGGCGACAATTTCCATGAACGGCTGATTTCCACCTCCGTCGCCCTGGAGGAGGGCCAGTTCCAGACCCGCGTCGCCGAGGCCCTGTCGCAGAGCTTCATCTTCCAGATCGCCGGCGGTGCGCCCGGTGAGGACGGCCCGGCCTTCGTCACATTCCCGATGCCCGCGAGCCTTTCCGTGGTCTACGGCGACGCCGATCCCCGCATGAGCCTCGGGAGCCGTTTTCTGCCGCGCAACTACCGGGAGCTGGTCGCGCGCTATTTCGCGGGCGAAAGCGCGGCAAACCTTTCCGCGGAGCAAGGTGTCGGCGAGGAAACCATCATCGCGATGCTGTTCGACGAGTTCTTCGTCATGCTGGCCCAGCAACTGGTGCAGCAGATGGTGGAAACCGGCGCGCCGGATCTGGAAACGGCTCTTGCCGAGCTGAACATTTCCGATCTCGGCGGCTTCGTCTCGCGCTTCCTGATGGGCGGGCTCCGTCTGCCCGACCCGGCCGAGCCCGGCACGCTCCGCGCGCTCTACGTGCTGACCGGGCAGCAGTTTCCGCTGCAGCGAAACGAAGACGGCTGGCTGCTTTCCGCCGGCCTGTCGGCAACCGCCTCGACGCCGGACTGGATCGAGGTTGCCGCGGACACCACCTCCGCGCTCACCGCGGACATGGTGCATACGACCGGCCCCGCCGCAGCACCCTGGCAGGTGACCCAACTCGCCCCGCTGACCGTTGGCCCGCAGATCTACGCGATGAACAACATCACCAGCTGGAGCGATGCCTCCGGCACGTCGCAGATCATCAATTCCCTGCCCGAAGCGCTGCTTCAGGCGGTGCGCGAGGCCGCACCCGGCACGCTCTATCTCAGCCAGCATCTGGCCGGAGGCGAAAGCGACGCCGACCAGCAGGTGAATCTCGGCAAGCCCGGCGCCCCATGGGAAGCTTCTGCGGCGCTGGCGCTTCCGGTGCGGCTTGCCGCCATTCCCGATCCGCAAGGCGCGCCGGGCGCGATCCTGCCCGACGTCTATTCGCTGCTCGGCACCGACGAGGCCAACCGGGCATTGCTGCAAGCCCTGCTGGACGATGAGGCGGTCGATCTCGTGGCCGTCGATCTGGTGACCAGCGCCGAACGCGGCAACTGGGTGTCGACGCAGGTGCCCTCGGTTCTCGTGCGCGCGGATCTCTCCACGGCGAGTTCGCCCGCCGGCGCGGCGATCGAGGCGATGGCGGCTTCGGCGAACGGGCCGAACTACGCCAAACTCGCAGAAGGCGGGGCGGAACTGCGCGCGTTCCTGCGCCTTTTGTGGGAAGTCTCGGTCGTCCACAGCGCCGGTTTCTTCCTGCAGGTGGACGGGCTGGAGCCGGAGATCTTCGCCGAGGGTCCGGCCAACCTGATGGTGCTCGTGCGCTTCGGCGCCAGCAGCGGCACGATCGCCACCAAGCCCTACCAGAACGTTCTGGTCGGCCCGGCACCCGACGCGGGAAAGGCGATCTTCTCCACCCTTGCAAGCGACGCGCAAGGAACGCCGGTTCCCAGCTATTCCGCCACCTATGCGGGCGGCTCGGTCGGCTGGTCGATCTCCTGGCCGGACGCCCCCGTGGAAGCGGATGCCGCCGGCACCGACTTCCTGCGCGCGCTCTACCAGCTCGTCAGCTACAGGGTGACGGCGATCAACGGCATGCCGGCCACGCAGAACTGGAGCCGGCCGGTGACCGCGACAGATACCGGTGCGGACGGTGGCGGGCAGAGCATCTGGACCTACCAGAGCGTGTTCGCGACCGCCCCGCTGGTGGACGCGGAAAACCGCTATGCAGCGGTGGGAGACACGCTCACCGTCCAGTTGTCGGTTGAAGACGTATTCGGCAACACGCTGCCCACTCCCCTGTCGCCGACGGTCGAACTGGACGTGGTGTTCAATGACGACCTGCTCGGGCTCGGCAACTGGACCGGCACCGAGGCGAGCTATCTGGTGACCGGCGGCGAGCAGGCCCCGAACCTTGGCCTGAACCTGACCTTCGATCCCGGCATCATTCTTGACACCGATGGCAACAGCGATCCCGAGATCCTGAAAACTGTGACCGCGCTCTATGCGCAGGTCGCGGACCAGCTTGGCGAGGCCGGCGCTGCCGGACGCCGCGTCGCCGCACATCTGGACACCCACGACATCCTCGCATCCCGTGCGCTGGACACGACAATCGACGGCACCTCGCTCGTCGCCGGGCTGGAAGCCTATGTGACGGACGTGCTCGGCTGGCTTGCCGGCGGCGGAACCGGCACCCCGCCGGCGGGACACACCATCACCTTCGCCCTCACCAGGGACCAGCCCACCCGGTGGCCGGGGGACCTTCAGGAATTGCGGGTCGATCTGGTTCTGGAGCGCTCCGGCGTTCCCGACGAGATCGCCGCGCACGCGCCGCAGGTCCGCAGGTCCGCCGCTCCCGTCCAACCGGTGGAGGAGACAGCAGACGCGAGCGACGATCCCTCCGGCCTGACCACCTTTGCCGACAAGTTCGAGACCGCCTATTTCCCCTTCGACGGCAAGGCCGGAACGGTCAAGGTCGCCACCGGCACCAATTCCGACCTGACGAGCCTGCGGTTCGGCCAGCGCAGCATCTGGCTTCAGCGCTGGGGCAAGGATGCCGGCACCGAGGTCCGGATCCTCAACGACGAAGACAACGCGCCGGTGTTCTTCGCACCGCCCCCGCTGAGCACGCAGTTGATCACGCGGGAGGTGGCGGGCTTGCGCCGCTACACGAGCCCGAGCGAATTCGAGACTGTCGATGTCGTCTTCAACAACACCGACATGGATCTGTGGGCGGCGCGGTTCCTGCGGACGGTGGAGACGATCTTCTCACCGACGATGGCCCCCAATGTCGCCGACAACGCATCGCCCGCGGACGAGCTCTACGATCCCTTCGTCGCCTCCAAGGAGAGCCTCGCCGGAACGCTGTCCGAGAAGATCGACTATGTCTACGAGGAGCCGGAAGACACCGGAGATCCGGTTTCGGCGCGCGAGACGTGGCGCCAGGCGCTGCTGCGCTCGCTTGAAAACGACTACGGCTTTTCCACGCTCACCCAGCTTGCGGCGATGGTCCATCTGAACGGACCGATAGAACCCGGCGGCGACACGCGTTATCCGCCGCAGCTCTTCGGGGCGGTGCAGGTGCCGGGCGTTCCCCAGAACGACAAGCTGCCCTATGCGCTGACACCGGCCGTTCTGCCGCTCGTGGAGGGCAAGAACTGGCTGAACTTCCTGACATCCGCGCAGGATCCGGAAGCGCAGCGCGCCTTCACGCTGGATCTCAACTACGAGGTCAACCAGATGGAGCATCTGCGCGACGGCTCCGCCTCCGATCGCGGCTACGTGCCGTCCAACTGGCTGACTTTCGTGCTGCAACAGAACCCGGCGCCGTTGCCGCAGGGCCAGGACAACACCCTGACCCAGCCGATCGGCACCACGCGCATCCCGATCCCGCTGCGCACCTATCCGCCCCTGCCCAAGCTACAGACGGTGAAGGCGCGGCAGGCCGACGATATCTCCGTCATCGCCGATGCGCTGACCTGGACGGCGGCGGTGACGGTGGAACGCTCGCGCGCCGATCAGGACACGCTCAACCTTTCCCTGAGTTTCAACGAACCGCTTGAGGAAGGCGGATCGGACATGCTCTTGGAGAGCATCGCGGACGCCGGGCGCGAGCCGCCCACGGACCTGTTCGCGGCACTCGCCCGCTTCGTGACCGAATACCCGCAATTGCAGCCGTTCATCGATGACCTCGGCCGTCAGGGACCGCCGGCTTCGGTGGAAGCGGTCAAGGCCTTCAGCCGGATCATCGGCGACGCCGCAGCGCTGTGGCCCGCATGGAGCCAGCCGAAGGCCGCGAACGGCGGTATCGAGGCCGTACGCCGGCTGACGCGTTCCGCCGGGGATGGGCCGGTGGCACGCGAGGTGTGGAATTTCGAGATCCAGAATCAGGAAGGGTCCGAGACCCACAATCTGCAGGTGCGGGCGAGCTGGTCGCGCAGCGACGGGCTGCCGCCTTGGCCGGACATCGCCGGCTATGCGCGTGTTTCCGTGGACGGCGACACCGCAATCTACAAACCCGAAGACGGGGCGCCGCATGTGGAGGTCGCGGCCAGCTGGAGCGGCCTCTTCGTGCTCGACTATCAGAGCATGCGGCCAAGCGCCTATACGACGCGCAACCAGAACCTCGCGGTGCCGCCGGCAAGCACCAATCCGGATTTCGTTTACCGGACCGAGACGATCACCTGGCCGACCCCCGTGGTGCCGCTGATCACGGCCGCAAAGCCGATCGTGCTCGGGCCGCCGGATACGCCCGACACCTCGGCTGAAGCCGCGATCCAGTCCATGCTGACGCAGCTGGATACGGCGCCGGCCGGCAGCATCCGCAACGGCTCCGGCAACGTTCTGGAATACGAAAGTCCGATCGACTACCGCTACGAGGTCATCGCCAATGCTGACAGCAGCGCCGTCACGAACCTGCCGGTGCTGCTCGTCACCGATACTGTGCCTGTCGGCGACGAGCAGACCGCGGCCGCCAGGATCGCCGCAAATCTCCGGACATGGCGCGAAAAAACCGGAGCATCGTCGAAGAGCAGCAGCCTGATGTTCCGCCTGACGGTCTTTGCGACGACGATCGCGCAATCGGAAGACCGCCTGCCGCTGGTGCAATTCCAGGGACTGGTTATCCCGGCCAAGAACGACCCGGCCTGGTGGTGAGGGCGCAGAGACGCGCGCCCTCGCCTCGCGCCGCACCTGAGCCGCCGATCTCGTGTGACATCAGGTCGTTCAGGAGCCCTTGAAGCCCAGCGCCTTCGATATGGTGGCCGCCGTTTTCCGCACGGCATCCGCATAGGCCACCGCTTCCTCGGCGGGGGTCGCGCTTGTCAACGTGGAGATCGAAATGGCCGCGACGACCTCCCCGGTGTGATCGAAGACCGGCGCGCCGACACAGCGAACGCCCAACGCATGTTCCTCGTCGTCGTAGGCCACGCCCTCTTGCGCCACCCGGTCCAGCTCCGCGACGAACGCCTCCATGCTGTCGATGGTGCGGGCGGTATGCTTCTCGAAAGCATAGTCCTTCAGAAGCTCCGCCACCTTCTTGCGATCCATCCTGGAGAGCAGCGACTTGCCAATGGCAGTGCAGTGGATGGGCAGTTGCCGCCCGATGCGCGAATAGGCGATCAGCATGCCCGGCCCCTCGACCTTGTCGATATAGACGCCGTGGCAGCCTTCCAGAATGCCGAGATGCGCGGTCTGGCCGGTCTCGCGCGACAATTCGACGAGCGCCGGGTTCGCGCGCTTGCGCATGTCGATGGAGCTGACCACCAGCGATCCCCGCTCGATGAGCTTGAGACCGAGGCAATAACGCCCGTTCTCCGCGTTCTGGTCGATATAGCCGGCCGCCTGCAACGTCTTCAGCAGCGAATGCAGCGTGCTCTTGTGCAGACCGGTCGCGATGCTGATTTCGGAGATCCTCAGCTCGGTCTTGTGTTCATCGAACAGTTCGAGAATTTGCAGCGCCCGCTGCACGGATTGGATGATCGGCATGGCTTGTTTTCGGGTTCCAGACCGGCCGGCTTTTTATCGAGCGGGCGATCTGCATTGGTTGACGAGTGTTCAAGGTCTTTTCCGGCCACACGCGCGATCGGCATGTGCCCGCGTGCGGCCGAGACGAAAAAACGGATCTGGCGAATAGGGGGCGTCCGACCGGACAGGCCGGCGCGAAGCGGAACGTCCCGCCGATCATAGCCCGCTCGCTCGCACCGGTTCAATTTCCCTGTCCCGCCCATGGGTATGTCCCCCTGGCACACACGACGCATGAACGAGCGATTGATCGCGCGCAACCCCCCGGGCTCCTGAGCCCCGTTTCCTGCGCCCCTTGCGGCTTTTTCCGTGCCGGTCCGGCCGCGCCTGACCTCCAATTTTCCCAACTCACACTCCGTTGCCGCATTGCCAGTCCTTCCGCCGCGACAAACTGCCCGGCACGCAGGACTCGACGCAAGGCTCGCAACATGATCTATAATATAGTCAGTCGTTTTACAATATAGAACGATCGGACAACAAGGCACCTCCGCCTCGCGGCATTCACACATGGGCGACACCCTCGGAGAGAAAATGGCAGACAGCATGAAGTTCGCGGGCATCATTCCGCCCGTCTCAACCCTGTTCACCGCGGATGGAGCAATCGACCGGGCCGGCATGCAGGCGCTGATCGACATGCTCATCGGGCAAGGCGTCAACGGGCTGTTCTTCCTGGGCACGGGCGGAGAGTTCTCCCAAATGACCGAGGCCGAGCGCCGAGACTTCGCCGCATTCGCCGTCGAGGCGGTGGATCACCGGGTGCCGGTTCTCATCGGCACCGGCCACACCAACATGCGCGCGGCCATCGCGCTCAGCCGGCATGCGGAGGAAGTGGGCGCCGATGCGGTCGTCGCCATCAACCCCTATTACTGGAAGATCACCGAGGCGAACCTGCGCGGCTATTTCGGCCAGATCGCGGACGCCGTTTCCATTCCGGTGCTGATCTACAACTTCCCCGACCTCACCGGCCAGAACCTGACGCCCGAGTTCATCAAGTCGCTCGTCGACGTCCACCCCAACATCGTCGGCGTCAAGGACACAATCGATTCGGTCGGCCACCTGCGCGGCATGATCCACGTGATCAAGGGCGCCCACCCGGACTTCTCCGTCTTCTGCGGCTACGACGATCACCTGGTGAACACCCTGCTCCTGGGCGGCGACGGTGCGATCACCGCCAGCGTCAACTTCGCGCCGCAGCTCTCCGTCGGCATCTACAAGGCCTTCCGCGAGGGCGATCTCGCAACGATGACGCAGCTCAACCGCGAGCTGCTCAAGCTGCCGCTCATCTACACCCTGGACAGCCCCTTCGTGAACGCCGTGAAGGAGGCGATGCGCCAGACCGGGCAGGACATCTCCACATGGTGCCTGCCGCCCACCAGCCCCCTTTCCGATCCAAAGAAGGAGCAAGTCAAAGCGATCCTTGAAAGCGCGGGCCTGATCTGACCTGCCGGCGGGGAGGCCCGCCGCTTCAACAAATACCTGAAGAGAGGAGGTTAGAGATGTCACTGGACACTCTCTACGATGATACGCGTGCCGATATCTACGATGTGGTGACCAATGCCGCGGGGCCCGAGGGGGTTCTCCCGCTCACCCCCGACATCCTCGTCAACCGCCCCTCCGGCGACATATTCGGCATGACGCTGAATGCCGGCATGGGATGGGATCCGGCCCAGCTCTTGCGCAAGGAACTCATGCTGATCGGGACCACGGGAGGTATCCGACAGCCAGACGGCAAGCCGCTCGCGCTGGGCTTGCACACCGGACACTACGAGATCGAGGCCCTGATGGCCGAGGCCGCCAAGGTTGCCGCCGAATGCGACCGGCTCCCCTACGCCTCCTTCGTCTCCGATCCGTGCGACGGCCGCACGCAGGGCACCGAGGGCATGTTCGACAGCCTGCCCTACCGCAACGATGCCGCCATCGTCTTCCGCCGCCTCCTCCGCTCCCTGCCGAACTGCACCGCCATCGTCGGCGTCGCGACCTGCGACAAGGGGCTTCCGGGCCTGATGATGGCGCTTGCGTCCATGCACGACCGCTCCACCATCATCGTCCCCGGCGGCGCGACGCTGCCGCCGACGAAGGGCGACGATGCCGGCAAGGTGCAGACCATCGGCGCACGTTTCGCCGCTGGCGAGCTGTCGCTGGAGGAAGCCTCCTGGCTCGGCTGCAAGGCGTGTGCCTCGGCCGGCGGCGGCTGCCAGTTCCTGGGAACGGCCGGCACCTCCCAGGTGGTGGCCGAGGGACTGGGCCTCGCCCTGCCCCACTCCGCGCTCTCGCCCTCCGGCGAAGCGGTGTGGTACGAGGTCGCCCGCGCCTCCACCCGTGCGGCGATCGCGCTCGATGAAAAGGGTATCACCACCAAGGATATCCTGACCGACAAGGCCATCGAGAACGCCATGGTGGTCCACGCCGCCTTCGGCGGTTCGACCAATCTCCTCCTTCACCTGCCCGCCATCGCCCATGCCGCCGGCTGCACCATGCCGGACGTGAACGAATGGACGCGGGTGAACCGGCTGGTGCCGCGTCTGGTGTCGGTCATCCCCAACGGCCCGGTCTATCATCCGACCGTGCGTGCCTTCATGGCCGGCGGCGTGCCGGAAGTGATGCTGCACCTTCGCAAGCTCGGCCTGCTCAACGAGGACGTGCTGACTGTCACGGGCGCGACGCTCAAGGAAAACCTCGACTGGTGGGAGACCTCGGAGCGCCGCGCGAAGTTCCGCAATCTCCTGGTGAAGCTCGACAACGTGGAACCCGACGACGTCATCATGTCGCCGGAACTGGCCGCAAAGCGCGGTCTCACCTCCACCATTACCTTCCCGCTCGGCAACATCGCGCCGGAAGGCTCGGTCATCAAATCGACCGCCATCGATGCCTCAAAGATCGATGAGAACGGCATCTACCATCACAAGGCCAAGGCGAAGGTCTTTGCCGCCGAATCGACGGCGATCAAGGCCATCAAGTCCGGCGGCATCGAGGCCGGGGACATCATGGTGGTGATGGGCGGCGGCCCCTCGGGCACCGGCATGGAGGAAACCTACCAGCTGACCTCCTCGCTCAAGCACGTCTCCTGGGGCAAGCACGTCTCGCTGGTCACCGACGCCCGGTTCTCCGGCGTCTCCACCGGCGCCTGCATCGGCCATGTCGGACCGGAAGCGCTTGCCGGCGGCCCGATCGGCAAGCTCCGGGACGGCGACATCATCGAGATCGTCGTCGACTGCCGCAAGCTGGAAGGCTCGGTCAACTTCCTCGGCACCGAAGGCAACGAGGTCTCGGCGGACGAAGGTGCCCGGATCCTCGCCGCCCGCGAAACCCATCCCGAACTCGCGCCGGCACCCAAGCTGCCGGACGACACCCGTCTGTGGGCCGCACTTCAGGCCGCTTCGGGGGGAACCTGGCGCGGCTGTGTCTATGACGCGGACCGCATCGTGAAGACGCTTCAGGCCGGCATGAAAGCCCTGCAGGAAGCGCAGTAGAGCTGGGCGGGCGGCGCGCGACGCCGCCCGCGCCCCACGGCATATCGCGGGCGACCCGACAGACGACGGGCCGCCGGCTCCAGGCAACTCAAATGCACCGTCTCCCTGGTTGAGGAATTGGCTTGCTCGCAAGAGCGGCAACGGGAGAGGTGCGCCCGCCCGGCAGCTGAAAACGGGCGGGGAAATCGAGGAGAGTTTTCATGCCACTCTTTATCGTCGCAATCGGCATCGCAGTGCTCCTGCTGCTGATCATGCGCCTGAAGCTGAACACCTTCGTGGCCCTCATGCTGGTCTCCTTCGGCGTCGCCGTCGCGCTCGGCGTCCCGCTGGAGGGCGTGGTCAAGGCCATCGAGAAGGGGCTGGGCGGCACGCTCGGCCATATCGCACTGATCTTCGGCATCGGAGCCATGCTGGGACGGCTCCTTGCCGATGCCGGCGGCGCGCACCGCATCGCCCTGACGCTGATCGAAAGGTTCGGCGAGAAACGCGTTGAATGGGCGGTCATCGTCGCCTCCTTCATCGTCGGCGTCGCCCTCTTCTTCGAGGTCGGCCTCGTGCTGCTGATCCCGCTCGTCTACACGATGGCCAAGGAGATGAAGATCTCCCTGCTGCGGCTCGGCGTGCCGATGGTCGCAGCCCTGCTGGCGACCCACTGCTTCCTGCCGCCGCACCCCGGCCCGACCGTCATCGCCGGCGAATACGGCGCCGACATCGGCAAGGTGCTGCTCTACGGCATCATTATCGCCATCCCGACCGTGATCGTCTGCGGCCCTCTGTTCAACCGCCTGGCCATGCGCCTGATCCCGGACGCCTATGCCAAGCTCGAACTGCCGGAAGGCGCGAGCGCCTCCACCGACTTCAGGCTCGAAGACACCCCCGGCTTCGGCATCTCCGTGCTGACCGCCATGCTGCCGGTCATCCTCATGGCCGCCTCCACCATCGTCACCATCGCCCACGGCGCCCCCGACGACAGCCTGTTCTTCACCATCGTCGACGTCATCGGCGACGCCTCCGTCGCCATGGTCATCTCGCTGATCTTCGCCTTCTTCACCATGGGCCTGAACCGCGGCATCCCGGTCGAGAAGGTCATGGGATCCTGCGCCTCGGCCGCGAACCACATCGGCATGATGCTGCTGATCATCGGCGGCGGCGGCGCCTTCAAGCAGGTGCTGATCGTCGGCGGCGTGGGCGACTATATCGCCCAGCTGTTTGAGGGAAGCCATGCCTCGCCGGTTCTGTTCGCCTGGGTCGTGGCGGCCATCCTGCGCATCTCGCTGGGCTCCGCCACCGTCGCGGCGATCTCCACCGCCGGCCTCGTCATCCCGGTTCTGGCGCAGACCCCGGCGGATCTCGCACTCGTCACGCTGGCGACCGGCGCCGGCAGCGCGATCTGCTCGCACGTCAACGATGCCGGCTTCTGGATGTACAAGGAATTCTTCGGCCTCTCGATGAAGGAAACCTTCGCGACCTGGACGCTGATGTCCACGTTCGTCTCGGTGATGGGCCTCCTCATCATCCTGCTGATCGACGCCTTCATCCTGATCTGACCGCCCGGCGCGCCCCTCCGGTGCGCCCCTGAACCCGAAGGCGGCCGGGCCCTTTGTCCGGCCGCCTCCCGCAGGCGCCTCCCCCTGCCTTGCGAGGCGCCCGCCTCACTCTCCCAACACAAGGACACGATCATGAACGTACATGCCCAGACTTCCGGCCACCTTGCTGATCCGTGGGAGGGGTTCAGCACGGGTGCGTGGCGGGAGG